>NZ_JBHUEA010000028.1:0-28645 GCF_042680685.1 Amnibacterium endophyticum | reverse complement strand
CCGGCCCCCCCCGCCCCGCCCCGCTGCGCGCGCCCCCCCCCACCTGCGCGGGGGTCGCGAGCAGGGCGACGGCCGCGATCGCAGCCGCACCGGGCGAGACCGCCACGCCGACGACGAGGGCGGCGAGCGCACCCGCGACCACGACGACCGCGGCGGACTCGAGGAGCGCGGGCGCGGCGACCGCCCGGAGCGACGCGCCGCGGGCGCGCTGCAGCGCGACGGTCTCGCGACGGCGCGCCGCGATGAGCCCGCCAAGCAGGACGATCGCGACGGCGCCGGTGCCGAGGACCCCCGCGGCGAGCAGCAGGAACTGCGCGGTGGCGGACCGGGCCCGCTGCTCGGCGGTGGCGACCGCTTCCGGCAGGTCCGAGCGGACGGTCACCTCCTGGCCGCCCTGCGGCAGCAGCTCGCCCGGCTGCGCCCGCAGCCGCACCACCTCCGCCGCGATGCGGTGCGCGCCGACCGCGCTGAGCCGCTCCGGCACCACGGGCAGCCGGATCAGGACGCTGAAGGGTCCGAGCGCGTCCGAGGCGTACTGGATCCCCGCCGCGTCCGTCAGCGCGGTCGCCTGCAGCGGGGCGGCCGTGCCGTTCCGGTTCTCGCGCGCCGACCAGACCGGCCCGAGGTCCCGCCACCGGGAGGGGCTCGTCTCCGGCAGGCGCTCGACGATGCCGGTGACCCGCATCCGGATCCGGTTCCCCGCGTCGAGCGGCACGTCCATCGCGCTGCCGACCCGCAGCGACGTGGCGCCGGCGACCGCCTGCGACAGGACGACGTCGACCACCCCGGGCAGCGCACCGCTGTCGGGCAGCGCGCCGTCGCGCAGGCGGACCGCGCGGGGGCCGGGCAGGAGCGCGAGCTGCAGGCCCACCGGTCCGTTCTGGAGCGCAGGGCGGGTGTCCTCGGAGGTGAGGCGCACGTCGGCCCCCGTCACGGCCGCGGTCGGCGGGTCGGTCACCCGCCTGACCGAGGCGGGCAGCTGCTGCCGCACCTGGCCCGGCAGCGACCCGATGCCGTACGGGTCCACGAGCAGGCGGTCGGATCCGGGGGTGGTGGTCCCCACCGGTCCCTGGACGACGACGTCCGGGTCCGGGGCGTCGGCGACCACCTGGCGGACGGAGCGGTCGAGCGTGCCGGCCAGGAGGCGCGGCCCGCCGAGCGCGCAGACCAGGACGAGGAGCGTCAGCAGCGCGAGCACCAGCAGCAGCGGCAGGTCGCGCGTCGACTGGCGCCGCTGCAGCAGCAGCGCGAAGCGGAACGACCTCATCCCTCGCCCTCGCGCAGGATGCGTGCGGGATCGAGCCCGCGGAAGGTCCTCGTGATCAGCACCGCGGCGACGGCTGCCGCGACGACCGCACCCGCGACGAGCGCGGTCAGCTCGAGCGCCGGCAGCACGACGAGCGGCGACGGCACCGGCCGACCGCCGTCCCGGCCCACCACCAGGCGGGGGGCCGCGAGCGCACCGAGCAGGACGCCGAGCGCGAGCCCGAGCAGCGCGCCGATCGCGACCCGGACGGTCGTCTCGATCACGAGCAGGCGCTCGAGCACGCCACGCCGCAGCCCGATCGCGCGCAGCTGCGCCATCTCCCGGCGCCGCGCGGCGAGCGAGGCGACCACCCCGACGGCGAACCCGAGCAGACCGAGCCCGGCAGCCGCGGCGAGCAGCAGGTGCAGCGTCTGCGTCGTCGCCAGTCGCAGCGGGCCTCGCGTCAGCCGCTCGGCGAGGGCGACGGCGCCGTCCGCGTCGTCCCCGACGGCGGCGGTGGTGGCGTGCGCCGCGAGGTAGGCGTCGACCCGCGCGGGCGCGACGTCGACCCACCACTGGTCGACCTGCGAGAACGTGTCGCCGGACTGCACGAGGAAGCGCGAGAGCGCCCGCTGATCGACGACCACCACGTCCGGCGACGGCCCCGCTGCCGGGGACGCTCCGCTGCCGGGGACGCGCGCGACGACGTTGAAGACGGTGCACGGGACCAGCACGGACCCGAACGCCAGCTGGTACCGCTCATCCCGCTGCGCCCCCACGTCCCGCACGAGGTCGCGCGTCCAGACGCCGGAGACGCCGTCGACCGGCGGCCACCCCAGCACCGCGACGCTCGCGGGGCTGCTCTGCAGGTCGGCCTCCACCGGCACCTGCAGCCCGCCCTCCAGGTCGCCCGTCCCGCCGGTCGTCGTCCATCCGGCCGGCACGTCCAGCCGGGTGCCGGACGCCTCCAGCCGCTGCAGCCGGAGGTCCACGAAGCCCGCTCGGCCGGCTCGGTACTGCGCGGGCTGGTCGACCAGCACCTGGAGCTGGAAGCCGACGAGGCGCATGCGCTCGGCGGGCACGCGGGCGCCCAGCGCGTGCGGGCGCCCGTCGAGCCGCGCGAGCCCGAACCCGACGGTCGTCAGCAGGCCGTCGGGGCCCTCGAGCACCGCGCGGACCTGCGCCGCGGCACCCGCGACCGGCTTGCGCTCGTCCCCTGCCCGCAGCACCAGGCGCAGCGCGCCCGCAGCCCTCGGCAGCGCCACCCCGACCGCCGGACGGGTCGTGGCGCGCAGCCGCGCGATCGCGGCACCGCCCTCCTCGGCGACGCGGCCGTGGTCGAGCATGGCGCGTGCGGGGCCCGTGAGCCCGAGGACGGTCGCGCCGCCGAGGGCGGCGACCGGGCCCAGGGTCGGGTCGGAGTCCCCCGCCACGACGTCGGCCGGCCGGCGGAGGGTCGGCTGGGGCGTGCCGGCGGCGCCGTCCGCGAGCAGCGCGCCCTGCTCGGCCGCGATCGCCTGATCCGCCTCGACCCGGACCGGGGCGCCGACCGCGAGCGCGGCCTGGTCGTGCTGCGACCGCAGCCAGGTCGCCTCGCCGACCGCGCCGAACGCTCCAGCGGCGATCGCGAGGGCCACCAGCAGCACGCTCGCGCCGGCGCGCGAGGCCCGTCGGCTCAGCTCCCACCCGGCGAGCGCGGTGACCGGACCGGAGGAGCGCCGGGCGAGCAGCTCGCCCAGCCGACCGACGAGCGGGAGGACGCGCAGCGCGACGAGGGCGCCGGCGAGCACGAGCGCGGCGGGGGCCGCCACCAGCACCGGGTCGACTCCGGCGGTCGTGTCGACCCGGCGGGTCAGCAGCTGCCAGCCGAGGACCCCGGCGAGCACGACCAGCACCAGGTCCCCGCCCGTGCGCATCAGCCCGGTGGCCCGTGCCGGCCGCCCGGCTGTGCGCTCCGCCGCGCGGATCCGCGGGAGCAGCCGCACGACGACGATCACGACGGACATCGCGACCCCTGCGGCCCAGGAGCCGCCCGTCGGTGCGGTCGGCTCCGCGCGCAGCAGGGATGCGATCACCGAGCCGAGCGGCACCCCGAGGAGCACGGCGACCGCCGACGCGACGACCGCCTCCCATGCCGCCACGGCGATCAGCTGCACCCTCGACGCCCCTCGCGCCGCGAGCAGGGCGCGCTGGTCGGCCCGCGCCGCGTCGAGCAGCAGCGCGGCCTGCACGAGCACGGTGCTCGCGAGCACGACCAGCAGCAGTCCCGCGACCGCCGCGGTCGTCCGCGTGATCAGCAGCTGGCCGAGCACGCCGTCGACCGCCGCACCGAGCCGCGTCCGCGCGCTCACGCTGTCGGCGACCGCGCCGACGTCCACCGCGACGACCTGGTCGATCGACGCCAGCCGTCCGGCGAGGGCGTCGAGCCCGTCCACGGTCGCCGCCGCGAAGTCGGGCCGGTAGGCGACGTGGACGCCGCTCGCTGCGACGTCGAGCGCGTCGAGCGTGCCGGGCGCGACGATCAGGGGGCCGACGACGTCGATCGGGTCGCCGTACGGCCGATCGGGGTCCGCGTGCGCATCGTCCTCGCCCGCCGCCGACAACGGGTCGACGGACCAGACCTCGCCGCTGCGGTCGACGGGGTCGTACAGGGCCACCACTCGAGCACGCACCTGCGCCGAGTCGAACCCGAGCTGCAGGGAGGAGCCGACGGAGACGCCGAGCGCCGTCGCGCCCGCGCGCGGCACCGCGACGGGGACGACCCCATCGGCCGCGGTCGACGCGGGCCACGATCCTGCCGACACCCTGAACGCCCGGGCGGGCAGCTCGCCGAGGTACGGGCGGGCCTTCGCAGGGCCCGTCGGTGCGCCGAACCCGGAGACGTCCGTCACGAGCGGGCGGGCGCCCGTCGCGGGTCCGAGCAGGTGGTCGGCCGCACGGTCCGCGCCGCGGACGGTCTCGGCCACGGATCGGGTGGGGTCCGCGGCCACGATTTTGAGCCCCGTGTCCGGCGAGTCCGCGAGCGCCCGCCGCACGCCCGCCTGCTCCGTCGCCGCGAGCAGCGCCGGGAGCGCGGCCGCCAGCGCGACGGCGACGACCTGCACCGCGAGCACCAGCGCGACGAGCCCGCGGAGCTGCTTCGATCCCCGCTGGGCGACGAGCAGGGTCCACCGCAGCATGGTGGGCTCATGCTAGGGCGGCGCCCGCGTCGGACCGCGGTGCCGACGGATCCGCGGCGCGCCCACGAGACCATTCAGGACGCCGCGGCGGAGCATCCGCTCCGGCCCGCGCGTGCGGCTCCGACGGGTCGCCCGTCGGAGCCGCACGGCCGCAGGTCGCAGGTCAGACGGCGATGCGCCCTCCGTCGACCGGGAGCACCGCCCCGTGAACGAAGGCGGCCTCGTCGGCGGCGAGGAAGACGATCGCCTCGGCGATCTCCTCGGGCTCCCCGGGCCGGCCGGCGGGGCCGGCGGCGGCGAGCTGATCCAGGGCCTCGCCCATCGCCGCGGTGCCCTCGGTCCGCGTCGGGCCGGGGCTGACCGCGTTCACCCGTACCCCCGCCGGGCCGAACTCGGCCGCCCACGACTTCGTCAGCAGCACCATCGCCGCCTTGCTCGCCCCGTACAGCCCCATCCCGGCCGCGCCGAACTCGGCGACCATCGTGGTGACGTTGACGATCGCGCCGTGGCCGCGCTCGGCCATCGCGGGAGCGAGTGCGGCGACGAGGAAGTACGGCGCCGCGACGTTGATCGCGAGGACCTGGTCGAGGTCGGCCTGCGTCGTCTCCGCGGTGGGGCCGAAGGGGAAGATCCCGGCACTGTTGACGAGGACGTCGACGTGGCCGCCGCCCAGCTCCATGGCGCGGGCCGCGAGCGCCCGCGCGCTCTCCGCGTCGGAGAGGTCGGCCGCGACGAAGTCCGCTGCGCCGCCGGCGTCCCGGATGGCCGCGACCGCCGCGTCGCCGCGAGCGGCGTCGCGGCCCGAGATCACGACGTGCGCGCCGCGAGCGGCGAGGGCCGCGGCGGCGGCGCGGCCGATGCCGCTGGTCCCGCCGGTCACCAGGGCGGTCGTGCCGAGCATCGAGGAGGTCATGAGGAGTCCTTTCCAGACTGGAGTGATCGCTCCACACTGCATGTCCCGTTTTGGAGTCGCAACTCCATTTTCGGCTACCATGCCGTCATGCGTACGACGACCGAGCAGCACCTCGCACCGCCCAGGCGACTGACTGCGAAGGGCGAGGCGACGCGGTCCCGGATCGTCGAGGCCGCCGCGGGCCTGGTGCTCCTGCACGGGATCACGCGCACCGGCATCGAGGACGTGCAGCGCGAGGCGGGGGTCAGCGCCTCGCAGCTGTACCACTACTTCGGCGACAAGCAGACGCTGATGCGCGCCGTCCTCGCCCGTCAGACAGCCGAGGTGCTCGCGGCGCAACGACCCGAGCTCGACGCCCTGGACGACTTCGACGCCCTGTCCCGCTGGCGCGACCGCCTGGTCGCGCTGCAGCGGGCGCGCCACTGCGCCGGCGGCTGTCCCATCGGGTCGATCGCGACCGAGGTCGCCGAGGACGACCCCGACGCCCGCGCCGACGTCGTCGACAGCTTCGAGCAGTGGGAGGCCCCGATCCGCAGCGGCCTGGCCGCGATGCGCGACACCGGCCTCCTGCGTGACGACACGGACACCGACCGGCTGGCGCTCGCCCTCCTCGCCGCGGTGCAGGGCGGCCTGCTGCTCACCCAGACCCGCCGCACGACCGTCCCCCTCGAGACCGCGCTCGACGCCGTGATCGAGCTGATCCGCAGCTATCGCCCCTGAGCGAGCGGGCGCGAGCGCACCGGGCGCCGGCGCGACGGGCGGCGGCGCTCCCCCGGCTCAGCTCAGCTGGTGGATCGTGCTCGCCGCCTGGATCAGCGCCAGGTGGCTGAGCGCCTGTGGCGTGTTGCCGCGGAAGGCGTCGGTGCCCTCCTCGATCTGCTCCGTCATCAGGCCGACGTCGTTCGGCAGCCGCACCAGCTCGTCCATCAGCGTCACCGCCTCGTCGAGGCGGCCGACGCAGGCGAGCGCGGCGGCGGTCCAGAAGGCGCACGCCGTGAAGGTCGCCTCCTCGCTGCGCATCCCGCTGTAGCGGTAGACGAGGGGCCCGGCGCCCAGCTCGGCCCGGATCGCGTCGATGGTGCGGGACATCCGCTCGCCCCGGTCGAAGCCGCTGACGGTGTGCAGCAGGACGGAGGTGTCGAGCGCGTCACCGCCCTTGTACATGAGGTACGTGCCGCGGCGCTCGTCCCACCCGTGCTTCTCGACCCAGCGGCGGATCCGGCGCTGCGCGCGCTCCCACCGCTTCCGCGCACCGTCCGGCGGCAGCACGTAGCCCATGTCGTGCAGGCGGCAGGCTGCCTCGAGCGCCTGCCAGCACGCCATCTTGCTGGAGACGTAGTGGCGCCGCTGCGGCAGCTCCCACATCCCGCTGTCCTTGTCCTTCCAGCGCGCGCAGACCTCGTCCGCGAGCCGCACGAGCAGGTCGCTCGACGACTCGTCGATCAGGTTCCCGCGGGACAGGTAGGCCTCGAGCAGCCGCATCGCGTCGGCGTAGTTGCCGAGCTGCAGCTGCCCGCTCGCGTCGTTCCCGGTCAGCACCGGCCCGTGCCCGCGCCACCCGGCGGCGTCGCTGCGCCGCACGTCGTCGACCTCCTGCCCCTGGAGGTCGAAGAACACGGCCATGCCGTCCTTCGTGCCGTGCTTCAGCGCCTTGAGCAGCCAGGACACCGCGGCGTGCGGCTCCTCCGTCAGCCCGAACCGCAGCATCGCGTCGACCGTGTACGACAGGTCGCGCACCCACGCGAAGCGGTAGTCGTAGTTCTTCGCCTTCGTGAAGGACTCGGGCAGCGACGTCGTCGCGGCCGCCGCGATCGCACCGGTCGGGCTGTGGAGCAGCAGCTTCAGCGCCAGCGCGCTGCGGTGCACCTGCTCCTGCCAGGGCCCCTGCCAGTCGAAGTGGCTCGACCAGGCCTGCCACCCCTCGATCGTGCGCTCGATGGAGGCGTCGGCGGTCTCGACGGTCGGCACGTGCACCGGCTCGTCCTGCGTGCCCATGAGCGCGAGCACGTGCCGCGACCCCTCGTGCGTCGTGAAGGCGCCGCGGAAGTCGGCGCTCCAGTCGGTCGCCGGGCCGTTGCCCGGGTGCACCGGGTCCTGCCTGCCCGCGTCCCCGGTCACGAGCGCGATGTCGATGCTCTCGGCGCGCAGCAGCGGCACCGAGCCGGTGTCGAAGCGCGTGACGGCGTGGTCGCCGAGCACGTTGCCGGGCTCGACGCACCAGGTCATCTCCACCGAGCCGGTGACGCCCTCGATGCGGCGCACCAGCTGGGTCCACGGCAGCCGGCCGGCGATGCCGGTCACGAGCGCGTCGGTGACGGCGACCTGCCCGGTCGAGGTGGTGAAGTGCGTGCGCAGCACGTTGGTGTGGTCGACGTACTGCCGCGTCGCGGTGAAGTCGCCGACGGGCCGCAGCAGGAACCGGCCGCCGCGCTCCGCGTCGAGCAGCGCCGCGAACAGCGGAGGGGTCGTCAGGTCGGGCACCGGGAACCAGTCGATCTGGCCGTCGCGCGCGATCAGCGCGACGGTGCGGCCGTCGCCGATCGCCGCGTAGCCGCGCAGGTCCGCGTAGCCGTCGGGGCGGGGCTCGGGTGTCGTGTCCACGACCGGGGACGCTATCGACTCCCAGCCGATGATCCGCCCGCGCTCGGTCCGGACTCGGACGGCGCCCAGGAGAAGGAGGCGCGCAGCCGAGCCCGTGCCGCCGTTCGGTCAGTGTTCGTGCTGCTCCGGCGCGCCGATACCGGCACGAACACCGACCGAAGGGAGGTCGACGGGCGAGCGCCGCGAGACCGGGTCAGCGGGGCGGGGCGAGCGCGGCCATCTGGCGGGCGAAGATCCCCGCACCGCCCTGCGCCGGGTGCCGCACCGCGACCGCGTCGACGCCGGCCAGCGCCAGCGCCGCCTCCGCCTTGCGCCCGACCGCGATCACGCGGCGGATCCGGAGGGCGCGCAGCAGCTCGAGCGCGACCGGTGCGCCCGCGCGGACCTCCGGCACCCGGGGCGGGCGGTTCGTCAGCGGGTCCCCGGCCCGGAACGGATGGTTCGGGACCACGGGCCAGCAGACCGGCGGCGGTCCGCTCCACGCCCGCAGCGCCTTCTGCACCACGGAGGCGGACAGCTCCCACTCCGCGCCCGGCGCATCGGGGACCCGGTACCCGTCCCCGGCGGGATCGGCGGTCAGCGGACCGGGACGCATCGCCAGCTCCCGGACGCTCATGAACGGCACCCCGGTGATCGTCGCACCGCGCCAGCCGGGCGCCTCGCCCACGAGCGCGGTGTCGGTGCCGTCGATCAGCGCGAGGTACCGCTCAAGGTTCGCGAGCCGGAGCGCTCCGGCGGCCGTCGCCGGGTCGTACAGGAACTCGGCGTCCTCGGGGGTCTCGGCCCGCACGCCGGCGAGCAGCGCGAGGAAGGCGTCGAGCACGACCGGCAGTCTGCCGCGACCCCGCTGCGTCCGGACCGGCGCCTCGACTGCCGGGCGTCAGCACGCGGGCACCGCCTCGACCCCGTCGAAGACCATGCCGAGCTCCGCGCGGGCGACGGCCCGCAGCAGCTCCGCGCGATCGACGTGGCTGCGGTAGTCGACGAGGGCGTAGGCGTTCACGCCGGTGAGCGTCACGAGCAGCCGGGAGGCGACGGCGTCGGGGTCGACCTCGGGGAAGTCCCCGGCGCGGACGCCCCGCCGGATCACGGCGCCCACGAAGGCGTGCCAGGCGCCCTCCTCCGCGCGCACCGCGGCGGCGAGGGCCGGGTTGCGTCGGCCGAGGCCCCAGGCCTCGAGCCAGACGGCGTCGACCTCCGCGCGCGACGGCTGCCCCAGGGTGTCGAGCAGCGCGGTCAGCTGGCCGCGCGGCGCGGGCCGGCCCAGCACGAGACGCTTCACCTCGGCGAGCTCGGCGGCGACGACGGACGTGTAGGCGGCGGAGACGAGGTCGGCCTCGACCGGCCGCAGCGCGAGCGCCGACTTCAGCGGCACCTGCAGGCGGTCGGCGACCGCCTGCAGCGACACGGCGTGCAGCCCCTGCTCGACCGCGACGGCGGCCGCGGCGGCGTGCAGCTCGTCCTCGCTGAGGAGGCGGTGCTTGAAGCGTCGCATCGATGCTCCGTTCCGTGCAGTGTCGGTGCGGCGCGAGCCGCGGGGAATGGTCCCATGCTGTCGCGATCGATCGAGGATTCGGAGGCCCCGCGCGGGCCGGATCGGCGCGTCGTCGCCCCCAGTCGTGGGGCCGTAGCCTGCGCGGGTGGACGACGAGGCGGCGGCGGAAGCGGCGGTCCTCGCGTTCCGCGCGACCGCGGAGCGCCTCGCCGCCGAGGGCGCTCCCGACGAGGCGCTGGCGCGCTTCGAGCCCGCCCGACGCCGGTTCGGCGTCATGCGGGCCGCGAGGCTCAGGCCGCTCGGGCGGGTGTGGCGGCTCGGCGTCCTGCTGCTGCACCCCGACGGCGCCGTCCGCGCGACGGGGGCGACCGTGCGCAGCGCGCCGCCCGGCCACGCCCGCTACGCGGCGCTGTCGGTGGAGGCGCGGCGCGAGGTGCGCGCCGCGGCGTTCCGCGGCCCCTTCGCGCCGGGCGAGACGATCGACTACGACGCCCCACCGATCGAGCTGACCCCGACCGGCATCCGGGCCTCCGGCCCCCTGCTCATCGCCGACGGCGGGGTGAAGGTCCGCTGGAGCGTCTCGGCGCCGGAGGACGCGGCCCGGGACCTCGCGCCGTACCTCGCCGAGCGGGTGGAGCTGCTGCTGCACCCGCCGGACGGCACCTGACCGCCGCCGGCCGCTCCCCCGTCGCCCGGCCTCCCCGCCGTCGCGCGGTCGCTGCGGCGTCCCGCGGTCGGCGCACCGACCGCGCGACGCCACGGCGACCGCGCGTCGCGGCGGGGCTACCGCGCGGCGAGCTCCGCCGCCCGGCGCATCGCACCGTCGAGCGCGTCGGCGATCAGGCCGCCGAGGTCGCGCTCGTCGAAGACGGCGACAGCCGCCGCGGTCGTGCCGCCCGGGCTCGTCACCCCGCGGCGCAGCACGGCGGGCGCCTCCCCCGTCGCGTCCCCCATCGCGACGGCGCCGCCGAAGGTCGCGGCGACCATCCGCTCCGCGTCCTCCCGCTCGAAGCCGAGCCCGACCGCGGCGGCGGCGAAGCGCTCGAGCAGCAGGTAGACGTAGGCGGGGCCGGAGCCCGCGACCGCCGCGACGGCGTCGATCCGCTCCTCCGGCACGACGACGACCTCGCCGAGCAGGCCGAAGAGCGACCGCACCTCGGCGAACCGCTCGTCGGCGACGGCGGAGCCGCGGGCGAGGCCCGTCACGCCGCGGTTCACGCGGACGGGCGTGTTCGGCATGGCGCGCACGAGCGCGGCGCCCTCGGGCAGCGCCGGCTCGAGCGCGGCGATCGGCGTGCCGACCGCCAGCGTGACCACGACCGCGTCGGCGGGCAGCGCGTCCCCGATCGCGCGGAGCATCTCGGCGGTGCCGGCCGGCTTCACGCCGACGACCACGACCGCGGCGTCGCGCACGGCCGCGCGGTTCGCGTCGGGGTCGTCCTCGACGCTCGTCGCGTCGATCCCCGTGCCGTCGTAGCGGTGCGCGGAGGCGGCGGTGCGGGTCGTCGTCCGCAGGCCGTCGAGGCCCGCGGCGGCGAGGCCGGAGAGGATCGCCGAGCCGAGCGAGCCTCCGCCCAGCACGACGACGGGACCGGTCACGGGCGAGGAGGGCATGCGCGGAGCGTAGCGAGCGGCCCTCACCGGCCCTGCAGGCCGGTCGGCCCGCGGACCGGTCAGCCGAGCGGCAGCGGCGCCCGGTGCGCGAGCAGCGGCGTGGACGCGCCCAGCACGAGCGGCTGCGTGCGGAAGGTCGCGGTGGCGGTGCCGTCCGGCGCCAGCTGCACGTCCATGCGGTGCGGGCTCTCGAGGAACAGCACGTCCAGGTGCAGCACGTCGCCGCGCCACCCGCCGCTCACCGCGACCGGCGACGCCGCGGTGTCGTCGTCCACGACCGTCCAGCCGTCGCCGCCGATCGGCAGCAGCAGCGCGGTCACGCCGTCGGACAGGCGGACGCGGCCGTCCTCCTGCAGCTCGGCCGCGACGTCGCCGCGCCACGTCGTCACCGGCGGACGCTCGATCGCGGGCTCCCCCGCCGACGGCTCGAGAGCCAGCCCGCCCAGCCGCGCGGCGAGCGCGTCGTCGGCCTCGGCGGTGCCGCCCCCGCCGAGCGCCGGCAGCACGTGCTGCCATGCGGCGTCGAGCACCTGCTGCATGTCGTCGGTCGCCATCGTCGTGACGAGCACGGCGTCCTGCTCCGGCAGGATCACGCAGAACTGGCCGTAGGCGCCGTCGCCCCGGTAGCCGTGCCGCGCCATCCACACCTGGTAGCCGTAGCCCTGCGCCCAGTCGACGTTCGTCTCCGCGTCGGTGCCGATGTGCCTCGTGCGCGTCGCCTCGGCCCAGCCGGCCGGCAGCAGCTGCTCGCCCTCCCAGACCCCGTCGCGCAGGTGCAGCAGGCCGAGCTTCGCGATCGCCTCCGTGGTGGCGTGCAGGCCGGAGAAGCCGATCGAGCGACCCTCGGGCACCTGCTGCCACGACACCGGCCCGATGCCGAGCGGGTCGAGCAGGCGCGGGCGAAGGTAGCCGACGAGGTCCGTGCCCGCCGCCTGCTGCACGATCGCGGCGACCGTGTAGTTCGCGGGCTGGTTGTAGGCGAAGACGGTGCCGGGCTCGGACTCCGGCTCGTGCAGCAGGAAGCCGCGCACCGGCTCGGCCGGGTCCGTCATGACGGCCGCCTGGATCATGTCCTGGTGGTGCCCGCTCGCCATCGCGAGGGCGTCGCGCACGCGGATGCGGCGGCTGCGCTCCGGCAGCTCGTCGCGGAAGGCCGGGAAGTGGTCGGCGACCGCGTCGTCGAGCCCGAGCAGTCCCTCGGCGACCGCGAAGCCGGCCGCCGTCGACATGAACGTCTTGCTCAGCGAGTAGAGCAGGTGCAGCCGCTCGGCCGTGTAGGGGGCCCACCAGCCCTCGGCGACGACCTTCCCGTGCACCACGAGCATCACGCTGTGCGGGTCGATGTCCTGCGCCGCCTCGAGCGCGTCGACGAAGCGGCCGAAGGCCTCCGCGTCGACGCCTTCGGCGGAGGGGGTGGAACGGGGCAGCGACGTCGGCACGCTCCGAGGCTACGACCCCCTCCGCGCACCTCGCTCCGCGCCCCGGCCGACCCCGCGGCCGCCCTAGGCTGGCGGGGTCATGACCTCCCACGGCCGCGCGACCCGAGCGGGGCGCAGCGGGCTGGCCGTGGCGGCCGCCGTGCTGGTCGCCCTCACGGCGCACGTGACGGGCGGTGGCACCGCGCCGCCGCCGGCGCTGCTGCTCGCCGTCGCGGCCCTCGCCTGGCCGGTCGCGCTCCTGCTCGTCGGCCGCCGCCCGCGCCTGTGGCGGCAGGCCGCGGTGGTCGGCGCGGCGCAGGCGATGCTGCACGGCGTCTTCTCCCTCGGCGCGCCCGCCGCCGGCGCCGCGACGGATCCGATGGCCGGCATGCACGGGGTCCCGCTGACGCTCGCAGCGGCGGCGCCGATGCCGGCGATGCACGACGGCGCCGCGATGTGGTGGGCGCACGTCACGGCCTGGGCCATCACCGTGCTGGCGTGGCGGTTCGGCGAGGGCGCGCTCGCCCTCCTGCTCGAGCACCTGCCGGTGGCGCGCCTGCTCGTCCTGCTCGTCCCGGTCGTCGTCGGCGGCCGCTCCGCACGCCCCGCCGTCCCGCAGCGGCTGCCGCTGCCGGCGGCCGCACTGCTCGCCGCGCACCGGGACCGCGGCCCGCCCCTGCCCGCCTGATCCAGGACGAACACGACGGCCCGCCGCCGCGCGGCGCGGCCCCCGTACCCGCTGGCGCGCCCGGCGACCCCGACTCAGGCAAGGACCATGCACTCCATCCACCCATCCCCACCGCGGCTCGCCCTCGTCGGCACCGCCGCGCTCCTCCTCGCGCTCATGCCGGCCCTGCCGGCCTCCGCGCACGACCAGCTGGTGACGGCGACCCCCGCCGAGGGCGGCACCGTCTCGTCGGCGTCCTCCGTCGACCTCACCTTCGACGCCGCGGTGCTCGAGCTCGGCGGCGGCCGCAACGCGATCACCGTCACCGGCACCGGCGGCCGCCACTTCGAGACCGCGTGCGCGCGCATCGAGGGCGACGCCATGTCCGTCCCCGTCGCGCTCGGCGGCGCGGGCGACTACACCGTCACCTGGCGGGCGGTGTCGAGCGACGGCCACCCCGTCGGCGACTCCTACTCGTTCGACTACCGGCCCGCCGCAGGTGCTGCGGCGGCCGAGGGCAGCACGACCAGCCCGTGCGCGGACGCCGACGCCGTCGCGCAGCCGACCGCGTCCACCGGCGTGCCCGGCGGCGCGATCGTCGCCGGCGCGGTCGGCGGCGGCGTGGTGCTCGCCGCGGTCGTCGCCGTGCTCCTCGTCGTCCTGCGGTCCCGCCGCCGCGAGGAGCAGGGCGCCGAGCGATGAGGCGCCTGCTGCCCGCCGCGCTGCTCACCGGCGCGCTCGTGCTCGCCGCACCGCTCGCGGCGAGCGCCCACGTCCACGTCGACCCCGAGCAGGCGACGGCGGGCGAGGCGACCGACCTCGCCTTCTCGGTGCCGAACGAGGTCGACTCGGCCAGGACGACCGGCGTGCGGATCACCCTGCCCGCCTCCCTGGGCGACCTCGAACCGCAGTCGATCGCGGGATGGACCGCGCGCACCGACGGGTCGGGCACGACGCGGGCCGTCGAGTACCGGGCGACCGGCGACGGCATCGGGCAGGGCGCGACCCAGCGGTTCATCGTCCGCGTCGGCGACGTGCCGGCCGTCGGCAGCGTGCTGCTGCCGGTCGAGCAGACGTACTCGGACGGCCAGGTCGTGCGGTGGGACGAGCCGACCCCCGCGTCGGGCGAGGAGCCGGAGCACCCGGCGCCGACCCTCTACGTGCAGGACTCGCCGCCCGCGGAGCACGACGACCACGGCGGCGGCGACGGCGAGGACGCGGCGCAGGCCGAGGCGGCGCCCGCCTCCGCCGACCTCGCGCTGCCGACCGGGCTGTCGGTCGCGGCGCTGGTCGTCGCGCTCGGCGCGCTCGTGATCGGCGTGCTCGCGCTGCTCCACCGGCGCCGCTGACCCGGGCCGCGTATTCGGCGCTCCGTGACGAGTTCGCCGCTGCCGGCGTGCAGATCCGTCACCGAGTGCCGAATACGCAATCCCCGCGCGAGCGAGCACTGTCCGTTCTGAAGGTGATCCGGCTTCGCCGGATCACCTTCAGAACGGACTTCCGGGCGCGGCTGGGAGGATCGCGGGCGTGACCGCGCCCGAACCGGCCCTGCTCGACCTCGCGCACGCGCTGCACGTGTCCACGTCCTTCACGGACTGGAAGGGCGTGGAGCGGACCGTGTCCGCGGAGACGCTGACGGCGGTGCTCACCGCGCAGGGCGTCGACGCCGCCGACCCGGTCGCCGCGCTGCAGAGGGCGTGGGACGCGCCGTGGCGGCGGATGCTCCCCGGCACGGTGATGGCGACCGGAGGGCGGGAACGGCTCGTGTGGATGCACGTGCCGGACGGCGACCCCGCCCACCTCGAGGTGCGGCTGGAGGACGGCGGCGTCCGAGCGCTCGAGCAGGCGGACCAGTGGGTGCCGCCGCGCGAGGTCGACGGCCGCGTGATCGGCGAGGCGACCTTCAGGGTGCCGGGCGACCTGCCGCTCGGCTACCACCGTCTCGTCGGCACCTCCGGCGACACGAGCGCCGAGGCGGCGCTGATCGTCACGCCGGACCGGCTGCCGCTGCCGCCGCACGGCTGGGGCGTCGCCGCGCAGCTCTACAGCGTCCGCAGCGAGCAGTCCTGGGGCGTCGGCGACCTCACCGACCTCACGGACCTCGCCGTCTTCGCCGGCGCGGACCTCGGCGCCGACTTCGTGCTCGTCAACCCGCTGCACGCCGCCGAGCCGCTGCCGCCGCTCGAGCCCTCCCCCTACCTGCCGTCGTCCCGCCGCTTCTTCAACCCGCTGTACCTGCGGGTGGAGGCGGTGCCGGAGCTCGCGTCGATGCCGTCCCGCGCTCGGGCGCGCCTGACCGTGCTGGCGAAGCGGGTGCGGGAGCGCGCGAGCGGCGATCGCATCGACCGCGACACCGCCTGGGCGGCGAAGCGGGAGGCGCTCCGGCTGCTGTTCGCCGTGCCGCGCACCGCGGGCCGCGAGCGGGACCTCGCCGCGTTCCGCGCGCGGGAGGGCGAGGCGCTGACGCAGTTCGCGACCTGGAGCGTGCTCGCCGAGCACCACGGCAACGACGCGCGCACCTGGCCCGCCGAGCTGCGGGACCCGTCGTCGCCGGAGGTCGCCGCGTTCCGCGAGGCGCACGCCGACGACGTCGAGTTCACCGCGTGGCTGCAGTGGCTGCTCGACGAGCAGCTGGCGCACGCGCAGTCCAAGGCGGCGGGCACCGGCATGTCGATCGGGACGATGCACGACCTGGCGGTCGGCGTGCACCCGGGCGGCGCGGACGCGTGGCGCCTCGGCGACGCCTACGCCCGGGGCGTGTCGGTCGGCGCGCCGCCGGACCCCTTCAACCAGCTGGGCCAGAACTGGCTGCAGCCGCCGTGGCGCCCGGACGCGCTCGAGGCGAGCGGCTACGCGCCGTTCCGCGACCTCATCGCCGCGGTGCTCCGGCACGCGGGCGGCGTGCGGGTCGACCACATCATCGGGCTGTTCCGGCTGTGGTGGGTGCCGGAGGGCATGGACGCCGACCGCGGCGCGTACGTCTACTACGACCACGAGGCGCTGATCGGGGTGCTCGCGCTCGAGGCGCACCGCGCCGGCGCGGTCGTCGTCGGGGAGGACCTCGGCGTCGTCGACCCGCAGGCGCGCGACTACTTCGCCTCCCGCGGCATCCTCGGCACCTCGATCCTCTGGTTCGAGAACCGGGATGGCGCCCCGCTGCCGGCGGAGGACTGGCGCGAGGCGTGCCTCGCGAGCGTCACCACGCACGACCTGCCGCCGACCGCCGGCTACCTGCAGCACACGCACGTGCGGCTGCGCGCGGAGCTCGGCCTGCTGACCCGGAGCGTCGAGGAGGAGGTCGCCGACGACCGCGCCGAGCAGCGGGTGTGGCTGGACGAGCTGCGCCGCCGCGGCCTGCTGGCGGACGACGCGGACGAGGAGGAGACGGTCCTCGCGCTGCACCGATACCTGACGCTGACGCCCGCGCGGCTGACTTCGGCGGCGCTGGTGGACCTGGTCGGGGACGTGCGCACGCAGAACCAGCCGGGCACCTCGGACGAGTACCCGAACTGGCGCATCCCGCTGTCGGGCCCGGACGGCGAGCCGATCACGCTCGAGCAGGTCCTCACCTCCCCGCGCGCGGCGCGCCTCGCCGCCGTCCTGCGGCAGTAGTCGCCCGCAGCGCCACCTGGCGCCGAGCGCTCGGCGCCAGGTGGCACTCAGGGCGCCGAGAGGACGCCGGGCGCGCCGCTCAGTCGGCCCCCCACGGGTCGGTCGGGAAGCGCCGCAGCTCGTCGCCGGCAGACGGCAGGTGCGCGGGCACCGGGGACGAGCGCCGGTACTGCGGCCCGGGTGCGCGCCGGGCGTCCCGGGGCCGCGACGGTGCGGCGGCCGGCTCGTCGAGCCGCTGCGCACCGGCGACGACCAGGGCGCCGATCGCGGTCGTCACCGGCATCGCGAGCACGAGCGCGAGGCCGCCGACGAGCGTCCGCACGATCTCCAGCGCGACGTCCTCCGAGGTGAGCAGGTCGCCGGGAGTGCCGGCGGACAGCTGCACGGCGACGAGCAGCACGACCGCCGTGCCGAGGTACGCGAACACGAGCGTGTAGACGGTGGAGGCGACGTGGTCGCGGCCGATCCGCATCGCGCCGAGGAACAGCCGCCAGGTCCGGGTGGCGGGTGCGGCCGCCCGCGGCTCCCAGAGCGCCGACGCCTGGGTCACGGTGACGTCGTTCAGCGTCCCCAGCCCGGCGAGGACCACGGAGGCGACGACGAGCTGCTGCACGTCGATCCACCGCACGTTGAAGGTGAGCAGGCCGGCCGCGTCGTCGCCGACGCCCGCCAGCCGGGAGCCGATCACCCCGAACCAGGCGAAGCCGACCGACATCGCGAGCCCGATGAGCGCGCCGACGAGCGCGACCGAGGTCCGCATCGAGATCCCGTGCGTCGCGTAGAGCAGCACGATCAGGATGAGCACGGACGCCGACAGGGTCGCGGGCACCGCGGGCCGCCCGCTCAGCAGGGCGGGGATCAGGAACCCGACGACCACGACGCCGGCGAAGCCGAGGCCGAGCAGCGCCATGAGCCCCCTCCGCCAGGCGACGAGCACCACCGCGAGCGCGAAGAGCACCGCCAGCCAGATGAGGTTCGAGCCGCGGTCGGCGCGGTAGAAGGAGAAGGCGGACCCGGGCGACCCGGCGCTGAGCCCCGGCTGGGCGGCGGCGGCGGTGTCGAGGACCAGGATCCGGTCGCCGGCCCGCAGGTGGGTCGCGACCACGTCGGGCGTGAGCGCGAGCGGCACGGTGCGGCCGCGGCTGCGGCCGTCGAGGATCCGGGCCCGCGAGTCGCCGCAGGCGGTCGTGCCCGGCGCCTCCGATCCGCTGCAGGCCGTGCGGACGTCGAGCAGCCGGGCGTGCACGATCGTCACGCCGGGCGCCGCGTAGGGGAACCGCCCTTGCAGCCGGTCGACCCGGCTGGCGTCCGGCCAGGTCTGCGCCATCCCGAGCAGCGCCGCGAGGCCGGCCAGGACCACGACGACGACCACCGCGGTGCGCGACCACCGGCGCAGCCGCAGGTCCGGAGCCTCGCCGTGCTGGTGCCCGTGTCCCACGCGCTCACGGTAGGCGCCGGGGTGCCCGGGGCGCGGCGGACCGCGGCGCGCCGGGCGTGGTGCTTAGCCTGCCGCCATGTGCGCCCCCTCGCTCTCCCGTCGCACCGCCCTCGGCGCCGCCGTCGTCCTGCCCCTCACCGCGGCGCTGTCCGCCTGCTCCACGGGCCCGAGCACGCCGACCCGCACCGCGGCGACGGCCACCGCGGCACCGCACCCGTCGCCCTCCGACCTCGTCCCCGCGCGCACGACGCGCACGACCCCCGACCTCGACGCCCCCGGCAGCCTCGCTGTCGTCGTCGACAAGCGCCGGCCGCTGTCACCGCGCAGCTGGGTGCCGCGCGACCTCGTCGCCCCGGACGTGCGGCACACGAACGCGCCGCAGCTGCGCCGCCCGGCGGCCCGCGCGCTGGAGCGGATGTTCGACGCCGCGGACGGCGACGGCGTCGTCCTCGTCTCGCTCTCGGCCTACCGGCCGTACACGGTGCAGCGCCGGATCTACGAGCGGAACCTGGGCTCGATCGGCCGCGCGGCGACCGAGAAGCTGACGCTGCGGCCCGGGTACAGCGAGCACCAGACCGGCCTCGCGATCGACCTGGGCGGCGCGTCCCGGACCCAGGACCTGTCGGTCGCCTTCGCCGGCACGGACGCGGCCGCCTGGCTGCGCGCGCACGCCTGGCGCCACGGCTTCATCCTCCGGTACGAGCGGGGCAGGAAGCCGGTGACGGGCATCCAGTACGAGCCGTGGCACTACCGCTATCTCGGGAAGCCGCGCGCGGCGGACTACCACGCCTCCGGCGCGCACACGCTGGAGCAGTACTTCGGGCTGCCCGCCGCCCCCGGCTACCGCTGACCCGACCCGACCCGTGCCGCAGATCGTCGTCCTGAGCGCCACCTGGCGACGAGCGCTCGTCGCCAGGTGGCGCGGCGGGCGCCGGGAGCCGCTACGCGACACGCGCCGTGTCAGCCCGCGCCGTGCGTGTGCATCCGCTCGCCCGCCGGGCTGAAGATGCTGAGCACCTCCGCGGGCCCCTCGGCCGTCGCGCTCATGGCGTGCGGCACGCGGGTGTCGAACTCCACCGCCTCCCCCGGCTCGATCAGGTGCTCCTGCCCACCCAGCTCCAGCCGCAGCCGGCCGCTCAGCACGTAGACCCACTCGAAGCCGTCGTGCACGCGCGGCTCCGGAGGCGCCGCGACCGGCTGCAGCACCAGCTTGAACCCCTGGACGGGCGCGTCCTCGAGCGTCAGCGGAGCCACGAGGACCCCGTCGGCGCGTCGTGGCGCGCGGCGGACGCGCGGGTCGGCCGGCGGACCCGGCAGCAGGTCGTCGATGCGGATCCCGAGCCGCCGGACCAGCGGCAGCAGCAGCTCGAGCGACGCCTGCCGCTTCCCCGACTCCAGCCGCGAGATCGTGCTGGCGGAGGTGCCGGACCGCTCCGCCAGCACCTCCAGCGTCCAGCCGCGCGCCCGCCTGGCCGCACGCAGCCGGGGACCGACCTGCTCAAGCGCGGCGTCCATGCACCCACCTTGCCATCTCCGCAAGTCCGATTGCAGTCCGGGATGGTCGTCGACGACGCTGGCCCCATGACGCAGGACTGGGACGCGGTGGTGGTCGGCGGCGGGGCCGCAGGGCTGAGCGCCGCGCAGATGCTCGGGCGCTCGCGGCGCCGCACGCTGGTGATCGACGCGGGTGCGCCCCGGAACGCGGTCGCGGCGCACATGCACGGGGTGCTCGGGCACGACGGCCTCGACCCCGCCGAGCTGCTCGATCGCGGTCGCGCGGAGGCGCGGCGCTACGGCGTCGAGGTGGTCGAGGGCGACGTCCGCCTGCTGCGCGACGAGGGCGAGAGCATCCGGGTGCTCCGCGCGGACGGGCAGGAGGACACGGCGCGGGTCGTCGTCGTCGCCTCCGGGGTGCGCGACGTGCTGCCCGACGTGCCGGGTCTCCGCGAGGAGTGGGGCCGGCGCGCGCTCCACTGCCCGTACTGCCACGGCTGGGAGGTCGCCGGGCAGCGGCTCGCGGTCCTCGCGACCGGGCCGCAGAGCCTGCACCAGGCCGAGCTGGTCCGGCAGCTCTCCGACGACGTCGTCGTCTTCAGCGCCGCCGCGGAACCGTGCGACGAGGCCGCGCTCGGCCGGCTCGTCGCCCGCGGCGTGCGGATCGTCCGCGACCCGGTGCGCGAGGTCGTGCGCGGCGAGGCGCTGACCCTCGTCACCGAGGACGGGCGGGAGCGCGAGGTGGACGCCGTCTTCACGGGCGGGGCGCCGACCGTGCCCCTGGACCTGCTCGGCGGGATCGCGCTCGAGCGCGCCGACCTGCCCGGTGCGCCGCTGCAGGTGACGATGTCCGGCGCGACGAGCCACCCTCGGCTCTTCGCGGCCGGGAACGTCGTGCAGCCGTACGGGAACGTCCCGGTCGCCATGGCGTCCGGCGCGATGGCGGGTGCCGGCGCGAACGCCGCGCTGGTCGCGGAGGACGGGGCGCGGGCGGTCGCGGACCGCACGGCGGCGCTCCGCGGATCGGCGGCCTGAGCGCCAGCTGGCGCCGAGCGCTCGGCGCCAGGTGGCGCTGCGGGCGCCAGGCGGACGCCGCGGCGGCTCGCAGGACCGCGGCGGGCGCTCGCGGTGGTGCAGCATGGTGGGCGACCGGGAGGTGCGGATGGTGTCACGACGGGCGCACGGTGCGCTGAAGTCGACGGTGCTGTCGATCCTCCGCACCGGCGACGCCCAGATGAGCGTGCGCGAGGTGCTGGACGCCTGGCCCGCCGACGAGCCGCGGCCCGCCTTCACCACCGTCATCACGGTGCTCACGCGGCTGCAGGCCGCCGGCGTCGTGCACCGGCAGGAGGGGCCGGAGGCCCGGTTCGCGCTGCCGAGGATCGCGGGGACGTCCGCGGCCGACGCGATGCTCGCCACGCTGCTCGAGTCGGCGGACCGGCGAACGGCGCTCATGTCCTTCGCCGAGCAGCTCGACGACGACGACCTCGCGGTCCTGCGCCACGCGCTCGGGCGGGACCGGTCCTGATGGCGGTGCTCGCCGCCCTGCTGGGGGTCGCGCTGCTCTGCATCCTCGCGGCGCCGCGACTGCTCACGACCGGGCGCACGGCGCTGCGCTTCCCCAGAGCGACCCTCGCCCTCTGGCTCGCGGTGTTCGCGACGGGCGCCGCGGCGGTGCTCGGCAGCGCGCTGTGGACGGCGATGCTCGTCGTCGCCTTCCGGGAGACCGTCGTGGGCGTCGGCTGGATCGCGACCGTCGTCGCCTGGCTGGCGCTCGCGACCTGCGGCGCCGGCGCGGCGCTCGTCCTCACCCGACTGGAGCCCGTCGCCGGCGGGTGGCACGCCGCCGACCGGCGGGTGGACCTGCTCGCCGCGGCCTGCGCGATCCGCACCGAGCGGACGCTCGGCCTCGACGTGGTCGTCGTGGCCGGCGGCGCCCCCGCGGCCTTCAGCTCGCGAGCGCAGGGCGGCCGGGTCGTGGTCACCGAGGCGCTCGTCGGCGCGCTCCCCGCGGACGGGCTGCAGGCCGTCGTGGCGCACGAGCGCGCGCACCTGCGCGGCCGCCACGACCTGCTGCTGCGCCTCGCGACGCTGAACGCCGCCTGCCTGCCCGCCCTCTTCGGCGCGCGCGCCTTCGACCGGGCGGCGCACCTGCTGGTCGAGCTCGTGGCGGACGACGCGGCGGCGCGGGTCTGCGGGGCGGAGGCGGTCGCGTCCGCCCTGTCGGTGGTCGGCGACGCGACCGGCAACGAGTGGCCGCTGGTGCGCAGCGCGCGGCTGCGCGAGCGGCGCCCGCTCGTCGGCGCCCGGGCCGCGACCCGCTGATCAGGGCTCCGCCGGCTCCTCCTGGCTCGGCGCGAAGCTGCGCAGCCGCAGGCTGTTCGACACCACCAGCACCGACGACAGCGCCATCGCCGCGGCGGCGATCAGCGGGTTCAGCAGGCCCGAGGCGGCCAGCGGGATCGCGGCGACGTTGTAGCCGAACGCCCACACCAGGTTGCCCCGGATCGTGCCGAGCATCCGGCGCGACAGCGCCACGGCGTCCGGGATCGCGCGGAGGTCGTCGCGGACGAGGATCACGTCGGCCGACTTCATCGCGATGTCGGTACCCGTCACGATCGCCATGCCGAGGTCCGCCTCCGCCAGCGCGGCGGCGTCGTTGATGCCGTCGCCGACCATCGCGACGCGGCGGCCGTCGCGGCGCAGCGCCGCGATCGCTGCGGCCTTGTCGGCGGGCAGCACGCCCGCCAGCACCCGGTCGATGCCGAGGCCCGAGGCGACCGCCGCGGCCGCGCGCTCCGTGTCGCCGGACAGCAGCACGGTCGTGAGGCCCATCTCGCGCAGGCGTGCGACCGCTGCCGAGGCGCTCGGCCGGACCTCGTCGCCGAGCCCGAGGACGCCGATCGCGACGCCGTCGGCGGCGACGAGCACGAGGGTGCGGCCCGCCTCCTCGACGCGGTCGGCGCGGGCCGCGAGCCCGCTCGGCACCGCGACGCCGCGCTCGGCGAGCAGCCGCCGGGTGCCGGCGAGCAGCGCGCGGCCGTCCACGGTGCCCTCGGCGCCGAGGCCGGGCAGCGCCTGCAGGTCGTCGGCGCCCGCCAGCGGTCCGACCTCGCGCTCCGCGGCGTCGGCGAGCGCCCGGCCGACGGCGTGCTCCGACCCGGCCGCGAGCGCGCCGACGAGCCGGAGCGTCGCCTCGCGGGTGACGCCGTCGGCCGGCTCGACGTCGGTGACGACCTTCCGGCCGGTGGTGAGGGTGCCGGTCTTGTCCAGCACGACCGTGTCGATGCGGCCGGAGGCCTCGAGCGCGTCCTGCCCCTTCACGAGGATGCCGAGCTGGCCGCCGCGGCCGATGCCGACCATCAGCGCGGTCGGGGTGGCGAGCCCGAGCGCGCAGGGGCAGGCGATGATCAGCACCGCGATGCCGACGCCGATCGCGGCCCCGACAGGCGCGCCGGCGAGCAGCCAGCCCGCCGTGACGAGCACTGCGACGGCGATGACCGCGGGGATGAAGACGCGGGTGACGCGGTCCACGAGCCGGGTCACGCGCGCCTTGCGCCGCTGCGCCTCCTCGGCGATGGCGGCGAGCTGCGCGAGGCGCGTGTGCGCCCCGACCTGCTCGGCCACGACGGTGAGCAGGCCGGAGGCGTTCACGGTGCCGGCGGCGACCGCGCTGCCCGGCTCCACCTCGACCGGCGCCGCCTCCCCCGTCATCGCGCTCGTGTCGAGCGAGGACCGGCCCGTCGCGACCGTGCCGTCGACCGGGACCCGCGCCCCCGGCCGCACCACCACGACGTCGCCGCGGCGCACCCGGCCCGACGGCACCTCGACGTCGCCGTCCGGGGTGCGGAGCACGACCGTGCGGGAGGCGAGCCCGGAGATCGCCTGCAGCACGTCGCCGGCGCGGCGGCGGGAGCGGGTCTCGAAGTAGCGGCCGCCGAGCTGGAAGGTCACCATGCCCGCGGCGACGTCGAGGTAGATCGCGTCGGCGCCCGGCGGCGTGGGGCCGAAGCCGATCCAGTACCCGGCGGCGGAGGGCCCGCCGACGAGCACCACGACCGCCCACGCGAACGAGACCACGGCGCCGAGGGACACGAGCGTGTCCATGCTGAGGCTGCCGGTCCGCAGGTTGCGCAGCGTCGCGCGGTGGAAGGGCCACGCCGCCCAGGTGACGATCGGCACGGCGAGCAGCACGCAGAGCAGCTGCCAGCCGGGGAAGCGCCAGGAGGGCACGAGCGCGAGCAGGATCGTGAGGTCGCAGAGCGGCACCGCGAGCAGCGCCGAGACGGTCAGGCGGCGCCGCAGCGAGTCGATGCGGTCGCCGGTCGCCCGCCGCGTCCACTCGTCGTCGCCGGGCACGTGGACCGCGGCGCGGTAGCCGGCCCGCTCGACCGCCTGGATCCCGAGCGCGGTGTCCCCGGCGAGCCCCGTCACCGTGGCGCGCTCCGTCGCGAAGTTCACGGTCGCCGCGACGCCGGGGAGGCGGTTCAGCTTCCGCTCCACCGCGTTCGCGCAGGCCGAGCAGGTCATCCCGACCACGTCGAGCTCCACCACGTCGTCGGCGGTCTCGACCTCGGTCCGCTGGGTCAGCGTCGTCACGTGCACCTCCATCGCACCCCGAGGGGCTTTACGAATTGTAGAATCGTCGACCGGTCGAGCCGTGCGGGACGAGGAGCGCGATGATCAGCGAGTACGCCGTCAGCGGCATGACGTGCGAGCACTGCGAGCGCCGGGTGCAGACCGAGGTCGGCGCTCTCGAGGGCGTCACCGAAGTCACCGCCGACGCGGCGAGCGGCACGGTGCGGGTGGTGAGCGCGGGACCGGTCGACGCCGACGCGCTCGCCGAGGCGATCGACGAGGCCGGCTACGAGCTCGCCCACCGCTGACCCCCGCCCCGCGGACCTGACGCGGTCCGGCACGCGACCGGCGCTGCCGGCCGCGGTCGCCGCGCTGCCCGTCGTGGCCGCGCTGGTCGCCGTCACGGTGCTGGGCGCGGCGCCCTTCACGGCGCAGAACCTCGCCTACCCGGGGCAGGGCACGGCGCTGGCGAGCGGCGTGCTCCGCGCGATCGCCGCGGTCGCGGGCACGTGGTGCGTCGGCCACCTCGTCTACGCGGTGCTCGCGCGGCAGCGCACCGGCGGGGGCCGCCTGGTCGTCGAATGGGTGGACGGCCGTCCCGTCGCGCGCTCGGCGACGGTCTGGGCGGGAGCCGCCCTGCTGCTCGCCTTCGTGGACGCCGCGAACAACAACGGCCAGCCCCTGGCCCGACTGCTGCAGCCGGGCGCGGTCGGCTACCTCTTCGTCTCCATCTACAGCCCGACCGCGTGGCTCGTCACCGCGGTGCTGGCGAGTGCCGTCGCGCTCGGCACCTTCCTCACCCGCACCTGGCAGGCGCACGCGGTGCTCACCGGGGTCGCGCTCCTCGCCCTGCTGCCCCCGGTGCTCGTCACGCAGGTCCTCGTCGGGCCGGACCACGACTTCGGCAGCGATGCGGCGACGCTCGGGACCCCGGCGGCCGCCGTGCTGGTCGGGCTGCTCGTGGCGCTGCACCGGAGGCTGCTGGCGGGCCCGAGACCGGGCGCCGTGACGCTGGCGCGCGTGCGGGCGCTCACGCGCCTCGCGCTCGCGGTCGCGGTCGTGGCGGAGGCCGTCGTCGCGGCCTTCGAGCTGCACGGCCCCGCCGGCCTCGGCACCCCGACGTCCTGGCTCTTCCTCGCCCGCTTCGCGCTGCTCGGCCTGCTGGCCGTCGTGGTGCTGCGCCGCGGTGCGCCCGGCGCCCCGCTCGACGTCCAGCGCGCCGTCGCCCTCCGGGCCACCAGGATCGCGCTGCTGCCGGCGGGGCTGCTGCTCGCCGCCGGGGTCGTGATGACCCGGATCCCGCCGCCGCAGTACTTCGTGCCGACGTCGATCGCCCAGGTGTACTTCGGCTACGACGTGACGCCCGCGCCGACGCTCGCGGTACTCGCCCTCGACTGGCGCCCGAACCTGCTGTTCCTCGCGCTGTCGGTCGCCTCGGTCGTGCTGTACCTGATCGGGGTGCGGGCCCTGCACCGCCGCGGCGACCGCTGGGCGACCGGCCGCACGGTCGCCTGGCTGCTCGGCTGGAGCGTCGTCGTGCTGACGACGAGCAGCGGGCTCGGCCGCTACTCGAGCGCCTCGTTCAGCCTCCACATGGTGCTGCACATGGCGCTCAACATGCTCGGGCCGCTGCTGCTCGTGCTCGCCGGCCCGGTGACGCTCGCGCTCCGCGCGCTGCCCGCTCGCCGCCGTGGCGGGGCGGACGGGCCGCGCGAGTGGATCGCGGCGATGCTCGCGTGGCAGCCGCTGCACGTCGCCTACAACCCGCTGCTCGTCTTCGTCCGGTTCGTGGGCGCCTACTACGTGCTCTACTTCACGCCGATCTTCGGGGAGGCGCTGCGGTACCACTGGGCGCACCAGGTGATGAACCTCGAGTTCCTCGTGATCGGCGTCATGTTCTACGGGCTCGTCATCGGGGTCGACGCCCCGCCGAGGCCGATCCCCCACGTCGGCAAGCTGGGGATGGTGCTCGCGGCGATGCCGTTCCACGCCTTCTTCGGCGTCGCCGTGATGACGAGCCACGAGATCATCGCGGGGACCTTCTACCGGTACATCGACGCCCCGTGGATGGGCTCGCTCGCCGCGGACCAGGCGGTAGGCGGCGGCATCGCGTGGGCGGCCGGCGAGATCCCGCTCGTGATCGTGATCGTCGCGCTGGTCTCGCAGTGGGCGGCGCAGGACCGGAGGGCCGCGGCGCGGGTCGACCGGCACCTCGACCGCGGCACGGACGACAGCTGGGACGCCTACAACGCGATGCTCACCCGGCTGAACGACCGCGACGCGGGCGCGGGTGCGGCGACGCGCGACGCCGGCGGGTGACACGAGCGGCGGCCCTCTACATTCTGTAGAGTCCCTGCGTGGTCGGGATGGGGACGCCCGCCGTGCTCGGCTGGATCGACACGGCGGTCTTCACCGTCCTCGCCGCCTGGTACGCGGTCCGCGCCGTGGTGGCCGGCGGCTGGCGGCACCGCGTGTCGAGCGCGCTCCACCTCGCGATGTCCGCGGCCATGGCCGCGATGCCGTGGACGGTGCTGCCCGCGGAGCCGCAGGTCGTCCTGTTCTCCGCGGGCGCGCTCTGGTTCGTCTGGGCCGCGCTGACCGAGCCCGCGGGCGGCGACCCGCTGCTCGACGGCGCGCACGGCGGGCGGGTCGGGGCGCTGTACCACGCCGGGATGATGGCGTCGATGGTCTGGATGGCGATCGCCATGACGCCCGCCTCCCCCGCCATGGACATGGCGGGCCACGACCACGCCGCCATGCACGCGATGTCGATGTCGGCCATGACGGGCGGCGCGCCCTGGGCCACCGCCGTCTCCGGAGCGCTCGGCGCCGGGTACGCGCTCGGCGCCGTCTGGCTGCTCGAGGTCGTCGTCCGGCAGGCCGTCCGCGACCCGGTCGAGCCCGGCCGCCTGCTCGACGCCGTCGCCGCCGCGCTGATGACCCTGGGGATGTCCTACGGCTTCCTCGCCCTCATGACCTGACCGAAGCCCCGACCGAGGAGCACCATGCACACCGACCCCGCCGCACCGGCACCCGCACCGACCCGGACCCGACGTCTCGCCGGGCTCACCGCCGCCGGCACCGTCGTCGGCCTCGCCGCCGCCCTGATCGGCGCCTCGGCCGCCTCCGCGCACGTGCGCGTCTCGAGCCTCGACGCGACGCAGGGCGGGTACAGCGTCGTCACCTTCCGCGCGCCGACGGAGTCCGACACCGCCTCGACCACGGCCCTGACCGTGACGATGCCGACCGACACCCCGATCACCTACGCCGCGACGCAGCCGATGCCGGGCTGGACGTCGACCGTCACCACCGCGAAGCTCGCGAAGCCGGTGCAGAGCGATGACGGCGAGATCGACACCTACGTGCAGAAGGTGACCTGGAAGGCGACCGGTGCCGGCGCCGCGGTGCCGCCCGGCGAGTTCCAGCAGTTCGACCTGTCAATGGGCCCCTTCCCGAATCAGGAGCGGATCAGCTTCGGGGCGCTGCAGACCTACAGCGACGGCACCGAGGTGGACTGGAACCAGACGAGCACCGGCGGCGCCGAGCCCGAGCACCCCGCCCCGGTCCTCGAGCTCGCGGCCGCCGCCGGCACAGCGGCGGAGAGCGCCTCGCCGACGGGGGGCCCGACCGAGGTCGCGGCCGCCGCCCCCGCGAGCAGCACCGCGGGGCTCGCCACCGGGGTCGTCGGCATCGTGCTCGGCGCGGTCGCGGTCGTGCTCGCGCTCGTCGCGCTGCTGCGCGGTCGCCGTCGAGGCACCTCCGGCGCGTGACCCGCAGCCGGGTCGCGGCGGTCTGGGCCGGGCTGCTGATCGCCGCGGCCGTCGTGTTCGGCGCACCGCTGCCGGCCTCCGCCCACGCGGTGCTCGTCTCGAGCAGCCCGGCGGACGGCGCGCGGCTCGACGCCGCGCCGTCGGAGGTCGTGCTGACCTTCGATGAGCGGGTCGGGCTCGTTCCCGGCGCGGCCCTCGTGCTCACCGGCACGGGCGGCCGCGCCGACTCCGGCGCCGCCCGGCTGTCCGCCGACGGCCGCTCGCTCGTGATCCCGCTGCGGACGGGGCTCGACGACGACGTCTACACGGCGACCTGGCGGATCGTCTCGGCGGACAGCCACGTGGTGGACGGCTCGGTCCGCTTCGGCGTGGGGCGTGACGCGGCGGCGGCCGCGGGACCGCCGCAGGCGACGTGGAGCGGGCTCGACGCGGTCGCCGCCGTCGTGACCGGCGTCCTCTACGCCGGGCTCGTCCTCGCCGTCGGCGTCCCGGTGGGCGCCGCGCTGCTCGCCCCCGCGCGGTCCCGCTCCCGGCGGGTGCGGGCGCTCGCGGCCGCCGGCACCGCCGCCGCCGCGGCGGCGGCGTTCGTCGGCCTGCTGCTGCGCGGGCCCCGGGCTTCC
>NZ_JBHUEA010000027.1:0-29892 GCF_042680685.1 Amnibacterium endophyticum | reverse complement strand
CCTCCGCCCCGCCGCGACGACCGGCGGGCGATCCGGCGCGCCGTGCGGGAGCGGCGCCGCGCGCTCGCGGCCGAGCTGCGGCGGCCGCGTCCCCGCCGGCTCCGGGTCGTCCCGCTCGTCGTCGCCGGCCTGGTCGTGCTGCTCGTCGGCGTGCCCGCGCTGCTCGCGTTCGCGCCCGTGTTCACGGTCCAGCGCGTGGAGGTGACGGGCGCCGCGCCCGACGTCGCCTCGTCCGTGCAGCAGGCCCTCGCGGGGCAGCGGGGCCGGCCGATCGCCCTCGTGGAGGACGCGGACGTGCGGCGCGCGGTGCGCGGCGTCGCCGCCGTCGAGTCCGTCTCGGTGGTGCGACGGCCGCCCTCCGTCCTCGAGGTGCGGGTGGTCCCGCGCACGCCGGTGCTGCAGCGCAGGACCGCGGACGGCTGGCAGCGGCTCGACGCGTCGCGGGTCGTGATCGACGCCGCGGCGACGCGCTGGGCCGGGCTGCCGGTGCTGGCGGGATCCGCGTCGCCCCGCGCCTACGCCGTCGCGGTCGATGCCGTCGGCGCAGCGGGGGAGCGCGGGCTGCGGGTCGTGCGCGTCGAGGCGGCGGGGCCCGACGACGTCGTCCTCGTCCTCGCGGACGGGCTCCGCGTGCAGTGGGGCGGTGCCGAGCACGCCGCGGCGAAGGCGGAGGCGCTGGCCGCGGCGCTCCCGAAGGCGTCGCTCGGCGCGTCCGAGATCGACGTGTCGTCCCCGGGCGTGGTCCTGACGCGCTGATCGGCGCGTCGTGCCGACCCGGACGGGGGACAGCGCCTACCGTCGGCGGCGACGGATTCCCGTCGTGAGCAGGTCTTTCACCTTCAAGTACAGGTTGAAGCCTCACCCACCCGCTCCGGAAGGCAGTCGTGACGTCGAACCAGAACTACCTCGCGGTCATCAAGGTCGTCGGCGTCGGCGGCGGCGGCGTGAACGCCGTGAACCGGATGATCGAGCTGGGCCTGCGCGGCGTCGAGTTCGTGGCGATCAACACCGACGCCCAGGCGCTGCTGCTGTCCGACGCCGACGTGAAGCTCGACGTCGGCCGCGAGCTGACCCGCGGGCTCGGCGCCGGCGCCGACCCCGAGGTCGGCCGGCGGGCCGCGGAGGACCACGCGGAGGAGATCGAGGAGGCGCTGGCCGGCGCCGACATGGTCTTCGTGACCGCGGGGGAGGGCGGCGGCACCGGCACGGGCGGCGCCCCCGTCGTCGCGCGCATCGCGAAGTCGATCGGCGCGCTGACGATCGGCGTCGTCACGAAGCCGTTCTCGTTCGAGGGCAAGCGCCGGCTCGCGCAGGCGGACCGGGGCGTCCAGTCGCTGGCGAACGAGGTCGACACCCTCATCGTCGTGCCGAACGACCGCCTGCTCGAGATCAGCGACCGCGGGATCTCGATCGTGGAGGCGTTCGCCACCGCCGACCAGGTGCTGCTCGCCGGCGTGCAGGGCATCACGGACCTGATCACGACGCCCGGCCTCATCAACCTCGACTTCGCCGACGTGAAGAGCGTGATGCAGGGTGCGGGCAGCGCCCTGATGGGCATCGGCTCCGCCAGGGGCGCCGACCGCGCCATCAAGGCGGCGGAGCTCGCGGTCGCCTCCCCGCTGCTCGAGGCGTCGATCGACGGCGCGCACGGGGTGCTGCTGTCGATCCAGGGCGGGTCGAACCTCGGCATCCTCGAGATCAACGACGCCGCGAAGCTGGTGCAGGAGGCCGTGCACCCCGAGGCGAACATCATCTTCGGCGCGGTCATCGACGACACCCTGGGCGACGAGGTGCGGGTGACGGTCATCGCGGCGGGCTTCGACGGCGAGGGCGGCCGCGAGAAGCGCGGCGACGTGCGCCGCAGCAACTTCGTCGAGACCGCGAAGCCGGCTCCCGCCCCGATCGCGTCGCCCGCGGCACCCGCCCCCGTCTCGGCGGCGGCGACCGCGGCCGACCGCAACTCGACCGGCTCGCACGAGTGGCAGCTGGTGGCCGAGTCGACGACGCTGACGCAGACGAGCGACCTCGACTACGGCGGCACCGACGAGGACGACGACCTGGACATCCCGGAGTTCCTCCGCTGATCCGCGGGCGCGACCCGCGCCGCCCGACCCGCGGTCCCGGGAGGCCCGCGGTCCCGTGAAGCGGGCGGGTCGAGGGTCGGGGCGGAGGACGGATCGCCGGGTGGAGGACGTGGACGGCTTCCTCGTCCTCCACCCGCTCCGGGGTCCTCCGCGCCGTCGTCCCGCACGAACCGTCGCAGTCCGCCCGTACCCTCGGACCGTGCCGGAGCGTCTCGAGTCGCGGCTCGCGGAGGTCCGCGAGCGCGTCGCCGCCGCCGCCCGCGGGGCGGGCAGGGCTCCCGACGACGTCACCCTGATCGTCGTCACCAAGTTCCAGCCGGTCGACCTCGTGCAGCGGCTGCGGGCCCTCGGCGTCGCCGACTTCGGGGAGAACCGCCACCCCGAGGCCCGCGACAAGGCCGCGGCCGTCCCGGACGCGGCGTGGCACTTCATCGGGCAGCTGCAGACGAACAAGGCCCGGCAGGTGGCGCGCTACGTCGACGCGCTGCACTCCGTCGACCGCGCGGACCTCGTGCACGCCCTCCGCGACGCCGACCTCGACGTCCTGCTCCAGGTCGACCTCGACGGCGACACGCCGGGCCGCGGCGGCGCCGCACCCCCAGAGCTGGGGCCGCTCGCCGAGGCGGTGCTCGCCACCGGGCACCTGCGCCTCCGCGGCGTGATGGCCGTGGCGCCGCGCGACGAGGAGCCGGCGCGGGCCTTCGCCCGCCTGGAAGCGGCGTCCGACCAGGTGCGCCGCGTCGCCCCCGACGCGTCGTGGATCTCGGCCGGGATGTCCGGCGACTACGAGGCCGCGATCGCGGCGGGCGCCACCCACGTACGGGTGGGGGCCGCGATCACGGGCCCGCGCAGCACCCCGGGGTAGCGTGACGACCGGGCGGCACCGCGGGGGGCGCGTGCGCAGCCCCCAGGAGGACTCCATGTCGAACCCGATCCGGAAGTCAATGGTGTGGCTCGGCCTCGCCGACGACCAGTACGAGTACGACGAGCCGGTCGAGCCGGTGACGCCGCACGTGCAGCCGGTCGTCACGCGAGCGCCCGTGACCCCGCTGCCGAGGCGCAGCGCGGCCGTGCGGGCGGCGGCGCCGGAGCTGAACGAGATCATCACCGTGCACCCGCGGCAGTTCCGCGACGCGGAGCAGATCGCCGACCACTTCCGCGGCGGCACGCCCGTGATCCTGAACCTGACGCAGATGACGGAGGCGGAGGCGCGCCGGCTGGTCGACTTCGCGTCCGGCCTCTCGATGGGGCTGCGCGGCCGGATCGAGCGGGTCACCAGCAAGGTGTTCCTGCTGTCGCCGGAGCACATCACCGTGTCCGGCGACGAGCCCGGCCCGGAGTCGGAGCTGGACGCCACGTTCACCGGGTGACGCGCGCCGGCGCCCGCCGCGTTCGGGATACTGGACGCGTGCAGGGGTCGGGGGCGTGAGCGTGCTGGCGGTCGTCGGCGGGATCGCGTACATCGTCCTGCTGGTGTTCTTCCTCGCGCTCTGGGCGCGCTTCGTGCTCGACCTGGTGCAGGCCTTCAGCCGCGAGTGGCGGCCGAGAGGCGTGCTCCTCGTCCTCGCCGAGGCCGCGTACACGACCACCGACCCGCCGGTGAAGGCGGTGCGGCGCGTCGTGCCGCCGCTGCGCGTCGGCGGCTTCGCGCTCGACTTCGGGTTCACAATCGTGATGTTCGCGGTCATCGTGCTGATGTACGTCGCGCGCGCCGTGCAGGCCGCGGGCGCCGTCGCATAGCACCTCCGCGCGCGACACGCGCGGCCGCGGCACGCCCCCGGAAACGGGGTGCCGAGCGGCCGTCTCGCGCTAGCCTTTCCCGCACCGCGAACCGGGCGGCCCGCCGTTGACACGACCATGAAGGAACGCACATGGCCCTCACCCCAGAAGACGTCGTCAACAAGCGCTTCCAGCCGACGAAGTTCCGCGAGGGGTACGACCAGGACGAGGTCGACGACTTCCTCGACGAGGTCGTCGTCGAGCTGCGGCGCCTCGGCCAGGAGAACGAGGACCTGCGTCAGCGCCTGATCGCGAGCGAGTCCCGGATCGCCGAGCTGCAGCGCAGCAGCGCCGTGCCGGTCACCGGGGAGCAGGCCCAGCAGCTGCCGCAGCAGCCGCAGCTCAGCTACCCGACGGCGCAGGTCGACGCGGGCGCCGTGGACCCGTCGAACACGAACAACCTGCTGCAGCTCGCCCGCCGGCTCCACGAGGAGCACGTGCGCGAGGGCGTCGAGAAGCGCGACGCGCTGATCGCGGAGGGCCACGCGGCCGCCGCCCGCGTCGTCGCGGACGCCGAGTCGAAGCAGCGGCAGCAGCTCAGCTCGATGGAGCAGGAGCGGGCGGTGCTCGAGCACCGCGTGGACGAGCTGCGCGGCTTCGAGCGCGAGTACCGGCAGAAGCTGAAGAGCTACATCGAGGGCCAGCTGCGCGACCTCGAGGGCTCGAACATGGTGTCGGGCTCCTTCAACGGCGTCGGGGCGACGGCGCCCAGCGGGTTCCAGGGCTTCGGTGGCAACTGACGCGGAGCGCGATCACGGGGCGTCGCCGGAGACGGCGGCGCCCCGCTCCGCGTCCGGCCGCGGGCGGGTCCGGCCCCTCGTGCTCGGCGTGCTCGTGCTCATCGCCGCCGCGGTCGTGGCCGCCGATCAGGGCGCGAAGGCGTGGGCGCTCGCGAACCTGCCGTTCGACACGCCCGTGCACGTCGTCGGCGACCTGCTCGTCTTCCGCAGGGTCGACAACCCCGGCGCGGCCTTCTCGCTCGCGAGCGGCTCCACGTGGATCTTCTCGATCATCGCCGTCGCGGTGGTCGTCTTCCTGATCGCGTTCGCCCCGCGCATCCGCCGCGTCGTCTGGGGCGTGCTGTTCGGGCTGCTGCTCGGCGGCACGGTCGGGAACCTCCTCGACCGGCTGACCCGCCCGCCGGGCTTCGGCGTCGGGCACGTGGTCGACTTCATCCAGATCCCGCTGCTGCCCGCGATCTTCAACGTCGCCGACATGGCGATCGTCACCTCGATGTGCCTGTTCGTGCTGCTGACCCTGCTCGGGGTCTCCATCGACGGGGCGCAGGCGCGGAAGCGGCGCTGACGTGCCGGAGCGGATGGTCCCCGTCCCGGACGGCCTCGCGGGGGAGCGCGTCGACGCGGCCCTCGCCAAGCTGCTGGGGCTGAGCCGCACCCGCGCGGCCGGCATCGCGGACGCGGGCGGCGTGGAGGTGGACTTCCGCCAGGTCGGCCGCTCCGACCGGCTGCCCGTCGGCGGCCTGCTGTCGGTGCGGTGGGAGGAGGAGCGCGAGGTCGACGTGGCGCCGGTCGAGGTGCCCGGGATGCGCGTCGTGCACGAGGACGACGACCTCATCGTCGTCGACAAGCCCGCGGGCGTCGCCGCCCACCCCTCGCCCGGCTGGACCGGGCCCACCGTCGTCGGCGGCCTCGCCGCGGCGGGGGTGCGCGTCAGCACCTCCGGCGCCGCGGAGCGCGCGGGGGTGGTGCACCGGCTCGACGCCGGCACGAGCGGGCTCATGGTGGTCGCGAAGAGCGAGCACGCCTACACGGTGCTGAAGCGGGCGTTCAAGGAGCGCACGGTCGACAAGGTCTACCTCGCGCTCGCGCAGGGGCACCCGGACCCGACGGCGGGGACGATCGACGCGCCCATCGGCCGGCACCCGAGGGCGGACTACCGCTTCGCGGTGATCGCGGACGGGCGCCCGTCGGTCACGCACTACGACACGCTCGAGGCGTTCCGGGCCGCCACGCTGCTCGAGGTCCACCTGGAGACGGGCCGCACCCATCAGATCCGCGTGCACCTCTCCCACCTCCGCCATCCGCTCATCGGCGACACGACCTACGGCGCGGACCCGGTGCTCGCGGAACGCCTCGGCGTCCACCGCCAGTGGCTGCACGCCGCCCGGCTCGGCTTCGCGCATCCCGCGACGGGGGAGCCGGTCTCCTACGAGAGCCCCCTGCCCGACGACCTGCAGCACGCCCTGGACCTGCTCGCGGAGTAGGCGCGGCATCCGGCCCGGTGCTCGCGAGGCGTCGGGAGGGCGGAGCGGCGCGGCGCCAGCGTCGGGAACGAAGGTCGATGTCGCGGATGCAGGCCGGATCCGGCCGATCCGGCCTTCGTCCGCCGCATCCGCCTGCATCTCCGACGCGCCGCGCCTGCGGGCTCGGGCCGCCCCCTCGCGGCCCTGCGACGAGGGCCGCCGGCGGCGCAGAGATCGCCCCGCGGGCCCGGATGCTCGCGAGGCGCCGGGAGGGCGGAGCGGCGCAGGTGAGTGCGTCGGGAACGAAGGTCGATGTCGCGGATGCAGGCCGGATCCGGCGGATCCGGCCTTCGTCCGCCGCATCCGCCTGCATCGCCGACGCGCCGCGCGCTCCGGGCTCGGATCCGACCCCGCCCGGCCCGCTCCGGGGCCCGTCCGCAGGTCGTCCGGCCGCTGTCCGAACCCCGCACTAGCCTTCCGAACCGATGAGCGACTCCGACGGCTTCGTCCACCTGCACGTCCACTCCGAGTACTCGATGCTCGACGGCGCAGCGCGCCTCGGCGACATGCTCGGCGAGGCCGCCAAGCAGGGGATGCCGGCCATCGCGATCACCGACCACGGCAACACCTTCGGCGCCTTCGACTTCTGGAAGCAGTCGCAGAGCCACGGCGTGAAGGCGATCATCGGCACGGAGGCCTACCTGACGCCCGGCACGCACCGCGGCGACAAGACCCGCATCCGCTGGGGGGACGGCGGCGGCGACGACGTGTCCGGGTCCGGCGCCTACACGCACATGACCCTGCTCGCCGAGACGACGCAGGGCCTCCACAACCTGTTCAAGCTGTCGTCGCGCGCGTCGATCGAGGGCTACTACTTCAAGCCCCGGATGGACCGGGAGCTGCTGCACGAGCACCACGAGGGGCTGATCGCGACCACCGGCTGCCCCGGCGGCGAGGTGCAGACGCGGCTGCGGCTCGGCCAGTGGGACGAGGCGGTCGCCGCCGCGGCGGAGTTCCGCGACATCTTCGGGCGCGACAACTTCTTCGTCGAGCTGATGGACCACGGCATCTCGGTGGAGCGGCGCGTCCAGCAGGACCTGCTGCGCCTCGCGAAGGAGCTGTCGCTGCCGATCGTGGCGACGAACGACCTGCACTACACGCACGCCGCGGACGCGACGAGCCACGCGGCCCTGCTCTGCGTCCAGTCCGGCTCGACCCTCGACGACCCGAACCGCTTCAAGTTCGACGGCGACGAGTACTACCTGAAGTCCGCCGCCGAGATGCGCCGGATCTTCCGCGAGCTGCCGGAGGCGTGCGACAACACGCTCGTCATCGCCGAGCGCTGCGAGGTCGAGTTCGACACGAGCGCGAACTACATGCCCCGCTTCCCGGTGCCGGAGGGGGAGACCGAGGACTCCTGGTTCGTCAAGGAGGTCGACCGCGGCCTCGAGGTGCGGTACCCCGACGGCGTGCCGGAGGCGGTGCGCAAGCAGGCCGAGTACGAGAAGTCGGTCATCCTGCAGATGGGCTTCCCCGGCTACTTCCTCGTCGTCGCCGACTTCATCAACTGGTCCAAGCGCCACGGCATCCGCGTCGGCCCGGGCCGAGGCTCCGGCGCGGGCTCGATGGCCGCCTACGCGATGCGCATCACGGACCTCGACCCGCTCGTGCACGGCCTGATCTTCGAGCGCTTCCTGAACCCCGACCGCGTCTCGATGCCCGACTTCGACGTGGACTTCGACGAGCGCCGGCGCGACGAGGTGCTCCGCTACGTCACCGACAAGTACGGCGACGACCGCGTCAGCCAGATCGTGACCTACGGGACCATCAAGGCGAAGCAGGCGCTGAAGGACTCGAGCCGCGTCCTCGGCTTCCCGTTCGGCATGGGGGAGAAGCTGACGAAGGCGATGCCGCCCGCGATCATGGGCAAGGACATCAGCCTGTCCGGCATCTTCGACCCGAGCGACAAGCGCTACAAGGAGGCCGGCGACATCCGCGCGGTGGTCGAGAGCGACCCCGAGGCGAAGACGGTCTTCGACACCGCGCTCGGGCTCGAGGGCCTGAAGCGCCAGTGGGGCGTGCACGCCTGCGGCGTGATCATGTCGAGCGTCCCGCTGACGGACGTCATCCCGATCCAGCGCCGCGAGCAGGACGGGCAGATCGTCACCCAGTTCGACTACCCGGCCTGCGAGGCCCTCGGCCTGATCAAGATGGACTTCCTGGGCCTCAGGAACCTCACGATCATCGAGGACGCGCTCGACAACGTGCAGTCGAACCGGGGGCACCGGCCGGTGCTCGAGGACCTTCCGCTGACGGACGAGGGGACCTACCGGCTGCTCGCCGCCGGCGACACGCTCGGGGTCTTCCAGTTCGACGGCGGGCCCATGCGGGCGCTGCTCAGGCTGATGAAGCCGGACAACTTCGAGGACATCTCCGCCGTCGGCGCGCTCTACCGCCCCGGGCCGATGGGCGCGAACTCCCACACGAACTACGCGCTGCGCAAGAACGGGCTGCAGGAGATCGTCCCGATCCACCCGGAGCTCGCGGAGCCCCTGGCCGACGTGCTCGGCACCACCTTCGGCCTGATCGTCTACCAGGAGCAGGTCATGGCGATCGCGCAGAAGCTCGCGGGCTTCAGCCTCGGCCAGGCCGACATCCTCCGGCGCGCGATGGGCAAGAAGAAGAAGGCCGAGCTGGACAAGCAGTTCGCCGGCTTCAAGGCGGGCATGAACGAGCACGGCTACTCCGACGCCGCCGTCGACACGCTGTGGGAGATCCTGCTGCCGTTCTCCGACTACGCGTTCAACAAGGCGCACTCCGCCGCCTACGGCGTGCTGTCGTACTGGACCGCCTACCTCAAGGCGCACTTCCCGGCCGAGTACATGGCGGCGCTGCTGACCAGCGTCGGCGACGCCCGCGACAAGCTGGCCGTCTACCTGAACGAGTGCCGCCGGATGAAGATCCGGGTGCTGCCGCCGGACGTGAACGAGTCGATCGGCTTCTTCGCGGCCGTCGGCGAGGACATCCGGTTCGGCATGGGCGCGATCCGCAACGTCGGCGCGAACGTGGTGGCCGAGATCGTGCGGACGCGGGAGGAGAAGGGGCGCTTCGTCTCCTTCCACGACTTCCTGCGCAAGGTGCCGATGGTCGTCGCGAACAAGCGGACGGTCGAGTCGCTGATCAAGGCGGGCGCGTTCGACTCGCTCGGCACGACCCGCCGCGGCCTGCTCGAGATCCACGAGGACGCGGTCGAGGCGGCGGTCTCGATCAAGCGCAACGAGGCGAACGGGCAGGTCGACCTGTTCGGCGGGATCTTCGAGTTCGAGGAGGAGCCGGACCACGTGCCCGACCGTCCCGAGTGGGGCAAGAAGGAGAAGCTGGCGTTCGAGCGGGAGATGCTCGGCCTCTACGTGTCGGACCACCCGCTCGCCGGGCTCGAGGCCCACCTGGCGAAGCACGCCTCGACGTCCATCGCCGACCTCCTGGCCCTCGAGACGCCGCCGGACGGCGAGCAGGTGACGCTCGCCGGGCTGGTGACCGAGGTGCAGCACCGCGTCGCCCGCAACAGCGGCAACCAGTACGGGATCGTGCAGATCGAGGACTTCGGCGGCTCGGTCAGCGTCATGTTCCTCGGCAAGGCCTACCAGGAGTTCGCGCCGGCGCTCGTCGCCGACAGCGTCGTCGTCGTCCGCGGCCGGGTGTCGGCCCGCGACGACGGGATGAACGTGCACGCGAACAGCGTCTTCTCGCCCGACCTCGGCGCGAGCGGCGGGGGAGGGCCCCTGACGATCACGCTGCCCGACCAGCGGGCGACGACGCAGGTCGTGAAGTCCCTCTACGACATGCTCATCCGCCACTCGGGCGACACGGAGGTGCGCCTCCGGCTCACCCGCGGCGTCACCGCGCGCGTGTTCGAGGTCCCGTTCCCGGTCGACGTGACCGCGGACCTCTACGGCGAGCTGAAGAGCCTGCTCGGCCCGAGCTGTCTCGTGTAGCAGCGAGGGCGCGGAGCGCTCCGGCTGCTCGCACGCCCGCTCCGTACGATGGGATCGTGCTGCGGACCATCGACCTGCGGGGCCGGGCCCTCGACGCCGACGTGATCCGGGCCGTGCTGCCCCGCCCGCAGCAGGACCCCTCCACCGTGCTCGGCGATGTCGTCGCGCTCATCGACGACGTCCGGCGCCGCGGCGAGACGGCCCTGCTCGAGCAGTCGGACCGGTTCGACGGCGGCCGCCCCGCCGCGGTCCGGGTGCCGGTCGACGAGATCGTCGCCGCGGAGCAGGCGCTGCCGGGCGACATCCGCGTCGCGCTCGAGCTGCTGATCGAGCGGGTCCGCGCCGCGAGCCGGGCCCAGCTGTCGGAGCCCGCGACGACCGTGCTCGGCGACGGCGCCCGCGTCCTGCAGCGCTGGCTGCCGGTGCGCCGGGTCGGGCTGTACGTCCCCGGCGGCCGAGCCGTCTACCCGTCCAGCGTCGTGATGAACGTGGTGCCGGCCCAGACCGCGGGCGTCCGCGCGCTCGCGATCGCTTCGCCGCCGCAGCGGGACCTCGGGGGCGCGGTGCACCCGATCGTCCTCGGCGCCGCCGGGCTGCTCGGCGTCCACGAGGTCTACGCGATGGGCGGCGCGGGCGCCGTCGGCGCCCTCGCGCACGGCGTGCCGGGGATCGGGCTCGAGCCGGTCGACGTCGTGACCGGCCCCGGGAACGTGTTCGTGGCCGCGGCGAAGCGGGCGGTCGCGGGTGCCGTCGGGATCGACTCCGAGGCGGGGCCGACCGAGATCCTCGTGGTCGCCGACGGCGCCGCCGACCCCGAGCTCGTCGCCGCCGACCTGATCAGCCAGGCGGAGCACGACGTGCTCGCCGCCGCCGTGCTCGTCACCGACGCGCCGGAGCTGGCGTCGGCCGTCGTGACCGCGGTCGAGCGCCGTCAGGCGACCACCTTCCACGCCGAGCGCGTGCGGACGTCGCTGACGGCCCCGCAGTCCGGGATCCTGCTCGTCGACGACCTCGCCGCCGCCGTGGCGGTGAGCAACGCCTACGCGCCGGAGCACCTCGAGGTGCTGACGGCGGACCCGTGGCCGCTCGTCGCGGAGCTGACCGAGGCGGGCGCCGTGTTCGTCGGCCCCGGCTCGCCCGTCAGCCTCGGCGACTACGCCGCGGGCTCGAACCACGTGCTGCCCACCGGCGGGACCGCGCGCTTCTCGGCGGGGCTGTCGGTCCGGCCGTTCCTCCGGCAGCAGCAGGTCGTCGACTACGACCTCGACGCCCTGCACGAGGCGCGGCCGGCGGTGCGCGCGCTCGCGGACGCCGAGGGCCTGCCGGCCCACGGGGACGCGGTCGACGCCCGCTTCACCTGATCAGCAGCGAACTACACCGCTGTCATTCCGGCCGTGGGCCCGGTACCATCGGGGCGATGCACTGCCCGTTCTGCCGCAACCCGGACACCAGGGTCGTCGACTCCCGCGTGAGCGACGACGGCCTCGCCATCCGCCGTCGCCGGCAGTGCCCGAACTGCCACCGCCGCTTCTCCACGACCGAGACCGCCAGCCTCTCGGTGATCAAGCGCAACGGCGTCCTCGAGCCCTTCAGCCGCGACAAGGTCGTGTCCGGCGTGAAGAAGGCCTGCCAGGGCCGTCCGGTCACGGAGTCGGACCTGGCGCTGCTCGCGCAGCGCGTCGAGGAGACGATCCGGGCGACCGGCGCGAGCCAGATCGAGGCGAACGACATCGGCCTCGCGGTCCTGCCGCCGCTGCGCGAGCTCGACGAGGTCGCCTACCTGCGCTTCGCGAGCGTCTACCAGGGGTTCTCGTCGCTCGACGACTTCGAGGCGGCGATCACGCTGCTGCGCATGGAGAACGCCGCACCGCGCGCCGAGGCGTGAACGCCCTCGAGCGCGCGTACGGCCTGCTGTTCCGCACCGTGCTGGTGCGGATGGACCCGGAGCACGCCCATCACGCGGCGGTGGTCGTGATCCGCGCGCTCGGCGCGTCCGGCCGGGTCGCGTACCGGGTGCGCCGCCGCTCGACGGCCGGCGGGGCCGAGGTGCACGCGATGGGGCTCGACCTGCCGACGCCGTTCGGCCTCGCCGCCGGCTTCGACAAGAACGCGGTCGCGCTGCGGGGCCTCGGCGCCCTCGGCTTCGGTCACGTCGAGATCGGCACCGTGACGGCGCATCCCCAGCCGGGCAACCCGCGACCGCGGCTCTTCCGCCTGCCCCGCGACCGCGCGCTGATCAACCGGATGGGCTTCAACAACGACGGGGCGCAGGTCGTCGCGGCACGGCTGGCCGCCGCCCGGCGACGGGGCGGGCTGCCCGTCGTGGGCGTGAACATCGGCAAGAGCCGGGTGACGGCGGTCGAGGACGCCGTCGACGACTACCGCGCGAGCGCCCGGCTGCTCGCGCCGCACGCGGACTACCTGGTGGTCAACGTCAGCTCGCCGAACACCCCGGGGCTGCGCGGTCTGCAGGAGCTCGACCGGCTCGAGCCGCTGCTGGAGGCGGTGCTGGCGGAGGCCGGCGGCACCCCGCTGCTCGTGAAGATCGCCCCGGACCTCGCGGACGACGAGGTGCGGCACATCGCGGGCCTCGCGTCCCGCCTCGGGCTCGCGGGCGTGGTCGCGACCAACACGACCGTCCGCCGAGACGGGCTGCGCACCGGTGCGGACGACGTCGCGGCGATGGGCGCCGGCGGGCTGTCGGGGCCGCCCGTGGCGGCGCGCGCGATCGAGGTCCTCCGGCTGCTGCGGAGCGCGCTGCCCGCTGAGGCGTGCGTCATCAGCGTCGGCGGCGTGGAGACCGCGGAGCACGTGCGGGAGCGGCTGGACGCGGGGGCCGACCTCGTCCAGGGCTACACCGGCTTCCTCTACCGCGGCCCGGGCTGGGCCGCGGCGCTGCGGCGGCCCGAACCGGTCAGGAGACCTTCTCGCCCCGCTTGACCTGCGGCTTCGGCATGCGCAGGCCGCGGAACTGCGCGGACCGCATCACGACGTACATGTTCAGGCCCTTCTGGACCTGGTCGGCGCCGTAGCGGGCCGCGAGCCGGCGGCGGATCATCGCCGCGCGCACCAGGGCGTCGATCACGGACAGCGCGAGGAAGCCGTACAGCGGCAGGAAGAGCCAGGCCGCGCGCGGGAAGAAGAGCGTCGCGATGAAGAACACGACGAAGACCGGGATGAGGAACTCGCCGACCGTGAAGCGGGAGTCGATCACGTCCCGCGCGAACCGGCGCTGCGGCCCGCGGTCGCGCGCCGGCAGGTAGCGCTCCTCGCCGTTCGCGAGCCCGACGCGCGCGCGCTCGCGGCCCTCCGCGGCCCTGCTGCGCGAGACGCGGCGCGCGGCCTTGCGGTCGGTGATGACGAGGGGCCGCTTGTTGGCGGCCTCCCGCTCGCGACGCGACGGGGTCGCCCGGCCCTTGCCGACGAGCGGCGCCTCCGGCTCGGCGGCCTCCGCCACGGGTGCCTTCTTCGCCATCCGGGCCTCCTCACGATCGGCTCCTAAGGTTACCGGCATGCCGATCGAACCGCGGGAGCGAGCCGTCCTGGATGCCGTCGAGGAGGGGTTCCCGGCCGCGGTGGCCGCGCTGGGGCGCCTGGTGCGCATCCCGTCCGTGGCCTTCCCGGGGTTCCCGGAGGAGCAGGTGCGGGCGAGCGCGGAGGCCGTCGCGGCGCTGCTGACGGAAACGGGGCTGTTCGACGAGGTCCAGGTGGCCACCGCCGACTACGACACAGCATCCGGGCGGGCGACCGGCAGCCCGGCGGTGCTCGCGCGCCGCGCCGCGGCGCCCGGTCGGCCGACGGTGCTGCTCTACGCCCACCACGACGTCCAGCCGGCGGGCCGCGACGACCTCTGGGACACCCCGCCGTTCGAGCCGACGCTGGTGGGGGAGCGGCTGCACGGGCGGGGCGCCTCCGACGACAAGGCGGGCGTGGTCGCGCACGTCGCCGCGATCCGCGCCGCCGCCCAAGCGCTCGGCGACGGGCTCGAGGTCGGGATCGCCGTCTTCGTCGAGGGGGAGGAGGAGGCGGGCTCGGCCTCGTTCGACGCCTTCCTCGAGGCGAACCTCGAGGCGCTCCGCGCCGACGTGATCGTCGTGGCGGACTCGGACAACGTGAGCACCGAGGTGCCGGCCCTCACCTCCTCGCTGCGCGGCAACGCCACCGCGAACCTGACGGTGTCGACGCTCGAGCACGCGTCGCACTCCGGCATGTTCGGCGGCGCCGTGCCGGACGCGATGCTCGCCGCGGTCCGGCTGCTCGCGACCCTCTGGGACGAGGACGGCGCGGTGGCGGTGCCCGGCCTGCTCGTCTCGCCCGGGCCGGACGGCGGGCCCGCGGGGCCGTCGACGGCCGACCTCGCGCGCGACGCCGCGCTGCTGCCCGGCGTGCGGCCGATCGGTCGCGGCACCGTGGCGGAGCGGCTCTGGTACCGGCCCGCCATCACCGTCACCGGCATGGACGTGCCGGACGTGCTGAACGCCTCCAACACCCTGCTGCCGTCCGTGCGGCTCCGGCTCAGCCTCCGGGTCGCCCCTGGCCAGGACGCGGCCGAGGCGTTCGCGGCGCTCGAGGCGCACCTGCGGGCGAACGCGCCCTTCGGCGCGCACGTCGCGCTGGACGACGTGAACCTCGGTCAGCCCTTCCTGGTCGACCAGGGCGGCTGGGCCGCCGAGGAGGCCCGGCGCGCGATGGCGGACGGATGGGGCGCCGAGCCCGAGCTGACCGGGATCGGCGGCTCCATCCCGTTCATCAGCACCCTCACCCGGCTGCTCCCCGAGGCGCAGATCCTGATCACCGGGGTCGAGGACCCGGACACGCGGGCCCACTCGCCGAACGAGTCCCAGCACCTCGGGGTGCTGCGCAAGGCGGTGGCCGCGGAGGCGCTGCTGCTCGCGCGGCTCTCCTCCCGGACCGTCTGAACGCACCGGGCGCGAGGACGCCCCGCACCCCGCGCCGCGGACGTACGATCGGAGCATGACCGACACCGCGCTGACCGGCTCCACCGCCTCCGACGCCGCGCACGGCGTGCTGCTCACCGCACCCGCCGCCCAGAAGGTGAAGAGCCTCCTCGAGCAGGAGGGTCGCGACGACCTGCGCCTGCGCCTCGCCGTGCAGCCCGGCGGCTGCAGCGGCCTGATCTACCAGCTGTACTTCGACGAGCGGCTGCTCGACGGCGACGCGACCGTCGACTTCGACGGCGTCGAGGTCGTGGTCGACCGCATGAGCACGCCCTACCTGGACGGCGCCACGGTCGACTTCGAGGACACGATCCAGAAGCAGGGCTTCACGATCGACAACCCGAACGCGCAGGGCAGCTGCGCCTGCGGCGACAGCTTCCACTGACCCCCGGGCGACGCCCGAGGCCGACCCGCGACGGACGCTCCTGCCGGAGCGTCCGTCGTCGTCGTGCGCGCCCCGCGCGGGGGCGCGCACGGCTTCGGGAACCGTGCGGATCGGCGCCCCGGCCCGCCGGGCCGAGCGCCGCGGCGCACTAGGCTGAGCGTCGCCACCCCGACCACGAAGAATCCGGAAAGGGCCTGACGTGCGCTCCATCTCACGGCGTCTGCTGCTGTTGCCGATCGCGGCCGGTGTCGTGCTCGCGCTCAGCGGATGCACCACCGACCAGCTCCACGGGTACCTGCCCGGCTTCATCGACGGCCAGGCGCCGGCGACGAACCAGACGCAGCGCGTCTCCGACCTCTGGGTGGGGTCGTGGATCACGCTCCTGGCGGTCGGCGTCATCACCTGGGCCCTGATCATCTGGGCGGCGATCGTCTACCGCCGCCGCCGCGGGCAGACCGGGCTGCCGGTGCAGCTGCGGTACAACATGCCGCTCGAGATCTTCTACACGGTCGTGCCGCTGATCCTCGTGCTCGGCCTCTTCGCCTTCACCGCGCGGGACCAGTCGATCATCGAGACCCGCTACGAGAAGCCGGACGTCACGATCGACGCCTACGGCAAGCAGTGGTCGTGGGACTTCGTCTACGCCGACACGGCGAACCTGGACAACAGCGTCTACGACCAGGGCGTGCAGGCCGAGCCCTCCGACCCGGGTGCCGCCGGCACCGGCTTCGTCGAGAAGACGATCCCGACCCTGTACCTGCCGGTGAACCGCAAGGTCGAGATCCAGCTGCGCACCCGCGACGTCAACCACTCCTTCTGGGTGATCGACTTCCTCTACAAGAAGGACATGATCGCGGGCCAGACCAACTACTGGGACTTCACGCCGACCCGCATCGGCACCTACGAGGGCAAGTGCGCCGAGCTCTGCGGCGAGTACCACTCGAGGATGCTGTTCAACGTGGCCGTCGTGTCGCAGGCCGACTACGACGCGCACCTCGCGTCGCTCCGGGCGCAGGGCAAGATCGGCTCGCTCGGCACGGAGTACGACAAGGTCGACGGCAGCGCCGGGGGTTCGCAGAACACCGGTGACGAGGTGGGCTCGTCGAACACGCGCCTGCGCAACGAGCGCAACGGGAACTGAGGGGAGCGCCGATGACGTCGACGATCGGACGGCCCGCGCGCGAGCTGCCGGCCGGCCAGGCCGAGGTGGTCGCGGGCGGCAGCCAGGTCGCCCGCAAGGGCAACGTGGTGGTGGACTACCTGACCACCACCGACCACAAGAAGATCGGGAACCTGTACCTGGTCACCTCGTTCATCTACTTCCTGATCGGCGGCGTGCTCGCGCTGATCATCAGGGCGCAGCTGTTCGAGCCGGGCCTCCACGTCGTGCCGACGCCGGAGATCTACAACCAGCTGTTCACGATGCACGGCACGATCATGCTGCTGATGTTCGCGACGCCGCTTTTCGCGGGCTTCGCGAACGCGCTGATGCCGCTGCAGATCGGGGCGCCGGACGTCGCGTTCCCGCGGCTGAACGCGCTGGCCTACTGGTTCTACAGCTTCGGCAGCCTCATCGCCGTGAGCGGCTTCTTCACGCCCGGCGGCGCCGCCGGCTTCGGGTGGACGGCCTACTCCCCGCTGTCGAGCGCGGCCTACTCGCCGGGCCTCGGCTCGAGCCTCTGGGTCATGGGTCTCGGCCTGTCGGGCTTCGGCACGATCCTCGGCGCGGTGAACTTCGTGACGACCGTCATCACGATGCGCGCCCCCGGGATGACCATGTTCCGGCTGCCGATGTTCGTGTGGACGGTCCTCATCACCAGCCTCCTGGTGATCATGGCCTTCCCGGTGCTCGCCGCAGCGCTCCTCGCGCTCGGCGCGGACCGCCTGTTCGGCGCGCACGTGTTCGACGCCTCGAGCGGCGGCGCGATCCTCTGGCAGCACCTGTTCTGGTTCTTCGGGCACCCCGAGGTCTACATCATCGCGCTGCCGTTCTTCGGCATCATCAGTGAGGTCATCCCGGTCTTCAGCCGGAAGCCGATCTTCGGCTACAAGACCCTCGTCTACGCGACGATCGCCATCGCGGCGCTGTCCGTGGCCGTGTGGGCGCACCACATGTACGTCACCGGCTCGGTGCTGCTGCCGTTCTTCGCCCTGATGACCATGCTGATCGCGGTGCCGACCGGCGTGAAGATCTTCAACTGGACCTTCACGATGTGGCGCGGCTCGGTGACCTACGAGACGCCGATGGTGTGGGCGCTGGGCTTCCTCATCACCTTCATCTTCGGCGGGCTCACGGGCGTGATCCTGTCGTCGCCGCCGCTCGACTTCCACCTGTCGGACAGCTACTTCGTCGTCGCGCACTTCCACTACGTCGTCTTCGGCACGGTCGTGTTCGCGATGTTCGCCGGCTTCTACTTCTGGTGGCCGAAGTGGACCGGGCGGATGCTCGACGAGCGCCTCGGCAAGATCCACTTCTGGCTGCTCTTCGTCGGGTTCCACACGACGTTCCTCGTGCAGCACTGGCTGGGCGTCGACGGCTTCCCCCGCCGGTACGCGACCTACCAGCCGGGCGACGGCTACACGCTGATGAACCAGCTCTCCACCGTGGGGGCGTTCATCCTCGCGGCGTCGATGCTGCCGTTCCTCTACAACGTGTGGGTCACCGCCCGCCGGGCGCCGAAGGTCACCGTGAACGACCCGTGGGGCTACAGCCGCAGCCTCGAGTGGGCGACCAGCTGCCCGCCCCCGCGCCACAACTTCACGTCGATCCCGCGGATCCGCTCGGAGTCGCCGGCGTTCGACCTGAACCACCCCGAGGCGGGCATGCCGTTCGGCGTCGGGCCGGCGAAGGACGCGCCGGACGCGCCCACGTACGACGCGTCGAGGGACGAGGTGCGCTGAGCCATGCGCGCGAACATCAACCTGCTGCTCGTGCTCGGCGGCTTCTTCGTCCTCGCCGACGCGGGATACACCACCTGGGTCGCGATCGTGTACGGCGGCGTCGAGTGGGTCGGCACCCTCGGGATCGGCCTCGTCGCGGTCATGGCGGGCTTCATCGCCTTCTACCTGTCGCGATCCTTCAAGTCGCAGGGCGGCGCCCTGCCCGAGGACCGCTCGGACGCCAGCATCGACGACGGCGACCCTGAGCTCGGGCACTTCAGCCCGTGGAGCTGGTGGCCGCTCATGCTCGGGCTCGCCGCAGCCCTGGCGTTCGTGGGTCTCGTCATCGGGATCTGGATGTTCGCCATCGCCCTCGCGCTCTTCGTCGTCGCGATCGTCGGCTGGGTGTACGAGTACTACCGCGGATACTTCGCGAGCTAGGGCCGCAGGGCTCGAGCAGGGGCCGGACGAGCAGTCGCTCGTCCGGCCCCTTCCGCGTCCGCCCGGTGGAGTCGCCCTCAGCGCCGTTCGGCGCCGAGCGCTCGTCGCCGACTGGCGCTGAACGCGCAGCGCTGCGCTCTCGTCAGCGGGGGAGACGGGCGAGGAAGGGGACCTGACCTGCGACCAGCAGCTCGGCGGCGCGGGGGAGCGGCACCCAGGCGAGGCGGTCCAGCTCGGGCACCTCGAAGGAGCGCCCGCCACGGGTCATGGTGAAGGTGCCCGGCGTGAAGGCCGTCAGGTCCGGATCGGCCTCGACGGCGAAGAGCCGGACGAGCTTGCCGGAGCGCTGCCGCTCCTCGCCGAGGTCCTCGTAGGGGCCGGGCGGGGGAGCGATGCCGGTCTCCTCGCGGAACTCGCGCAGCGCGGCGTCGAGAGGGCGCTCCTCCGCCTCGACGGCGCCCTTCGGGGCGGACCAGGCGCGCTCGTCCTTCCGCGCCCAGAACGGCCCGCCCATGTGCCCGAGCAGCACCTCGGTCCCTGCCGCCCCGACGGTGCTGCCCGTGCGCCGAAACGCGAGAAGGCCGGCGCTCCGAGGAGCACCGGCCTTCTCGCGACCAGGGTCAGTGATGGTGCGCGACCTCGAGCTCGCTGCTCGTGACCGGCTCGATGCGGTCCTCGAAGAAGAACCGGCTCACCGCCGCCCGGGCGCGCTCGGTGACGGGGATGCGACCCGCGGCGTTCGGCCGGACCATCAGCGGCTCGTAGTCGGTGTAGCTCACCAGCTTCCAGCGCTCGTACACGTCGACCGGCTCGTGGACCTCGATGTACTCGCCGCCCGGCAGCCGGACGATGCGCCCGGACTCGAAGCCGTGGAGCACGATCTGACGGTCCTTCTTCTGCAGCGCGAGGCAGATGCGCTTCGTGACGAAGAACGCGAGCACCGGGCCGAGGAAGAGCAGGAACTGCAGGATCGTGATCGCGCTCTCGATCGAGGTCTTGAAGTGCGTCGCGATCAGGTCCGAGCTCGCCGCGGCCCACAGCACCGCGTAGAACGTGACGCCCGCGGCACCGATGGCGGTGCGGGTCGGCATGTTGCGCGGACGGTCCGCGATGTGGTGCTCGCGCTTGTCGCCCGTCACCCACGCTTCGATGAAGGGGTAGATGAAGACGGTCAGCAGGAACAGCCCGAGCACGACGACCGGGATCAGGATGTTCAACGAGTAGGTGGTGTTGAACAGCACGAACTCGAGCGGGACGCCACCCGGTCCGCCGAGCCAGCCCGGCGTGAGGCGCAGCGCGCCGTCCGCGAAGCCGATGTACCAGTCGGGCTGCGTGCCCGCGGAGACCGGCGACGGGTCGTAGGGGCCGTAGACCCAGATCGGGTTGATCGTGAAGAAGGTGCCCATCAGCATCACGACGCCGAACACGATGAAGAAGAAGCCGCCGGCCTTCGCGGCGTACACCGGCAGGATCGGGTAGCCGATCACGTTCTCGTTCGTCCGGCCCGGGCCGGCGTACTGGGTGTGCTTCTGCGTCACCACGAACACGAGGTGCAGCGCGATCAGGGCCAGCACGGCCGCCGGCAGCAGCAGGATGTGCAGCGTGTAGAGGCGGCCCACGATCGAGGTGCCGGGGAACTCGCCGCCGAAGAGCAGCCAGAGGATCCAGCTGCCGATGAAGGGGATGCCCTCGACCATGCCGGCGATGATCCGCAGGCCGTTGCCGGACAGCAGGTCGTCGGGCAGCGAGTAGCCGGTGAAGCCCTCGGCCATCGCCAGGATGAAGAGGACGAAGCCGATCATCCAGTTGATCTCGCGGGGCTTCTGGAACGCGCCGGTGAAGAAGATGCGCAGCATGTGCAGACCGATGGCGGCGACGAACAGCAGCGCCGTCCAGTGGTGCACCTGGCGGATCAGCAGGCCGCCGCGGATCTCGAACGAGATGTTCAGCGCGGACTGCATCGCCGACGACATCTCCAGGCCCTTGAGCGGGGTGTAGGAGCCGTTGTAGACGACCTCGGCCATGGAGGCCTGGAAGAAGAAGGTGAGGAACGAGCCGGTGATCAGGATGATCACGAAGCTGTAGAGGCAGACCTCGCCGAGCATGAAGGACCAGTGGTCCGGGAAGATCTTGCGTCCGAACTCGCGGACGACGTAGCTGACGCCCGTCCGCTCGTCGACGTAGTTGGAGGCCCAGGCGGTGACGCCGCCGCTCCTGCGGCGGTCCGCGGGGGCGGTGCGGTCGTAGTTGGCTGGCTCAGACGTCGTAGTCACCGGTGCGCTCCCAGAAGCTCGGTCCGACGGGTTCGGTGAAGTCGCTGCGGGCGACGAGGTACCCCTGGCTGTCGATCGTGATCGGCAGCTGGGGCAGCGGGCGGACGGCCGGGCCGAAGATGACCTCCGCCTCCCGCGTGATGTCGAAGGTCGACTGGTGGCACGGGCAGAGCAGGTGGTGCGTCTGCTGCTCGTACAGCGCGACCGGGCACCCGACGTGGGTGCAGATCTTCGAGTAGGCGAGGATGCCCTGGTAGTTCCAGTCCTCGCGGCCGGACGAGACCTCGAAGGAGCCGGGCTCCAGGCGCATCAGCAGCACCGCCGCCTTGGCCTTCTCCTCGAGCTTGTGCTCCGACTCGTTCAGCCCCTCCGGGATGACGTGGAAGGCCGAGCCGATGGTGACGTCGGAGGCGAGGATGGGCTCGCCCGTCGGGTCCTTCGTGAGGCGCACGCCCTCGCTCCACATCGTGTGGCTGAAGGCCGCCGCGGGCGTGCCGGCAGCCGGTCCGAGGTCGCGGAAGAGGAAGATCGCCGGGAACGGCAGCGCGGCCACCGCGGTGATCATGCCGTTGCGGATCAGGACGCGCCGGTTGAAGCCGGACTCGCGGTCCGCGGTCCGCATGATGTCGACGGCCCGCTCGCGGGTCTGCGCGTCGCCCCGGACGGGGTGGCGGATGTCGACGCCCTCGTGGTCGACCATCAGGACCTTGCCCCAGTGCACGGCCGCGACGCCGATCGCGAGCAGCGCGAAGGCGAGGCCGAGCCCGATCAGCAGGTTGTTGAGGCGGACGGAGCCGAGGTCGTTCTGCCGGATCGGGAACGCGAAGTAGGCCGCCATCGAGAAGATCGAGCCGGCCAGCGACACGTAGAAGAGCGTGACGATCAACCGCTCGGCCGTCTTCGCGGCCTTCGGGTCCAGGTCGGTGACGCGGGGGCGGTGCGGCGGGAGGCCCGGGTTCTCGAGCGCGTCGCTGCGCACGATCGCCGTGCCGGGGTCGCGCTCCGCTCCGTGGTCGACCGGCACCAGGTCGGTGCGGTCCTCGTGGTCTGCCATGTCAGTTCGCCTTCGCGGTCAGCCAGACGGTGAAGGCGATGATCGCGCCCACTCCGAAGATCCAGAGGAAGAGGCCCTCGGCGACCGGGCCGATGCTGCCCAGCTCGAAGCCGCCGACGCCGGACTCCTGGTTCTGGGTCTTCAGCGCCGTGATGATGTCCTGCTTCTCCTGCGGCGAGATGTTGTCGTCGTTGAAGACCGGCATGTTCTGCGGACCGGTCAGCATCGCCTCGTAGATGTGCACCGGAGCGGTGTCCATCAGGTTCGGCGCGTACTTGCCCTGGGTGAGGGCGCCGCCGGCGCCGGCCACGTTGTGGCACATGGCGCAGTTGATCCGGAACAGCTCGGCGCCCTTGGTCGCATCGCCCGTCAGGGCGAGCTGGCTCGCCTTCGGGATCGCGGGTCCGGGCGAGACCGAGGCGACGTACGCCGCCATGGCGAGCGTCTGCTGGTCGGTGAACACCTTCGGCTTGACCGGCGCCTGCGGGGCGCTGTTCGCGAGCGGCATGCGGCCGGTGCCGACCTGGAAGTCGACCGCGGCGGCGCCGACGCCGATGAGCGACGGGCCGGTCGGCGAACCGGTGAGCGCCATGCCGTGGCAGGTGGCGCAGTTGCTGGCGAACAGCTTCCGGCCCTGGTCGATCGTCTGCTGGCTGCTCATGTCGACCGACGCCTGGGCGGGGCTCGCCGCGGTCATGAGCGCGTAGGCCCCGCCCGTGATCAGCAGGCCCGTCAGCACCAGCGCCACGCTCGCGAGCGGCGAGCGGCGGCCGCGCCTGCGCGCCCGCTTCGCTCCGTCGTCCATCGCCGCCTTCCTCAAGCCGACCACCTTCCTCAACCCGCTGCCTGCAGGACGTAGATGACGAGGAAGAGGCCGATCCAGACCACGTCCACGAAGTGCCAGTAGTAGGAGACGACGATCGCGGTCGTCGCCTCCTTGTGGCCGAACTTCGTCACCGCGAAGGCCCGGCCGATGGTGAACAGGAACGCGATCAGGCCGCCGGTGACGTGGAGGGCGTGGAAGCCGGTCGTCAGGTAGAAGGCGGAGCCGTACGCGTTCGCGTTGATCGTGATGCCCTCGCTGATCAGGTTCGCGTACTCGAAGACCTGACCGGTGACGAAGACGGCGCCGAGGGCGTAGGTGAGGAAGAACCACTCGACCATGCCCCACTGCGACGGGCGCCAGCCGGTGGACCGCGCCTGCAGGCGCTCGGCGGCGAACACCCCGAACTGGCAGGTGAACGAGCTGGACACGAGGATCAGCGTGTTCACGGCCGCGTACGGCACGTCGAGGCGCTGCACCTCCTCCGCCCAGACCTGCGGCAGCGACGTCTTCAGCGTGAAGTAGATCGCGAACAGGCCGGCGAAGAACATGACCTCGCTGCCGAGCCACACGATGGTGCCGACCGCGACGCTGTTCGGTCTGTTCACCGTCGAGGTGGGCCCCGACTGAAGCACCGATGCACTGCTCACACGATCATTATGGGGCTTCGGGCGACGTCCCAGGCTGTCCTCGTCGCCCCGGTCGTGGTGTTTCCCGAGTCGGCGGGGGCGCGTCGGCCGCACGCCCCCCTTCCGCCGGGGCCGCGCCCCCGTCGTGGCGCCCTCGCTAGGCTCGCCCCGTGCCCGCGACGACGTCCTGGCCCGAGCTGATCGGCGCGCTCCTCGGCGGCCGCGACCTGCGCGTGGCGGAGGCCACGTGGGCGATGGAGCGCGTGATGACGGGGGAGACCCCGGCCGCGACCCTCGCCGGCTTCCTCGTCGCGCTGCGGGCGAAGGGCGAGACGGTCGACGAGATCGTCGGGTTCCGCGACGCGGTGCTCGCGCACGCGCGGCCCCTGCCCGTGCCGCCGCGGGCGCTCGACCTCGTCGGCACCGGCGGCGACGGGTTCCGCACGGTGAACGTCTCGACCACGGCCGCGATCGTGGTCGCCGCCTGCGGGGTGCCGGTGGCGAAGCACGGCAACCGGGCCGCGTCGAGCGCGTCCGGCGCGAGCGACGTGCTCGGCGAGCTGGGGCTCGCCCTCGACCTCGACGGCGAGGCGGTCGCCCGCGTGCTCGAGCAGGCCGGGATCACCTTCGTGTTCGCCTCGGCGTTCCACCCGGGCTTCCGGCACGCCGCGGAGGCGCGCAGCGCGCTCGGCGTGCCCACCGTGTTCAACTTCCTCGGTCCGCTGGTCAACCCGGCGCGTCCCGACGCGAACGTGATCGGCGTCGCGAACGCCGCCGTCGTGCCGCTGATCACCGGCGTGCTGCAGACGCGCGGCGCGACCGGGCTCGTGGTGCGCAGCGACGACGGCATGGACGAGCTGTCGACCACCGGGCACAGCCGCATCCGCGAGGTGTCCGCCGGCGCGGTGAACGAGCACGACGTGCACCCCGCCGACGTCGGGCTGCCGGTCGCGCGGGTGGAGCAGCTCGAGGGCGGGACGCCGGCCGAGAACGCGGCGACCGTGCGCCGCGTGCTCGCGGGGGAGGCCGGACCCGTGCGGGACGTGGTGCTGCTGAACGCGGCGGCGGGGCTCGTCGCGTGGGACCTCTACGAGGACCCGCTGACGGCGGAGCGCCCGATGGCGCGACGGCTGGCCGAGCGGCTCGCGACGGCGGCCGAGGCGGTCGACTCGGGCGCGGCTGCGGCGAGGCTGGACGCCTGGGTCGCGGCGACGCGGGCCCCGGTCGCGGGCTGACGGGTCCGGCCGGGTCCTCGGCCCCGGCCCGCCCCGGACGGGCGACGGCCCCGGGATCGGGCTCCCGGGGCCGTCGCGGCTCGTGCCGTCAGCGGGTCAGCGCACGTCGTCGTCGACCCAGTCGAAGGTCTTCGTGACGGCCTTCTTCCAGAGGCGGTACTGACGCTCGCGCTCCTCGTCGTCCATCGACGGCTCCCAGCGCTTGTCCTCCTGCCAGTTCTTCCGCAGGTCGTCGAAGTCCTTCCAGAACCCGACGGCGAGGCCCGCGGCGTAGGCGGCGCCGAGCGCGGTCGTCTCGGCGACGACGGGGCGCACCACCGGCACGCCGAGGATGTCGGCCTGGAACTGCATCAGCATGTCGTTCGCGACCATGCCGCCGTCGACCTTCAGCTCCTTCAGGGGGTTGCCCGTGTCGGCGTCGACCGCGTCCATGACCTCCTTGGACTGGAACGCGGTCGCCTCGAGGGCGGCGCGCGCGATGTGGCCCTTGTTCACGAACCGGGTCAGGCCGACGAGCGCGCCGCGGGCCTCCGAGCGCCAGTACGGCGCGAAGAGCCCCGAGAACGCCGGCACGAAGTACGCGCCGCCGTTGTCCTCGACCGTCGCGGCGAGCCGCTCGACGTCGGGCGCCGAGGAGATGAGGCCCAGGTTGTCCCGCAGCCACTGGATCAGGGATCCGGTGACCGCGATCGAGCCCTCCATGGCGTAGTGCGCCTCGCCGTCGCCCAGCCGGTAGGCCATGGTCGTCAGCAGCCCGTTGTCGCTGTGCACGATCTCGGTGCCGGTCGGGAAGATGAGGAAGTTGCCCGTGCCGTAGGTGTTCTTCGCCTCGCCGGGCTCGAACGCGACCTGGCCGAAGGTCGCGGCCTGCTGGTCGCCGAGGATGCCCGCGATCGGCACCTCGCGCAGCAGGCTGGAGGACTCGACCGTGCCGTAGACCTCGGAGGAGCTCTTGATCTCCGGCAGCATCGAGGCCGGGACGCCGAAGACGTCGAGGATCGACTGGTCCCAGGTCTGGGTCCTCAGGTCCATGAAGAGCGTGCGGGAGGCGTTCGTCACGTCGGTGACGTGCACCCCGCCGTCCGTGCCGCCGGTGAGGTTCCAGAGCACCCACGTGTCGGTGGTGCCGAACATCAGCTCGCCGGCCTCGGCCTTCTCGCGGGCCCCGTCGACGTTCTCGAGGATCCAGACGATCTTCGTGCCCGCGAAGTAGGTCGACAGGGGCAGGCCGACGGTCTGCTTGAAGCGCTCGACGCCGCCGTCCTTCGCGAACCGGTCGACGATCGCCTGCGTGCGGGTGTCCTGCCAGACGATCGCGTTGTAGACGGGCTTGCCGGTCGCCTTCTCCCAGACGACCGTGGTCTCGCGCTGGTTGGTGATCCCGACCGCCGCGATGTCGTGGCGGGTGATGTCGGCGCGGGAGAGGGCCTGCCCGATGACCTCGCGGGTGTTGCGCCAGATCTCCTCCGGGTCGTGCTCGACCCAGCCGGCCCTGGGGAAGATCTGCTCGTGCTCGAGCTGACCGGTCGAGACGACCTTGCCCGAGTGGTCGAAGACCATCGCGCGGGTGGACGTGGTGCCCTGGTCGATGGCGAGGATGTAGTCGGCCACGGTGACTCCTTCGTTCGTGTTGGTTCGGTTCCGGGGGACTGCGGTCAGCCGATGATCGGCAGCAGGGCGTACGAGAGGCCGCCGGCGATCGCGCCGCCGATGAGCGGGCCGACGATCGGGACCCAGCTGTAGCCCCAGTCGCTCGTCCCCTTGTGCGGGATCGGCAGGACCGCGTGCATGATGCGCGGGCCCAGGTCGCGGGCCGGGTTGATGGCGTAGCCGGTCGGGCCGCCGAGGCTGGCGCCGATGCCGACCACCAGCAGGGCCACGGGGATCGCGCCGAGGGCCGCGAGCCCGGCCGGCGTGGCCGTGTTCGGGTCGCCGCCGCGGCTGAAGCCGATGACGACGAAGACGAGCACGAACGTGCCGATGATCTCGGTGACCAGGTTCCAGCCGTAGGAGCGGATCTCCGGGCCGGTGGAGAAGACGCCGAGGATCGTCCCGGACTCGGTCTCCTCGTCGAAGTGCCGCTTGAAGGCGAGCCAGACGAGGAGGGCGCCGATCATCGCGCCGATGATCTGCGCCACGATGTAGACGAGCGCCGCGCCGATGCCGCCCGGCACCTTGCCGGCGATCAGCAGACCGACCGTGACGGCGGGGTTGAGGTGCGCGCCGGAGGCGTACGACACCGTGACGCCCGCGAACACCGCGAGCCCCCAGCCGAAGTTGATGAGCAGCCAGCCGCCGCCCAGACCCTTGCTCTTCGTCAGGATCGCCGTCGCGACCACGCCGCCACCGAGCAGCAGCAGCATCGCCGTGCCGACGGTCTCGGACAGGAAGATCGTCCCCAGGGATGGATTCACCGCAAGACCTGCCTCTTCTTCGAGTTCGCAGCGGCCCCGGTCGGCCGCTGGGCGGGCTCACCGTAGCGGGGGGCGCTGCCGGTGCGCCCGGGGTCGATCGCCTTCGTGCACATGCGTGCACCTCGCTAGCATCGACGTGCGGCGGGACCCGGCCGGGACCGCGCACAGAGGTGCACGGGGCCGACGACGATCGGGGAGCGGGTGGCGACGGACCGGACGGTGGCCGACGGGCGACGCCCGCAGGGCAAGGTGCAGCAGGCGCTGACGGCCGCGCACCTGTACTACATGCAGGACCTCACGATGGAGGCCATCGCGCGGGAGCTGCACACCTCGCGCTCCTCGGTGTCGCGGCTGCTCAGCCACGCCCGCTCGACCGGGCTCGTCGACATCCAGATCCACTCGCCGGCCGAGACGGCCGGCCGCCTGACCGCCGTGCTGCGCGAGCGCTACGACGTGACCGTGCACCTCGTGCCGATGCCGGACCACACGAGCGAGGTCGACCGGCTGGAGCGGGTCGCGATGTCCGCCGGCCGCCTGCTCGGCCGCTTCCTCGACTCGAACGCGGTGCTCGGCGTCGCCTGGGGGTCCACGGTCAGCGCCGTCAGTCGCCACCTGGTGCCGAAGCCGCTGCGCGGGGCCGAGGTCGTCCAGCTGAACGGCGCGGGCAACACGCGCACGACCGGCATCCCGTACGCCAGCGAGCTGCTGCGCCGGTTCGGCGCCGCGTACGGCGCGCACGTGCAGCAGTTCCCCGTGCCCGCGTTCTTCGACGACCCCGAGACGAAGCGCGCGCTCTGGCGGGAGCGCAGCATGCGCCGGGTGCTCGAGGTGCAGGAGCGCATGCAGGTCGCGCTGTTCAGCGTCGGGTCGCCCCTGTCGGAGGTCGCGAGCCACGTCCACATCGGCGGCTACCTCGAGCCGGAGGACTACCGCCTGCTCGAGCGGGACCGCGTCGTCGGGGACGTGGCGACCGTCTTCTACCGCGAGGACGGCACGTCGGACGGCATCGAGCTGAACGAGCGCGCCTCGGGGCCCGATCTCGCCCAGCTGCGCCGGACGCCGCGCCGCGTGTGCGTGGTCGCGGGCGTCTCGAAGCTGCCGGGCCTGCGCGGGGCGCTCGCGGCCGGGCTCATCACCGACCTCGTCGTGGACGAGCCGCTGGCGCGGGCGCTGCTCGCCTGAGCCGCTGCACGATCGTGCGAGCCGGTGCGCTCCACGGGCGGCGCGCATAGCCTGGCCCCCGGCGCCGACGACGGCGTCGGACGTCTCGCAGGAGGTTTCGATGAAGAAGCTCATCCGCGACCCGCAGACGGTCGTCGCCGACACGCTGGCCGGGATGGCCCAGGCGCACGGCGACCTGCTGCGGGTCGAGACCGGCCCCGACCACATCGTGCGGCGGGACGCGCCCGTCAGCGGCAAGGTCGGCATCGTGTCGGGCGGCGGCAGCGGTCACGAGCCGCTGCACGGCGGGTTCGTAGGTCTTGGGATGCTGGACGCCGCGGTGCCCGGGCCCGTGTTCACCTCCCCGACGCCCGACCCCGTGCTCGCGGCCACGAAGGCGGTCGACGGCGGCGCGGGCGTGCTGCACGTCGTGAAGAACTACACGGGGGACGTGCTCAACTTCGAGACGGCGGCGGACCTCGCCGGCGCCGAGGGCATCGAGGTGGAGACGGTCGTCGTCGACGACGACGTGGCCGTGAAGGACTCCCTGTACACCGCCGGGCGGCGCGGCGTCGCCGGCACCGTGCTCGTCGAGAAGATCGCGGGGGCGGCCGCCGAGCGCGGCGACGACCTGGCCGCCGTCGCCGCGGTCGCGCGGAAGGTGAACGCGCAGGTGCGGTCGATGGGGATCGCGCTCGCCGCGCCGGTGGTCCCGCACGCGGGCACGCCGAGCTTCGACCTCGGCGACGACGAGGTCGAGATCGGCATCGGCATCCACGGGGAGCCCGGCCGGGAGCGGATCCCGCTGGAGCCGGTCGACTCCCTCGTGCGCCGGCTCGTCGAGCCGGTGCTGGACGACCTGCCCTTCACCAGCGAGGACGACGTGCTCCTCTTCGTGAACGGCATGGGCGCCACGCCGCTCGCCGAGCTCTACATCGTCTTCGACGCCGCGGCCTCGGTGCTGCGCGAGCGCAGCATCACGATCAGCCGGTCGCTCGTCGGCTCCTTCGTCACGAGCCTCGACATGGCCGGCTGCTCGGTGACGGTGCTGCGGCTCGACGACGAGCTGAAGGCGCTGTGGGACGCGCCGGTGGTCACCCCGGCGCTCAGGTGGGGCCGGTGAGCGCGGGGGAGGGGCTCGGCACCGGCTGGGCGCTCGCCTGGGTGCGCGGCAGCGCGGCCGTCGTCGAGGAGCAGCGCGCGGCGCTGTCCGCCCTCGACCGCGCCATCGGCGACGGCGACCACGGCGAGAACCTCGCGCGCGGCTTCCAGGCCGTCCTCGCCAAGCTCGACGACGCGACGCCCGAGACCCCCGGTGCGGTGCTGAAGCTGGTCGCCACCACCCTGATCTCGACGGTCGGCGGCGCCTCCGGCCCGCTGCTCGGCACCGCCTACCTGAAGGGGGCGCAGGCGGCGGGGGACGCGGAGCGGCTCGATGCGGCGGCGGTCGTCGCCGTGCTGACCGCCGCGCGCGACGGGGTCGTGACGCGCGGCAAGGCGGAGCCGGGCGACAAGACGATGCTCGACGCCTGGACCCCGGCCGTCGACGCGGGGGCGGCGGCGCAGGCCGCCGGCGCC
>NZ_JBHUEA010000026.1:0-36018 GCF_042680685.1 Amnibacterium endophyticum | reverse complement strand
AGGCGGCGCGGCGACGGGCCGAGGAGGCCGAGGAGCGGGCGCGAGCCGCGGCGGACGCGGTCGCGCGCGACGCGGCGGAGGTCGACGAGCGCCGCGCGGACCTCGAGGAGGCGCAGCGACGGCTCGACGCGGCTGCGGTGGCGCTGCGGGACGCCCGCGACGACGTGGCGCGGGCGAGGCGCGAGGCCGCCCAGTAGGGCGCGGCCCGCTCAGTCGCGGTCGCGCAGCACCTGCATGACCACGTCCTGCGCCCGCTCGACCTCCGCCGAGGAGGCCCAGAGGTCCTCGTGCGGCGGAGCGCCGCGCCGCGCCGGCCGCACGGGCGCCGCCCACCCGGGTATGCCGGCGGCCGCGAGCGCGACGAGCACGCCGGGCGCGATGTCGGCCGGCACGCGAGCGAGCGGGGTCCAGAAGAGCGCCTCGATGCCGTTGCCGCGGCCGAAGGGCGGCAGCTGGTACGCCCGGCCGAACTGCAGCGGGTTCACCGCGGCCGCCGGGGCCTCGTAGCCCGACGCCTCCGATCGGCGGAACGGGGATCGCGACGACGCGGGACGCGCGGGCCCCGTCAGGCCGAGCAGCGCGGCGGCCGTCCAGCGCCAGGAGGCCGCCCGTCGCCGTGCACCCATGCCGACCCGGAACGCGCTCGATCCCGGTGCTGTTCCTCCCCGCTGCGGACTAGAAGGCGTAGCGGACGCGGCAGTACGGCAGCTCGGCCGCGAGCAGGGCGAGGAAGTCGTCGAGGTAGCGCCGCTTCGTCGCCGCGCGATAGCGGACGTTGATCGCGCCGTTCTCGCTGCGCTTCGGCTCCTGCAGGTCGGGACGCCAGAGCACCTCCTCCGCCTTCGGATGCCACCCCTGGTTCACCTCGTGCAGCGCCGCGTTGTGGGTGAGCATGATCACCTCGCATGCCAGCTGCGCCTTCGTCGCGGGCGAGATCGCCGCGTCGAGCTGCCGGAACAGGTCGCGCCACTCGTCCAGCCAGCCGGGCGCGACGATCACCGGCGAGAAGTTCACGTGCACCTCGTAGCCGGCCTCGACGAAGTCGTCGATCGCGGCGATCCGCTCCGGCACGGGCGTCGTGCGGATGTCGGTGAGCTTCGCCATGGCCGCCGGCATCAGCGAGAACCGGACCCGGGTGCGCCCCTGCGGGTCCCAGTCGAGCAGGTCGCGGTTCACGTACTTCGTCGCGAACGACGCCTTCGCGGTCGGCAGGCCGGCGAACAGGTCGACCAGGTCGTGCACGTTGTCGCCGAGGAGGGCATCGGCACTGCAGTCGCTGTTCTCGCCGATGTCGTACACCCAGTCGTGCGGGTCGCACTGGTTCGGCTCCGGCTTCGCGCCCTGCCGCTTCACGTGCCGGGCGACGCCGCCCATGATCTGCTCGATGTTCGTGAAGGCCGTGATCGGGTTGCTGTAGCCCTTCCGCCTCGGCACGTAGCAGTAGGCGCACGCCATCGCGCAGCCGTTCGCCGTCGACGGCGCGATGAAGTCGGCGCTGCGCCCGTTCGGCCGCACCGAGATCGACTTCTTCACGCCCAGCACGAGCGCCTCGCGCTTGATCCGCACCCAGCGCCGCACGTTCGCCTCGTCGCCGTGCAGCTCGGGGATGCGCCAGTGGCTCTCGACCGGCACGATCTCCGCCTGCGGCCAGCGGGCCGCCATCTCGCGACCCCGCGGCAGGTCGATCGCTGCGGGCTCCGCGTAGATGCGGGTCACCTCGATCAGCGGCGCTGCAGTCGTGGGCATCGGGCCATGCTCCCCCGCCCCTCCGACACTCCCAGGGCGCCGGAGGACGATGCCCTCTCGTGAAGACGCTCGAGCTGCCGAACACCGACCTGACCGCCCCGAACGTGATCCTCGGGCTGATGCGCATCCCCGACATGGACGACGAGCAGATCCGCACGCTCGTGCGCACCGCGATCGACGAGGGCGTCACGATGTTCGACCACGCCGACGTGTACGGCGGCGACCACCTGTGCGAGCGCCGCTTCGGCGAGGCGATGCGCTTCTCACCCGAGGAGCGCGAGCAGGTGATCCTGCAGTCGAAGGTCGGCATCCGCGACGGGTACTTCGACTTCTCGCGCGAGCACATCCTGGAGTCCGTCGACGTCTCGCTGGCGGCCCTGAGGACGGACCACCTCGACGTGCTGCTGCTGCACCGGCCCGACGCGCTCGTCGAGCCCGAGGAGGTCGCGGCCGCCTTCGACGAGCTGGAGACGAGCGGGAAGGTCCGCTCGTTCGGCCTCTCGAACCACACGCCGTACCAGACCGAGCTGCTGCAGCGGACGGTGCGCCAGCCGCTCGCGGTGAACCAGGTGCAGCTGAGCATCACGCACGCGAACCTGATCGCGTTCGGCGTCGCGAACAACATGGCGGGCCTCGACCAGTCGATCGACCGCGACCGCGGGATCCTCGACCACTCGAGGCTCAACCGCATCACGCTGCAGGCGTGGTCGCCGTTCCAGGGCGGCTTCTTCACCGGCACCTTCATCGGCGACCGGGAGCGATACGCGGACCTGAACGACGTGCTCGACGAGCTGGCCGCGAAGTACGACGTGACGCCGACGGGGATCGCGACGGCGTGGATCACGCGGCACCCCGCGCACATGCAGGTGGTGCTCGGCACGACGAAGCCGGAGCGCGTGCGCGAGGCCGCCGCGGGCTCCGACCTGCCGCTGACCCGCGAGGAGTGGTACCGGCTGTTCACCGCCGCCGGGCACACCGTGCCCTGAGTGCCGGCGCAGGGTGGTCTCGAGGCTCGCTGCGCTCGCACCTCGACCAGCGGGACCTCGCCGGCGCGGGTGGTCCCGAGGCTCGCTGCGCTCGCACCTCGACCAGCGGGCGGACGACCTCCAGGCTTGCTGCGCTCGGGGCGGGCGTCAGCGGCGGGTGGTGCGGACGATCGCGGGGCGCAGCGCCGCGGTCGAGCGGGCGCGGAGGGCGGACCACCACACGCCCGCCCCGTACGCGAGGTCGTCGAGCCGGCGGGCGAGCGCGAACCGCAGCGGGTCGAGGTGCGCGGGGTCGCGGCGGTACTCGAGCGCGACGTCGACGACCGCGGCGACCAGCACGGCGCGGCGGGCCCGCCGGGACACGAGGCAGGCGACGACGGCGGCGGGCCACCAGTGCCGCAGCAGCAGCGCCATCCCCTGCGCGAGCGCGGAGACCCCGCCGGTGGCGGCGAGCCGCAGCCCGACCGCCGGAGCCTGCGGCAGCGGCGCGAGGCGCCGCCCGATCCGCAGCCCGCTGCCCACCAGCACGACGCCGGCGGCCGCGAGGGACCAGCGGCGCTGCACGGCGACGAGGGCGAGGAACGCGGCGCTCCACGGCGCGAGCACGGCCGGTGCGATGTGCGCCGGATGCCGGTCGGCCAGCCCCTGCGCCCCCGACCCGTAGACCGCCTTGCGCAGGAACCAGTCGGCCGGCCGCTCGCGGTGCTCGTGCCGGGCCACCGCGGCCGGCTCGTAGCGGACGCGGTGACCCGCGGCCGTCAGGCGCCAGCCGAGATCGACGTCCTCCCCGACGCGGAGGCTCGCATCGAAGCCGTCGGTGAGCGCCTCGCGCCGGGCGACGACGCAGGCGGTGGTCACCCAGGCGACCGGCGAGCGCGGCCGCACCTGCGCCGGGTGCTCGCCGAGGTCGAGCGACGAGCGCGTGTCCTCGTAGCGGCCCAGCCAGCTCGGCGAGGCGCCGAGGCCCGCGATGCGGGGCGCGACGACGGCGACCCGCGGGTCGGCGAGGTGGCGCAGCAGCAGCGGGACGGTGTCCGGGTCGAGCACGATGTCGGAGTCGCAGAAGACCACGACCGGCGTCGCGACCTCGGCGAGCCCGGCGTTGCGCGCGCCTGCCGGCCCGAGGTTCTCCGGCAGCGCGACGAGCCGGGCGCCGTGCCGCCGGGCGACGGCCGCGACCGCCGCGGGGTCCGCCGAGGCGTCGTCCACCACGATCACCTCGGAGGCGCCGTGGACGCTCGCGAGCAGGCGGTCCAGCGGGCCCGGGCGGTCGCGGACGGGCACCACCAGGGTCCACGGGTCGTCGCGGTCCGGCAGCGTGCCGACGACCGGGTCCGCGAGCCCCGCGTCGACGAGCCGGTCCGCGAGGGCGGCCGTGGCGGCGTCCCGCACCAGCACGGTCCGGTCGGTCACGAGCGGTCTGGCCCGCGGCGCGAGCCGCAGCAGCCGCATCGGGTGGCCGCCGAGCAGCGCAGCACCGCCGTCGAGCACGCGCACGTGCCGCTCGAGCCGGACGACCGCGCCGATGGGCAGGCTCACCGGACGGCCGCGACGAGCCCGCGGCAGGCGGATTCCGCCGCGTCGACCATGTCCCCCAGGATGCGGGCGCCCTCCTCCGCGGACGCTCCGCGGGCGTCGCCGAGCACGCCGGACGGGCTGACCGCGGCGACGCCGCCGGCGCGGAGCGCCGGCAGCAGATCCTGGATCGGCGCCGTCGAGCCGATCGGGCGCTCCGGGCCGACCATGTCCGGCCGCAGGTGCAGCAGCAGCGACGTCTCGGTCCGCCCCGCATGGGCATCCGCGCCGCGCGTCGCGCAGGGCACGGCGAGGACCCGGTGCCCCTCGTGCTGCAGCTGCGCGACCGCCGCCGCGACCGCCTCCGCGTTGCCGCCGTGCCCGTTGACGAGCACCGTGCCGGCGCTCCAGTCGGCCGCCGATCGCTGCAGCTCGACGAGCACCGTCGTGAGCGCCTCCGTCCCGATCGACAGGACCCCGGCGAAGCCGCGGTGCTCGCCGCTCGCGCCGACCGGCAGGCCGGGCGCGAGCACCGCGCCCAGCCGGTCCGCGAGCGCGGCCGCGACCGCCTCCGCGACGATCAGGTCGGTCGAGACCGGCAGGTGCGGCCCGTGCTGCTCGATCGAGCCGAGGGGCACGACGAGCAGCGGCCGGTCCGGCAGCCCGGGCGCCGGCAGCTCGGCGAGCGGGCCCACGTCAGTAGCGCGGGTCCTTGGTGCGCGGGGAGCTGGTCGCGCTCACCGGCTCGCGCGCCTCCGCGTCGCCGCCGCCGCTCGCCCGCTCGAAGCCGGCCGGGATCACGAGGTCGTCGCGGCCGAGCTCGTGGACCGACGCGTGCGCGAGCCCGAGCACCGCCGAGTCGAGCCCGCCGCGGAGGATGTCGAAGACGTTCTCCACCCCGGCCTGCCCGTTCGCTGCGAGGCCCCACAGGTAGGCGCGCCCGATCAGGACCGCGCGGGCGCCGAGCGCCAGCGCCTTCGCCACGTCGCCGCCGCGCCGGATCCCGCCGTCGAGGTACACCTCGACCTGGTCGCCGACCGCCTCCGCGATCGCGGGCAGCACCCGGATCGTCGCCGGCTGGGTGTCCAGGTCGTTGCCGCCGTGGTTCGACACCGAGATCGCGTCGACGCCGACGTCGACGGCCCGCTTCGCGTCGTCGACCCGGGTGACGCCCTTCAGCACGATCGGGCCGTCCCACTGCTCCTTGATCCAGGCGATGTCCTCCCACTGCGGCGGCGGGGTCTGCAGCCACTCGCCGTAGGCGCCGAAGAAGGTGGGCGCGTCCTGGCCCGGCTCCTTCAGGTTCGGGACGGTGAGGTCGGGGATCTCGACCCGCTTCGCGTAGCGGAGCAGCCAGCTCGGGTGCGGGAGCACGTTCGGGGCGAACTTGACCATCGTCTTCAGGTCGAGCTTCTCGGGGATGGCGGGGCTGCCCCAGTCGCGGCCGTTCGAGAACGACCAGTCGGTCGTGACGATCAGCGCCTTCGCGCCCGCCTCGCGCGCCCGGTGGATGCGGCGGGTCATCTGCTCCTTCGTGCCGGTCCAGTAGACCTGGAAGAAGGTGTTCTCGTTCGCCGCAGTCACCTCCTCCACGCTCTTGCTGGCGAAGGAGCTGAGACCCATGATCGTGCCCCGGTTCTTCGCGGCCCGCGCGACGGCGACCTCGCCGTCGGGATGGACCGCCTGCACGCCGGTCGGCGAGACGATCACCGGCATCGACACCGGGATGCCGAGGACCGTCGTGGACAGGTCGCGCTCGCCGTGGTGCCCGACGACGTGCGGCATGAAGCCCAGCTCGGCGAACGCCGCGAGGTTGTCGTCGAGGGTCGTGCCGCGCTCGCTGCCCGCGATCAGCGCGCCGTAGACGGAGCTCGGCAGCACGCGCTTCGCGCGCCGCTGCGCCTCCGCCACGGTCTCGAACCAGGGGTTCTGGAAGATCGGCATGGTCTCGCTCCAACTCCTTCGGTGGCCGGGACCCAATCCTGGCACCCGGTGCCATAACAGGCGCCGCCTGCTCAGCGCATCGTCAGCCGTCTCACGTGCGGAAGACGGAGGACAGGGCCGGCGCGACGTCGAAGCGGTTCCGCAGCGCCCGGTACCGCCCGCGCCCCGCGGCCGCCAGCTCGCGGCCCAGCCGGACGTCCCGCTCCCCCGTCGTGTCGAGCAGCACGTCGAGCCGCGGCAGCCGCGCCGCGATCGGGCGCGGGTCGGGCCCCGCGTTGTGCACGCAGTCGGACAGCAGGACCACCCGGGCGTCCCGCTGCGGGACGCCCGCCAGCTGCTCGGCGGCGAGCTGCAGGGGGAACCCCACGTTTGTCAGGCCCTTCGCCGGGATGCGGAGCATCGCGTCGAGCAGGCCGACGGCGGAGGCGCGGCGGTCGAGCGGGTTCAGGATCGCGGCGTCCGACCAGAACGCGATCACCGCGAGCCGGTCCTGCTCCAGCTCGGCGGCGAGCGCGCCGACGGTGGCGGCCGCGGTCCGCACGCGCTCGCCCTTCATGGATCCCGACACGTCGACGAGCAGCACGACGGCGCGCGGCGAGCGCACCCGGTCCCGCACGACGAGGTCGTCCTCCTCGGGCACCGGGTGCTCGGCGAGCACCTCGAGGGTCGCGTCGAGGTCGAGCTCGTCCGCCGCACCGCGGTAGGGGCGGCTCGCGAGCACGCCGGCACCGCGGCTCGCGGCCCGCGCGCTGCGGGGCTTCGGCAGCGACAGCCGGGCCGCGATCTCCCGGGCGCGCCGCCGCACCTCGGCGTCGACCTCGCCCTCCTCCGGGCTCAGCAGCCGCCCCTCGTCGTCGGTCTCCGTCGCGGCGGAGCCCGACCGGGTGCGGGCGCCGCCCTTGCCCGGCCGCGCACGGAGCACCGCGCCGCCGGCCCCGCCGCCCGCCTCGAACACGGTCGGCGCCTCGTCCAGCCGCTTCGGCTTCCGGGACAGCGGTCGCGCCGACGGGCGGTCGCTGCGCCGGCGGATCGGCGAGTCCGCCTCGACCCTCCTTCAGCCGGGCTCGGCCCGGGCCGGCTCCAGCAGGAAGCGGTCCTCCCAGATCTCCCGCAGCACCTGCTCGGGCGTCGCCTCCGCCGCGTCGTCCAGGTGGATGCGGCCGGACAGCGCGACGAGCATCCCGTCGAGCACCGCGGCCCGGTAGGCCTCCTCGTCACCGTCCCCGATCCCCCGCAGCGCCCGCAGCTCGTGCACGACGAGCGCCGTGTCGATCGCGCCGCGGACGCTGCTGCCCTGCCGGACGGCCTCGTGCTCGCGGGTGGCGCGGGTGACGGCGACCGCGTCCTCCACCAGGCGCCCGGCCTCGATGCCGGACCGCAGGGCGGTGATCGCCCGCTCCGCCTCCTCGTCCTGGTAGTCGATGACGATGCGGTTGAAGCGGTCGGCGACGCTCGTCGCGAGCCGCGTGGTGCCGACGTTGTCGAACGGGTTCATCGAGGCGACGACGCGGAAGCCGTCGGCGGCCTGCACGACGCCGACCCGCGGCACGGCGATCCGCCGGTCGGCCATCGCGGTGAGCAGGGTGTTCAACGTGTCCTCGGGGGCACGGTTGAACTCCTCGATGTAGAGGAACGCGCCCTCGCGCATCGCCTCGACCAGGGGGCCGTCGACGAAGGTCTCGGCGCCGTAGTCCTGCTTGAGCACCATGGCGGGGTTGTGGTGGCCGACGAGCCGGGCGGGCGTCAGGTCGGCGTTGCCCTCCACGAAGACGAAGGGCACGCCCCACTCGGCCGTGAGCACGAGCTCCAGCTCGTGCTCGCGGCCGACGATGCGCTCGGCGATCCGCTCGCGCGCTCCCGCGCGGTCGTCCGTCACTTCAGCGTCTGCCCGGCGTCGACCTTCAGCTGCAGCCCGGTGACGTACCGGGACTCGTCGGAGGCCAGCCAGAGGACCGCGTTCGAGATGTCGACGGCCTCGACCCACGGGATCGGCAGCGCGTTCATCGCACCGAAGCGGTCGGAGAGGGAGTCGCGCGTGCGCTCGTCCTCGGGCATGTCCGGCGCGAACAGCGCGTAGGTCGCCGCATTCTGGATCATGTCCGTGTCCACGCTGGTCGGGTGCACGCTGTTGACGCGGATCATGTCGGGCGCGAGCTCGAGCGCGAGCGTCTTCATGAGCCCGACGACGCCGTGCTTCGCCGCGACGTAGTGCCCGATGTTCGGGATCGCGAGGATCCCGGCCGTCGAGCTCGTGAGGATCATCGAGCCGCCGTGGTTCGCCCTGAGGTGCGGGATCGCGGCCTTCGCCGTGTGCCACACGCCCTTCAGGTTGACGTCGATCATGTCGTCGAACTCGGTCTCCGACAGCTCGTCGAGCGTGCCGAAGCTGAAGATGCCCGCGTTCGCGGACACGATGTCGAGCCGCCCGAGCTCCGCGACGCCCTCGTCGAGCGCGGCCTTCAGCGCGTCGTAGTCGCGCACGTCGGCCTGCTTGGCGACGATCCGCCGGTCGAGCGCCTCGACCTGCCGCACGGTCTCCGCCATGTCGTCGGACGTCGACATCCCGTACGGGACCGAGTCGATCTGCCCCTCGATGTCGACCGCGATGACGTCCGCGCCCTCCTGCGCGAGCCGCAGCGCGTGGCTGCGCCCCTGACCGCGCGCCGCGCCCGTGACGAACGCGACCTTGCCTTCCACCCGTCCTGCCATGGTCCTGCCTCCTACCGCTTGTTGATGAAGCCGGCGTCGACCGGCAGGGTCACGCCCGTGATGTAGCGGGCCGCGTCGCTCACCAGGAAGACGATCGCGTTGGACAGGTCGACCGCCTCGATCATCGGCACCGGCAGCGCGTTCGCCATGGCCTGGCTCATCGCGGGGTCCGACTGCAGGAACTCCTGCATGGCGTCGTTCACGACCATCGGGGTGTCGACGCCCGTCGGGTGGATGGTGTTCACCCGGATCGAGTGCTCCGCCAGGGTGTTCGCGTAGGAGCGCATGAGGCCCACGACGCCGTGCTTCGCGGCGGTGTAGCCGAGCCCGCCCGGCGTGTTCCCGCCGATGCCCGCGAGGCCCGCGGTCGAGCTGGTCAGCACGTAGGCGCCGCCCTGCCCGTGGTCGATCATCGCCTGCTTGCTGACCTCGACCGTGTTGTAGACGCCGGTCAGGTTCACGTCGATGACGTCCTGCCACTCCTGCGCCTGCGGGTGCAGCGACATCGGGGCGATGCCCGCGTTCGCCGACACGATCGTCGGCACGCCGAGCTCGGCGACGCCCGCGTCGAACGCGGCCTGCAGCGCCTCGCGGTCGCGCACGTCCGCGACCCGGGTGAAGATCCGGCGGTCGAGCGCCTCGACCTGCTTCGCCGTCTCCGCGAGGTCGTCCTCCGACGCCATCGGGTACGGCACCGTGTCGATCTGCGCCGCGATGTCGATCGCGATGACGTCGGCGCCCTCCTGCGCGAGCCGGACCGCGTGGCTGCGGCCCTGTCCTCGCGCGGCGCCGGTGATGAACGCGACCCTGCCTTCGAGCTGTCCTGCCATGTGTCTCTCCTCCACCTCGGTCCCGACCGGGGACGATCGCGGACGGCGGCGGCGGCCGGGGCCCGCCGCCGTCCGCTCGGGTCAGAACTGCGTGTTGCCGGCGTCGACGGGCAGTGCGACGGACGTGATGTACCGGGCCTCGTCGGAGGCGAGGAAGAGCACCGCGTTCGACTGGTCACGGGTCTCCGTGACGTCGATCGGCAGCATGTTCATCAACATCGGGCCGAGGCGCTGATGCGCGCCGAGCGCGGCGATCATCGGGTTCTCGGCCCCGTCGTCGCCGAGCTCGCCCATCGGGGTGCGCACGCCGGTCGGATGGATCGAGTTCACGCGGATGCCGTGCTCGGAGAGCTCGGTCGCGAAGCCGCGCATCAGCCCGACGACGCCGTGCTTCGCGGCGACGTACGACGTGAGGAACGGCAGCCCCTTCAGCCCGGCGGCCGAGCTGGTGAGCACGATCGAGCCCCCGCCGCGCTCGATGAGGTGCGGCGCGGTCGCCCGGATCGTGTTCCAGACGCCCGTGAGGTTCGTCCCGATCGTGAGGTCCCAGTTCTCCTCGGTGATCCGGTCCCAGGTGTCGGGGATGGCGACGCCCGCGTTCGCGACCACGATGTCGAGACCGCCGAGCTCGGCCGCCCCCTCGTCCGCGGCGGCCTTCAGCGCGGCGAAGTCGCGGACGTTCGCGACCCGGCTGACGATCCGGCGGTCGAGCGCCTCGACCTGACGCACCGTCTCCTCGAGGTCCTCCTGCTTCGGCTGCGGGTACGGCAGCAGCGGGATGTGCTCGACGACGTCGATCGCGATGATGTCGGCGCCCTCCTCGGCCAGGCGCACCGCATGGCTGCGGCCCTGGCCTCGTCCGGCTCCGGTGATGAGGGCGACCTTGCCCTCCACGCGTCCAGGCATGGACGCTCCTTCCTTGACGGGGACCCTTCCGGGCCCGGGGATCAGACGACGCCGCTCGCGGCGATCCTGGGGTCGCGGTCGGCGCCCGCGGCGGGGTTGTAGCCGGGCTGCAGCAGGTGGCCGCCGTCGACGGGGACGGAGATGCCGGTCACCGCCGCGGCGAGGTCGGAGTTCAGCCAGAGCGCGGCGTCCGCGATGACGTGCGGCTGGAGCATCCCCGCGCCCTTCAGCGCGTGGAAGGAGCCGCCGGCGGCGAGCAGGTCGGCTTCGGTGCCCTCGCCCTCCGGCTTGCCGGACATCATGTCCCAGGCCCCCTGCCACGAGGTCATGGGCGTGAGGATCGCGCCGGGGTGCACCGCGTTCACGCGGATGCCGTGCTTGGCGACCTCGAGCGCGATCGTCTTCATCACGCCGACGACGCCGAACTTCGCGGCGCAGTAGTGCACGTAGTTCTCGCCCGGCTCGAGGCCGTTGATCGACGAGGTCATGACGATCGAGCCGCTGCCCCGCTCGATCATGTGCGGCAGCACCGCCTTCGCGCTCTTCCAGACGCCCGTGAGGTTGACGGCGATCATGTCGTCCCACGCCTCCTCCGTCAGCTCCCAGGAGGGGGCGAGTGAGAAGATCCCGGCGTTGGCGATGAGGGCGTCGATCTTCCCGAACTCGGCGATCCCCTTCGCGACCGCGTCGTCGAGGTCGGCCTGCTTCCGCACGTCGCCGACGACCGGCAGGATCCGGCGGTCCAGCGCCTCCACCTGCTCGACCGTCGTGTCGAAGTCGGCCTGCGTCGCCAGCGGGTACGCGACCGAATCGATCTGGTCGAGGGTGTCGACGACGATCACGTCCGCGCCCTCCCGCGCGCTCACCAGCGCGTGCGCGCGGCCCTGGCCGCGGGAGCCGCCCGTAATCAGCACGGTCTTGCCTTCGAGGAGCCCCATCGCCCTCTCCCTTCTCTCTGATGTCCCGGTGCTGCTCGTGGTCTCGAGGCTCGCTGCGCTCGCGCCTCGACCAGTGGGGGTCCTACTTGAGCGTGTAGCCGGCGTCGACCTTCAGCTCGAGACCGGTGATGTAGCGCGCCTCGTCCGAGGCGAGGAACAGCACGGCGTTCGAGATGTCGACGGGCTCGACCCACGGGATCGGCAGCGCGTTGGTGGTCCGGAAGACCTCCTCCGCCTGCTCGTCCGTGGGGTGCGGGGTGTCCGGGAGGAAGAGGCGGTACGTCGCCTCGTTCCGGATCATCCGCGTGTTCACCCCGGTGGGGTGGACGGTGTTGACGCGGATCCTGTCGGGCGCGAGCTCGAGCGCGAGGGTGCGCATGATCCCGACGACCGCGTGCTTGCTGGCCGTGTAGGCCGCGACGTTCGGCGTGCCCATCAGCCCCGCGGTGGAGCTGGTCAGGACGATCGAGCCGCCCGTGCCCTGCTGCTTCAGGTGCGGGATGACCGCCTTCGCGGTGTGCCACACGCCCTTCGCGTTGATGTCGTTGACGGTGTCCCAGTCGTCCTCGTCGACCTCCTCGGTGCGGTCGCCGAACTGGAACACGCCCGCGTTCGCCGACACGACGTCGACGTGGCCGAGCTCGGCGACGCCCTTGTCGAGCGCGTCGCGCAGCGCGCCGAAGTCGCGCACGTCGGCCTGCACCGCCACGATCCGCCGGTCGAGCGCCTCGACCTGCGCCACCGTCTCGTCGAGGTCGTCCGCGGACGCCCCCTCGTAGAACCGGTCCATCCCGGGGATCGGCGCGGCGACGTCGACCGCGATGACGTCCGCGCCCTCCTCTGCCAGCCGGAGCGCGTGGCTGCGCCCCTGCCCGCGTGCCGCCCCGGTGATGAACGCCACCTTGCCTTCGACTCGTCCCGCCATCGGAACGCCTTCTTCCTGGTCTCCTCGTTCCGTCGATCCGGTCGGATCGGCGCCTCGCACCGTCGCGAGGGCGTGCTCGACCTCCGGGAGGGCTCCGTGGAGCCCCTCCCGTCGGTCCGTGCTCGGGTGTCAGCGGGCGGCGAAGCCCGCCAGGGGGTCCTCCTCGCAGTCCGCAGGGTCGAGCGTCGTGGTCCCGGTCCGCCGGCCGAGGGTGATCCGGATGGGTCCCAGCCCGTCCTTCGCCGCCTTGGCGCCGCGGTGCGTGTGGTCGCCGGACGGCTTCGGCAGGGCGTTCTTCTCGTCCTTCACCTTCGCGAGCGCGACCTCGCCGAAGCCCTGCACGCACTCCGGGTCCGGGCCGTCGAGCGGCAGCCCCGTGAAGAACTTCGCGGCCATGCAGCCGCCCTTGCAGGTGTCGAAGAAGGCGCAGGACGAGCAGGCGCCGCCGGACTGCGGCTCGCGCAGGCGCTGGAACAGCTCCGACTCACGCCAGACCCGCTGGAAGCCGCCCTCGGACCGGATGTTGCCGGCCTTGAACTCGTCGTGGATCGCGAACGGGCACGCGTAGACGTCGCCGACCGGGTCGATCAGGCAGACGACCCGCCCCGCTCCGCAGAGGTTCAGCCCCGGCAGCGCCTCCCCGTACGCCGACAGGTGGAAGAACGAGTCCCCCGTCAGCACGCCGTCGCCGTGGGCGACGAGCCAGTCGTAGAGCATCCGCTGCTGCGCCGGTTCGGGGTGCAGCTCGTCCCACACGTCGGCCCCGCGCCCGGAGGGGCGCAGGCGCGTGAGCCGCAGCTGGGCGCCGAAGCGGTCCGCGATCGCCTTGAACTCGTCGAGCTGCGGGATGTTCTGCCGCGTGCAGACCACCGAGATCTTGAAGTTCTGCATGCCCGCGTCGGACAGGTTCTGCAGGGCCCGCATCGCGGTGTCGTACGACCTCGGTCCGCGGATCGGGTCGTTGACCTCGGCGGTCGCGCCGTCGAGCGAGATCTGCACGTCGACGTAGTCGTTCGCCGCGAGGCGACGGGCGACCTCCGGCGTGATCTTCACCCCGTTCGTCGAGAACTTGACCCCGACGTGATGGCTGGTGGCGTAGTCCAGCAGCTCCCAGAAGTCGCTGCGGACGGTGGGCTCGCCGCCGCCGATGTTGACGTAGAAGACCTGCATCCGCTCGAGCTCGTCGATGACGCCCTTGGCCTCCTCGGTGGTGAGCTCGCGCGGGTCCCGCCGGCCGGAGCTCGACAGGCAGTGGACGCACGAGAGGTTGCAGGCGTAGGTGAGCTCCCACGTCAGGCAGATGGGCGCGTCGAGCCCGTACTCGAACAGGTCCACGAGCCGCTGCGGCTTCGCGGGCGGCGGAGCCGGCAGCACGGCGGTCATGCGGCGGCCACCAGCATCCGCGAGGCGGCGAGCGAGCCGAGCGCGCGGCCGTATCGCGCCTCCTGCTCCTCCGGCACCCCGGCGGCGCGGCAGACGTCGCGCGCGGTGCGGACGCCGTCGAGCCCCTCGACCACCGACAGCAGGGTGCGCTCCTTGAGGAAGGAGAGCTTGCGCGTCTCGAAGTGGTAGACGAGCGCGCCGAACGGCTCGGGGCGGATCGACACCCGCGGGTGGACCCGCCAGGGCAGGTCGAGGTCGAACGCGTCGGCCGGCATCAGTAGACGCCGCACATGCCGTCGATCGAGACCTCCTCGACCAGGTCGTCCTGCTCGACGAGATCGGTCTGATCCGCGGCCTTCGTCGTGTCGGTGTCGGGTCGGTCCATGGCAGGCTCCTCACGGTCGGCTTCATCGGCGTCCGTCCGGCTCGGGAGCCGGTCGACACCGACGACGCTATGTGACACCGAGTGCCGTTGAGAATGGGGGCGGGCTGTGAGTCCGGAAAACACCCCCGATCAGCCGCGCGGCGGACGCGCCCCCGTCACGACGAAGGCGCAGCTGGGGCACGTCGGGCTCCAGCTCTTCTTCGAGCGGGGGTTCGAGCGGACGACCGTCGACGACATCGCCGCCGCCGCGGGCATCGGCCGGCGGACGTTCTTCCGCTACTTCGCCTCGAAGAACGACCTGCCCTGGGGCGACTTCGACGGGCTGGTCGAGGCGATGCGGGTCCGGCTCGCCTCCGTGCCGCAGGACGTGCCGCCGCTCGCGGCGCTGCGCGAGGCGGTGCTCGCCTTCAACCGCTTCCCCGACGTGGCGGACGAGGACCACCGGCGCAGGATGACGCTGCTGCTCGGCACGCCGGAGCTGATCGCGCACTCCACGCTGCGCTTCGCCGACTGGCGCCGCGCCGTCGCGGACTTCGTGGCCGACCGGCTCGGGGAGGACCCGGGAGGCCTGCGCCCCCAGACGATCGCCTGGACGTACCTCGCCGCCTCGATCGCGGCGTACGAGCGCTGGCTCGTCGACGGCACGTCGCTGCAGGACCTGCTGGCGGAGGCGATGGACCTGATCGAGGGCGCGTTCCGGCCGTGATCGCCGCCGACGTCGTCGTGGTCGGGGCCGGCACCGCCGGCTCGGTCCTGGCGGCGCGGCTGTCCGAGGACCCCGCCCGCCGGGTCGTGCTGGTGGAGGAGGGCCCGATCCCGGCCTCCGCGGCGCACCTGCCCGCGGAGCTGCTCGACGCGCGACGCGTGCCGGGCGCCGAGACCGAGGGCGCGTTCAACCGCTGGTTCCCGGTCGAGCTGACGCCCCGTCGCGACTGGCGGGTGTCGCGCGGCCGCGTCGCGGGCGGGTCGAGCGCCACCAACGGCGCCTACTTCGTGCACGCCCGCCCCGCGGACCTCGCGGACTGGTCCGGCGGCACCGGGCCGTGGGCGCCCGACGCGCTCGCCGAGCGCCGGGCCGCCCTCGAGCGCGACCTCGACCTCGGGGCGGCGGGCGGGCACGGGGACGCCGGCCCCGTCCCGGTCGCGCGGAGCCCGCTGACGCACCCGGCGGCGGAGGCCTTCGTCGCGGCGGCGACCGGCGCGGGCCACGCCTTCGTCGCCGACCTCAACGGCGCCGACGACCACGGCGTCGGGCCCCTGCCGGCCAACGCGGCGGCCGGCGTGCGGTGGAGCGCGGCGAGCACGCACCTGCTGCCCGCCCTCGGCAGGGGCAACCTCCGGATCGTCGAGCGCACCGCGGTCCACGCGGTGCGGCTGCGACGTGGACGCGCGACCGGCGTCTCGACCGCCCGCGGCGAGATCGCCGCGCCGCTCGTCGTGCTCGCCGCCGGCGCGCTGACGACGCCGGCGATCCTCCTGCGCTCCGGCGTCGGGCCGGCGCCCGCGCTCGGCGCCGCGGGCGTGCCGGCGGCGCTCGACGCGCCCGGCGTGGGCGGGCAGCTGTCGGACCACCCGCAGGTCGTGGTGACGTGGCGGCCCGCCGCGCCGCTGCCCCGGCCGGAGGCGGCGTGGGCTGGCGCGCTGCTGGACGCGCCCGCCGACGCGGGCGGCGACCTGGAGGTGCTGCAGTCGCTCGTGCCGATGGGCGGCCTGACCCGCACGGACCCGGGCGACGGGCCGCTCCCCCTCCTCGTCTCCGCGCACGCGCGGCAGGCGCCGGGCTCCCTGACGCTCGAGCCGGACGGGACCGTGCGGATCCGGCAGGGCTACCTGCGGACGGCGGCGGACCGGGCCCGGCTGCGGCAGGGCGCCCGGCTCGCCGCGGAGGTGGCGCACGGCATGCGGGGCGAGGTCGACCCGGGCCCGGCGGTGCTCCGCGACGACGCGGCGCTCGACCGCTGGGTCGCGGAGCACCTCGGCACCGCGCTCCACGCCTGCGCGACCGTGCCGTGGCGCCTGCCGGACGGCGCGCCGGGCCCGGTGGACGAGGCCGGGGCCGTCCGCGGGATCGACGGGCTGGTCGTCGCGGACACGTCGATCCTGCCGACCGCCCCGTCCCGCGGCCCCGCCGCCACGGCGTTCCTGATCGGCGAGGTCGTGGCCGCCGCGCTCCGCTGACGCCGCTGCCAGGGGCGTGCTGCAGGCTGGCGCCGAGGCGTCCGGCGCGACCGCCCGATCGCCGCGGATCCAGGAGGGGACGACGATGCCGATCACCTATCTGCGCGTGGAGCTCGCGCCCGACGCCGCCGAGCGCGGCCTCGCCGTGCTGCAGCAGGCGCTCGTCGACACCCGCGCCTTCGAGGGCTGCGGGAACGTGCGGCCGTTCGTCGATCCCGGCGACCCGTCGAAGGTCGTCGTGCGGGAGGAGTGGGCGTCGCGCGAGCGCGAGGACGCCTACGTCGCCTTCCGCGCCACCCCCGAGGGCGCCATCGACGGGTTCGCGGACGTGCTCGCCGCCCCGCCCGTCCGGGAGCACGTGCAGGACTGACCTCCCGTCGTCCGGTCGGGGCGAGGAGGATCGGCGCATGCCCCGACTGCTGCAGCTCGACTCCTCGATCGATCCCGCCCGATCCCGGTCGCGCGCCGTCACCGGCGCCTTCGCGGACTCGTGGCGGTCCCGCGGCGACGACTTCGCCGTCGTGCGGCGCGACCTGCACGAGCGGCCGGTGCCCCACCTGACCGACGAGGCGTCGCACTGGGCGCCCCGGCTGCGTCGGGCGGGTGCGACCCCGCCGGCCGAGGAGGAGGCGCTGCAGCGCGAGCTGATCGACGAGCTGCTGGCGGCGGACGTGCTGCTGATCGGCGCGCCGATGTACAACTACTCGCTGCCGTCGAGCCTGAAGGCCTGGATCGACCACGTGCACGTGCCCGGTACGACGGCGCCCTTCGACACGCCCGACCAGCCGCTGGCCGGGCGCCCCGCCGTCATCGTGACGAGCCGGGGCGCGGTCTACGACGCCGGCACGCCCGCCGAGGGCTGGGACCACGCCGTCCCGCCGCTCAGGCTGATCCTCGGGAACGCCTTCGGCATGCGGGTGTCGGTGCTCGAGACGAACGCGACCCTCGCGGGCAGCGTCCCGGCGCTGGCGGACCAGGCCGATCGCGCGCAGCGCGAGCTCGATGCCGCGACGGCGGGCGCCCGCGACCTCGCCCTCCGCCTGCCCTGACCGCGGTCCGGGCCGGGCCGGGATCAGGCGCCCCGCGCCTCGAGGTAGGTCCGGACGTAGTGGGTGTAGTGCTCCGCGACGAGCCGCCGCGCGCCGGCCTCGTCGAGGTCGCCGGACCGGCGGCCCTCCAGGGCGTCCCACCAGTTGCTGCGGCCGATCGCGAAGCCGGCGAAGCCCTCCACGGGCGCCGCGACGCGCAGCCACTCGTCCAGCTGCTCCTGCGGGGCGTGCCGACCGAGCACGATGCAGCGGCCCGTCCGGTCGCCGCGCCGGGCGGTCGCCGCGACGCGTTCGGCGTCCGCCCGCTCCGCGAGGCCCTCGATCTTCCAGATCGCGGGATCGACGCCGTGGTCCTGCAGGAACTCCATGGCCGACACCGTGAGGTCGGGGCGCACCTCGCGGTCGTAGCGGTCCTGGTCGCCGTCCACCCGCGCGAGGTCGTCGTCGGTGGCCGGGACGAGCAGCTCCACGATGAACTCGAGGTTCTGCTCGGCCGCCCAGCCCGCGATCTGCGCGACCTTGAACGCCTGCTGCGCCCGCTCCTCGACGTCGAGCCCGGGGTTGTCGCGCACCAGCACCTTGGGGTGGTCCGCGCCGAAGAACCCGGCGTGCTCGCGCCACGCGGTGCCGAACTCGAAGTCGAACCACTGCTGCCCGCTCGCCTCGAGCGGCATCGCGAGCGCGACCCGCTCGTCGGCCGCGGCGAGGACCGCGGGCGACGCCCCGTACTGCTCGTCGACCAGGAAGCCGGGCCGCACGCCCTCCGGCAGCGACGGCAGCGCGTCCTGCAGCCCGCGGTACACGAGCAGCTTGTTCGCGGCGATGTCGGCGGCCTGCTCCGGCGTCGGCGCCCCGTCGAGCCCGTACAGCTTCTCCTCGATGCTGTCGCGCTGGTCCATGGCGAGGATGAAGAAGAGTCGCTGCTCGGTCATCCCGCCATGCTGCGCGCCCGACGCTGCGCGGCGCGTGGGCGGCGGCTGTGCACGAGGTCTGTCGGCGCCGGTTGCTAGCGTCATGCCATGCCCTCGGTCGACCGTCTCGTCTGGATCGACTGCGAGATGACGGGTCTCGACCTCACGATCGACGAGCTGGTCGAGGTCGCGGTGGTCGTCACCGACTTCGAGCTGCGCGTGCTCGACCCGGGGTTCGACGTCGTCATCAAGCCGTCGGAGGCCGCCCGCGAGCAGATGAACGAGGTGGTCGTGAAGATGCACACCGCCTCCGGCCTGCTCGAGGAGATGGAGCGCGGCACCACGCTCGCCGACGCCGAGCAGCAGGTGCTCGAGTACATCGCGCGCTTCGCGCCCGCCGGGCAGGCGCCGCTCGCCGGCAACACGATCGGCACCGACCGCGGCTTCCTGATGCAGTACATGCCGAAGGTCGACGCGCACCTGCACTACCGCAGCATCGACGTGTCCTCCATCAAGGAGCTCGCCCGGCGCTGGTACCCGCGGGTCTACTACAACGCGCCGGCGAAGCACGGCGGCCACCGGGCGCTCGCCGACATCCTCGAGTCGGTGCGCGAGCTCGACTACTACCGGCACACCGTCTTCGCGCCGCTGCCCGGTCCGACGTCGGACGAGGCGCAGGCCGCGGCTACGGAGACGACGGCGGCGTACGCCCGCTGACTCCACTACACTCTCCGATGGCCCCGAGCAGGGGCCCGTGGTGGGCGTAGCTCAGTTGGTAGAGCGCTGGCTTGTGGTGCCGGAAGTCGCGGGTTCAAGTCCCGTCGTCCACCCCACTCTCCCCGGAGGCCCGGCGATGCCCGTGCACCTCTCCCTCGACGAGTTCGAGACGCTCGTGGAGCGCGAGCTCGACGCCCTGCCGTCCGAGATGACCGACGGGCTCGAGAACCTCGTGTTCGTCGTCGAGGACGAGCCGGAGGACGGTGAGGAGCTGCTCGGCCGCTACGAGGGCGTCGACCTGACGCAGCGCGGCCAGTACGGCTTCGGCGAGCTGCCCGACCGCATCGTGCTGTTCCGCCTCGCCCACCTGCGGTCGGCGGAGACGCTCGACGACCTCCGCGACGAGGTGCACACGACGCTGGTGCACGAGATCGGCCACTTCTACGGCCTGGACGACGACCGGCTGCACGAGCTCGGCTGGGCCTGACCGTCGCCACGGACGCTGAGCACCTCGCAGCAACGAAGTCGGCGTTGCGCAACGCCGACTTCGTTGCTTTGAGCTGCTCAGCCGGCTCGTCGTGCAACGCGCAGCGGCTTCGGCAAGGCCGCGTGGCGTTGCCGATGCCTCGACGCGTTGCACCAGTCGGGAGCCGGGAGCCGGATCGGGCGTCGGTTCTGGGCGGAGGACGGCGCACCACGTGGAGGACCGGGCGGCTGTCCACGTCCTCCGCACGGTCGCTGATCCTCCGCCCGACGTCGCGGCGTCATCCGCCCCGTGCGCGAAGGCCGGCTTCGGCAACGCGCAGCGGCTTCGGCGACGCCGCGCGGCGTCGCCCATGCCGCGGAGCGTTGCCGGAGGCGTGGAAGCGGGTGACTCCGGGCAGGCGGCGGCGGGCGCCGCCGCGAGGTCAGAGGTGCTTGGAGCGCTCGTTCGGGTCGGCCTGGCCCTGCAGCGGGTCGCTGTCGCCCTGGTCGTAGGAGTACTGGACGAACAGCTCGTCGTTGATCGTGCGCGTCTCGCCGGCGGTGTACTCGAACATCGCGTCGGTGCCGTCGACCAGCGCGTACTGCGTCACCCTCGACTCCGGCTTCCCGTCCTCCAGGTAGCGGTGCTCGGTGGTGCCCTCGAGCGGGCCGTCGAGGTACTCCGCGACGTAGCGGTCCGGCTCGGTGGAGGAGGTGTCGCTCATGGACGGCCACGATATGCAATGCGGGCCGTGCGGCCGCTGGGCAGCGCCTGGACGTGCTCGCCGTCGACGACGAGGTCGGCGAGCCTCCTCGGCCGTTCAGCGGCGATGCGCTCCGCCTCCTGCGCCGCCCAGCGGTCCCAGTGCGGCTCGTACGCCGCGCCGTCGCGCGCGAGGGCCCGACGGCGGCGCTCCCCCGCGTCCAGCTCGAGCCACAGCGCGAGGTCGGCGAGCGGAGCGCTGCGGCGCGACAGCAGGCCGCTGCCCTCGACGACGAGCCCGCCCGACGGCGGGACGACGTGGCGCTCGGCCGGCTCCCCCGCGGCCCAGTCCCACCTGCGCCACCCGCCGGGCCGGCCGGTGCGACGGGGCACGAGGAGGTCGGACGTGACCGCCTCGGCACCGGCGAGCAGCCCGTCCCAGCCCGGGTAGCAGTCGTCGAGCCGCACGAGCGCGGCGCCCGTGCGGTCGACCAGCGCGTGGGCGAGGGTCGACTTGCCGGCGCCCGAGCGCCCGTCCACGAGCACGGTCCAGTCCGCCCGAGCGGCGCCCAGCGCCACGACCGCCCGCACCGCGGCCGCCGGGCCGATCACCGGACCGACCCCGGATGCCAGGTGCCCGCGAGGACCGCGGCGGCGACGGCGACCCCGAGCACGACGACCGCGGCGGCGACGAGCACGGCGTCCGGCGCGCCGAGCCGCGAGGGGCGCGCCCAGGTGCGCCCGCCCGGGCCCCCGAAGCCCCGCGCCTCCATCGCCGTGGCGAGCACGGTGCCGCGCCGCACGGACAGCACGAGCAGCGCGAACGCCTGCCCGGCGAACCGGCGGATCCGGCCGCGGTCGGCGACGCCCCGGGCGCGCCGGGCGAGCGCGAGCGCGCGCCAGTCCTCCCCCAGCAGCCCGAGCAGGCGGAAGGCGGCGAGCGCCCCGAGCACGAAGCGGGACGGCAGGTGCAGCAGCTGCGCGAGGCCGTCGGCCAGCCGCGTCGCATCGATCGCGCCCAGCAGCCCGAGCCCGACGAGGCCGATCGCGAGGACGCGCAGGAGCGTCGCGAGCGCCAGCACGAGCGACCCCTCCGACACCTGCACGAAGCCGGCCTGCACCAGCACGCGGCCGCCGCCGGCGCCGTACAGGGCGATCGTCAGCGCGGCGAGCGGGGCTGCGACGAGGATCGGCACCGCTGCCGCGGGCCGGACGCGCGCACCGGCGAGCGGCAGCAGCACGGCCCCGAGCAGCAGCGCGGTGCCGGCGGAGACCGGGTCCACGCTGATCACGAGCACGACCGCGAAGCCGATCGCGACCGCGAACCGGGTCACCGGGTTCGCCGCGGCGATCACGCGAGCACCAGCCGCTCCGCCCCGAGCGCCGCCGCGAAGTCCTCGTCGTGGGTCACGGCCACGACGGAGCGGCCCTCGTCGAGCAGCTCCCGGAACAGGTCGACGAGCGCCGCCCAGGTCAGCGCGTCCTGGCCGAAGGTCGGCTCGTCGACGACGAGCACGCGCGGGGCGGTCGCGAGCGCGGTCGCGACGGAGAGCCGCGGCTGCTCGCCGCCGGAGAGCGTGAAGGGGTTCGCGTCCGCCAGCGCGGCGAGCCGCAGGCGCTCGAGCACGGCGTCGACGCGCGCGGCCGCGTCCGGCAGGCCGAGGGCGCGCGGGCCGACCGCGAGCTCCTGCCGCACGGTCGGTGCGAGGAACTGGTGCTCGGGCTGCTGGAAGACGGTGCCGATCCGCGGCAGCAGGTCGCGCGAGCGCCAGCGGAGCGGGTCGCGGCCGAGCCCGTCCGCGAGGGCGGGCGCCGCCTCCACCGCACCGGCGACCGGCGGCAGCAGACCCGCCAGGGTGAGGGCGAGGGTCGACTTCCCCGCGCCGTTGCGCCCGAGTACGGCGAGCGCGCGACCCGACGAGACGGCCGCGTCGAGGCCGTCGCGGACGACCGCGCCGCCCCGGCCGACGGCGAGCGCGCGGCCGGTCAGCAGCGGAGCCCCCGCGGCGGGCACGGGACGGGCGGCGCGCGGCGGCGGCCCGGGGACCCAGACGCCCGCCGCGGCGAGCGCCCCGCCCTCCGCCGCCAGCACCTCGCCGGGCCGACCGGCCGTGAGCACGCCGCCGCCGGGAGCGAGCACCACGATGCGGTCGACGTGGTCGCGCCAGATCCCGACCCGGTGCTCCACGACGACGAGGGTCGCGCCGGCGGTCGCCTCGAGCACCGCGTCCCGCACCTCGACGACGCCCGCCGGGTCGAGGTTCGCGGTCGGCTCGTCGAGGAGGACGGCGCCCGGCCGCATCGCGAGCACGCCGGCGAGCGCGAGGCGCTGCTGCTGGCCGCCGGACAGCGCCGACGTCGACCGGTCCTGCGGCACCGCGAGCCCGACCGCGGCGAGCGCGGCGTCGACCCGCGGGCCGATCTCGTCCCGCGGCACCCGGAGGTTCTCGCAGCCGAAGGCGACGTCGTCGCCGACGCGCTCGAGGACGATGTTCGCGTCCGGCGCCTGGAGCACGAGGCCGACCCGGCCCCGGACGTCGCGGGGGTCGGCGCCGTCGACGTCGAGCACGCCCTCCTCAGCGCCCTCGTCGTCGCCGAGCACGCCGGCGAGCGCCTTCAGCAGCGTCGACTTGCCGGAGCCGGAGGGCCCGAGCAGCAGCACGCGCTCCCCCGGCTCGACCACGAGGTCGAGTCCGCGGACCGCCCAGCCGGCGCGACCCGCGTGCCGCCACCCCCAGCCCCGCGCCGTGAGCGCGGCGGCCGTCACCCCGCGCGCCGCGCCCGGCCGGCGGGGAAGCGCGCGAGGACGCCCGTGCGCGCGAGCGCCTGCACGAGCACCCACGCGAGCAGCCCGGCGAGGACCGCGCCGCTGACGGCCTGCGCGATCAGGTAGACGACGGCGAACTGCGGGCTCGACCCGGCGTAGTAGCCCGCGAGCCCGGGGATCAGCGACAGGTCGTAGACGGAGGCGCCGACCCCGGCGAGGGCGCCGGCGAGCAGCGCGCTCCACCAGGTCCAGACGCGGTAGCCGAGCACCGCGAACAGGATCTCGGCCCCGATCCCCTGCATGAGGCCGGAGACGAGCACGGTCGCGCCCCACTGGTTGCCGACCAGGGCGGAGACGACGGCGGCGAGCAGCTCGCCGTACAGCGCCGCGCCCGGCTTGCGCACCACGAGGGCGACGAGCGGCCCGGCGATGAACCAGACGCCGTTGACGAGGCCCTGGATGCCGGGCAGCACGGGGGTGAGCAGGTTGCTCGGCCCCTGGTAGCCGACGTTCCAGGCGATGAAGAGGAAGCCGCAGGCGACGCCGAGGACGGAGGCGACGACGATGTCGACGACCCGCCAGCGGTACGAGCGCGCGGTCCGGTTGCGGACGGTGGTGGATGCGGTCACGAAACGTGCCCTTTCTGTGATCAGGAAAAGGCACGGGATTGAGCTGCGACTTCCCTTCGCCGGTACTAGCCGGATCAGGTTCGTGCGGTCGGAGCCCGGATCGGCTCCCTCTCAGCCCGGCCTACCGGGCTCCCGTGTCGGGCGCGATCCTACGCGGGCGGTCAGGACACCGCGAGGCGGACCGTGTGCAGCCCGGTCGGGCCGTCCGGCAGCTCGCCGGTCTCCGCCGCGGTCTGCACGAGCCCCGACCGGTCCGTCGCCCGCACCCGGAGCCTGTGCTCCCCCGGCGTCGCCGTCCACCGGTACCGCCACTGCCGCCACGTGTCGTCGGTCCACGCGGCCGACAGCTCGCAGTCCCGCCACGGCCCGTCATCGATCTGCAGCTGCACGCGGGCGACCCCCACCGGCTGCGCCCAGGCGACCCCCGCGACCGTCACGACGCCGGCGTCGACGCCCCCGAGCGGCACGTCGATGCGGCTCGAGAGCTTGACCGGCGCGCGGGCGGCGTAGCCGCGCGGCGTCCAGTACGCCTGCTGCTCGTCGAACCGGGTCACCTCGAGCCGGGTGGTCCACTTCGTCGCCGACACGTACCCGTAGAGCCCCGGCACGACCATCCGCGCCGGGAAGCCGTGGATCTGCGGCAGCGGCCGCCCGTTCATCCCCACGGCGAGCAGGGCGCCGCGGGCCGGATCCTGCAGCAGCGCCAGCGGCGTCGAGGCGCTGAATCCGTCCGCACCGGAGGACAGCACCATGTCCGCGCCCTGCCGCGGCCGCGCCCGCTCGAGCAGCCGGTGCAGCGGCGCGCCCTGCCAGACCGCCGTGCCCACGAGGTCGCCGCCGACCGGGTTCGAGACGCAGACCAGGGTCGCCGCGGTCTCGGCGCCCGCCATCGCGACCAGCTCGTCGTAGCCGATGCGGAACGGCGCGTCCACCTCCCCCGCGACCTCCAGCGACCAGCCCTCCGGCTCGATCGCGGGCACGGTCAGCGCGATGTCGATCCGGTAGAAGTCCGCCGCGTCGGTGACGAGCGGAGCGGCCCCGGTGACGCCGAGGCTGGTCGGGGCCGGCGGCGCGGGCGCCGTCACCGGCGGCAGGCGCAGCCGCGCGATGGTCGCGGACACGTCCCGCGACCGCGACCCGATGGAGCGCCCGAAGGAGCCGGCGACGACGCCGGCGCCCGCCCACACGGCGGCGCCGGACACGAGCCTGCGCCGGGCGAGCGAGGGCTCGCGGACGGGGTGCACCAGCTGGACGACCACGAAGGCGCCGATGACCCCGGCCACCGCCGACGGGGCGACGTCCGCGACCGAGGCATCGGTGCGCGTCACCGCGGCGATCGCGGCGACGACCGCCGCGAGCCCCGGCGGCACCACCCCGAGCGGCGGCCGCCACCGCTGCAGCAGCCCGGCGGCGGCGCCGAGCAGCAGCACGAGCACGGTCAGCAGCACGACGAGGAACGGCTTGTCCCCGGTGCCGAAGAGGGCGATGACGGCTGACTTGACCTGCGGCGGTGCGGCGTCCACGAGGAGCGACCCCGTCGCGAGCAGCGGGCTCGCCGCCGTGCTGAACACCGCGGCGACCAGCTCGCCCGCTCCGAGCCCCGCGACGGCGGCGGCGACGCCGCCGCCGACGGCGAGGGGTCGCGACAGCGGCTCAGGCACTCACTTCTTCAGCGCGCGGACGACGCGCGCGAGGGCCTTCCCGGTCACCCAGACGAAGGGGATGCCGACCACGAGCAGCGCCACCGGGTTGGGCTGGAAGCGCACGCCGAGGCTGTCGCCGACGTACGCGCCGACCGGCCAGACGTACCCGCCGCCGCCCCCGCCGCTGCCGCTCTCCTCGCCGCCGCCGCCGCCGAAGCCGTAGCCGACCACCGCGACGGGCACGACCGTGGTGCCCTCGATCTCGCGGGCGTCGCCGTACACGGCCTGCACGCCCACCGACTTCAGCACGTTCGCGATCTGCACCGGGATCGAGTCCATGCGCGCGACCGTAGACGGCGCAGCCGGGAGGGCGCCGAGGGCGGGTCGAGCAACCGTCAGGGGCGCCCCCTACGGTGATGAGCCGATCCGCCACGCGCCCTTCGACGCTCCATGAGAGGACCTCCGTGCAGACCTGGCCAGGCACCCCGTACCCCCTGGGAGCGACCTTCGACGGCGGGGGCACCAACTTCGCGCTGTTCAGCGAGGTCGCGGAGCGGGTCGAGCTGTGCCTGTTCGACGAGGACGGCGCCGAGACCCGGATCGACCTCGTGGACGTGAACGCCTACGTCTGGCACGGCTACCTGCCGCAGGTCCAGCCCGGCCAGCGGTACGGCTACCGGGTCCACGGCCCGTACGACCCCGAGCAGGGCGTGCGCTGCAACCCGAACAAGGTGCTGCTCGACCCCTACGCGAAGGCGACGGTGGGCGAGTACGACTGGGCGCAGCCGCTCTTCTCCTACGACTTCGGCGACCCGGACTCGCGCAACGACGAGGACTCGGCACCGCACGTCATGCTCTCGGTCGTCATCAACCCGTTCTTCGACTGGGCCGGCGACCGCCCGCCGAAGACGCCCTACCGCGAGACGTTCATCTACGAGAGCCACGTCAAGGGTCTGACGAAGCTGCACCCGGAGATCCCCGAGGAGGAGCGCGGGACGTACGCGGGCGTCGCGCACCCCCTCGTCATCGAGCACCTGAAGAAGCTCGGCGTCACGGCGATCGAGCTGATGCCGGTGCACCAGTTCGTGCAGGACTCGACCCTGCTCGAGAAGGGCCTCCGGAACTACTGGGGCTACAACACGATCGCGTTCTTCGCGCCGCACAACGAGTACGCCTCCACCGGCCAGCTCGGCCAGCAGGTGCAGGAGTTCAAGGCGATGGTGCGCGAGATGCACGCCGCCGGCATCGAGGTGATCCTCGACGTCGTCTACAACCACACCGCGGAGGGCAACCACCTCGGGCCGACCCTGTCCATGCGCGGCATCGACAACGCGGCCTACTACCGCCTGGTCGACGAGGACCGCCGGTTCTACATGGACTACACCGGCACCGGCAACAGCCTGAACGTGCGGCACCCGCACGCGCTGCAGCTGATCATGGACTCGCTGCGGTACTGGGTGACCGAGATGCACGTCGACGGGTTCCGCTTCGACCTCGCCGCCACACTGGCGCGCGAGTTCTACGAGGTGGACCGGCTGTCGACCTTCTTCGAGCTGGTGCAGCAGGACCCCATCGTCAGCCAGGTGAAGCTGATCGCGGAGCCCTGGGACATCGGGCCGGGCGGCTACCAGGTGGGCAACTTCCCCCCGCAGTGGACGGAGTGGAACGGCAAGTACCGCGACACGGTCCGCGACTTCTGGCGCGGGGAGCCGTCGACCCTCGGCGAGTTCGCCGCCCGCATCACCGGCTCGGCGGACCTGTACGAGAACGACGGCCGGCGCCCCGTCGCCTCGATCAACTTCGTGACGGCGCACGACGGCTTCACGATGCGCGACCTTGTGTCGTACAACGAGAAGCACAACGACGCGAACGGCGAGGACGGCCGCGACGGCGAGAGCCACAACCGCAGCTGGAACTCCGGCGTGGAGGGCGAGACCGACGACCAGCACGTGCTCGCGCTCCGCGCGAAGCAGCAGCGCAACCTGATCGCGACGCTGCTGCTCAGCCAGGGCGTGCCGATGCTGCTGCACGGCGACGAGCTGGGCCGCACGAAGGGCGGCAACAACAACACCTACGCCCAGGACAACGAGCTGTCCTGGCTCAGCTGGGAGCAGGCCGACCAGCCGCTGATCGAGTTCACCGCCGCGATCTCCCGCCTGCGCCACGAGCACCCGGTGTTCCGCCGCGAGCGCTTCTTCGACGGGCGTCCGCGGAAGCGCGAGGAGGCCTCCGCCAAGCCGGACATCGTCTGGCTGCGGCCCGACGGCTCCGAGATGCAGCCGGAGGACTGGGACAGCGGGTTCGGCAAGGCCGTCGGCGTCTACCTGAACGGCGAGGCGCTGCGCGACCGCACGGTCCGCGGCGAGCGGATCACCGACTGCGACTTCCTGCTCTATTTCAACGCCGGCGACGGCGAGGTGAAGTGCAAGCTGCCCCCGCGGTCGTACCAGCCCGGCTGGGACGTCGTGGTCGACACCGCGGCCCGTTCCACCGACCGGGGGCCGCTGCGCGGCGGCAACCAGCTGGTGCTCGACCCGCGCTCGCTCGTCGTGCTGCAGGCGCACCAGGAGCCGGAGACCGAGCCCGACCACTCCGTGGCGGCGTCGCTCGCGGTGCTCGCGAACCAGACCGCCGCCATCCCGATCATCCCGAGCTGAGGACGTCCCCACCGTGAAGACCCCCGTGTCCACCTACCGCGTGCAGGTGCGGCGCCCCTTCGACCTGCACTCCGTCGCGGAGCTGACCGACTACCTGGCCGACCTCGGCGTCGACTGGGTCTACCTGTCCCCGCTGCTCGAGGCGGAGCCCGGCAGCGACCACGGCTACGACGTCGTCGACCACGCCCGCGTCGACCCGGCCCGCGGCGGCCGCGAGGGCCTCGACGAGGCGGCTCGTGCGGCGCACTCGCGCGGGCTCGGCGTGCTGGTCGACATCGTGCCGAACCACATGGGGGTCGCCACCCCCGAGCTGAACCGCTGGTGGTGGGACGTGCTGACGCACGGCCGCGACGCCGAGCACGCCGACGCCTTCGACGTCGACTGGGACTTCGGGAACGGGCGGCTGCGCATCCCGGTCCTCGGCGACGGCGACGACGAGCTGGAGCGGCTCGAGCTGAAGGACGGGAAGCTGGCGTACTACGACCAGGAGTTCCCGATCGCCCCCGGCACCGGCGAGGGGACGCCGCAGGAGGTCCACGACCGCCAGCACTACGAGCTGATGAGCTGGCGTCGCGCCGACGACGAGCTGAACTACCGCCGCTTCTTCGCCGTCAACACGCTCGCCGGCATCCGCGTCGAGCTGCCGGCGGTCTTCGACGCCTCGCACGCGGAGATCGTGCGCTGGGTGCGCGACGGCCTCGTCGACGGCCTGCGCATCGACCACCCCGACGGCCTCGCCGACCCGGAGCGCTACCTCGCCGACCTCGCCGAGGCGACCGGCGGCGTCTACGTGCTCGTCGAGAAGATCCTCGAGGGCGACGAGCCGCTGCCGACCGCGTGGCGCACCGCGGGCACGACCGGCTACGACGCGCTCGGCGACTACGACCGCGTCCTCGTCGACCCGGCCGGCGAGCAGCCGCTCACCGAGCTCGCGTCCCGGCTCGCGGGCGAGCAGGTCGACTGGCACGAGCTGATCCACACGACCAAGCGCGCCGTCGCGGACGGCATCCTGCACTCCGAGGTGCTGCGCCTGGTCCGCACCGCGGAGGCCGAGGCGCCGGACGCCGACCCCGACCGGCTCGCCGACGCCTTCGGCGAGCTGCTCGCCTGCTTCCCCGTGTACCGGACGTACCTGCCAACGGGCGAGCAGTACCTCGACGAGGCCGTCGCCGAGGCGCGCCGCCGCCGGCCGGACCTCGACGGGGAGCTCGCGGTCGCCGACCGGCTGCTGCGCGACCCGTCGACCGCGGTCGCGCAGCGCTTCCAGCAGACGAGCGGCATGGTGATGGCGAAGGGCGTCGAGGACAACGCCTTCTACCGGTACACCCGGCTCGGCAGCCTGACCGAGGTCGGCGGCGAGCCCAGCGAGTTCGCCCAGGACCTCGAGCGCTTCCACGCCCGCCACGCGCGGCGCCAGGAGACCTGGCCGGACGCGATGACGACCCTGACCACCCACGACACGAAGCGCGGCGAGGACGTGCGGGCGCGGATCGACGTGCTCGCCGAGATCCCCGGCGAGTGGGCCGAGGCCGTCGACACCCTGGAGCGGGCGGTCGGGTTCGGCGACCCGACGTTCGCCAACCTGCTCTGGCAGGCGACGATCGGCGCCTGGCCGATCGAGCGCGACCGGCTGCACGCGTACGCCGAGAAGGCGGCGCGGGAGGCCGGCGTCTCGACGACCTGGACCGCCCCGGACGAGGACTTCGAGCGGCGCATGCACCTCGCGGTCGACGCCGTCTACGACGACGAGCGCGTCGCGGCCCTGATCGCGCGCCTCGCCGAGGACATCGCCCCGGCCGGATGGTCGAACGGCCTGTCGATGAAGCTGCTGCAGCTCGCCGGTCCCGGCGTCCCCGACGTCTACCAGGGCAGCGAGCTGTGGGAGCAGAGCCTGGTCGACCCGGACAACCGGCGGCCGGTCGACTTCCGCCGCCGCCGCGAGCTGCTCGGCGAGCTCGACGCCGGCGCGCAGCCGGTGATCGACGAGACCGGCGCCGCGAAGCTGCACCTCGTCGCCCATGCGCTGCGCCTGCGGCGCGACCGCCCCGAGCTGTTCACGGCCTACTCGCCGCTCACGGCGGACGGGGCCGCGGCCGAGCACCTCGTCGCCTTCGACCGCGGCGGCGCGATCGCCCTCGCCACGCGGCTGCCCGTCCGCCTCGCCGAGCGGGGCGGCTGGGGAGACACGACCGTCGACGTGGGCAGCGCGCCCGTGCTCGACCTGCTGACGAACCGCGAGCACCCGGGCGGCGCGCTGCGGATCGCCGACGTGCTCGACACCTACCCGGTCGCGCTGCTGATCGAGAACGGAGGCAAGCCGTGAACCGTCACCCGCTCGCCGTGTGGGCGCCGAAGCCCGAGCGCGTGCGCCTCTGGCTCGACGGCGCCGAGCACCCGATGACGAAGGACGAGGGCGACTGGTGGTCGCCCTCCGACGACCTCGCGCCCGCGACCGACGCCCGGTACGGCTACCTGCTCGACGACGCGGACTCCCCCGTGCCCGACCCGCGCTCCCGGCGGCAGCCGGACGGCGTGCACGAGCCGTCGCAGCGCTTCGACCCCGCCGCGCACGAGTGGCAGGACGGCGCCTGGACGGGGCGCCCCCTCGCGGGCGGCGCCGTGTACGAGCTGCACATCGGCACCTTCACGCCGGGCGGCACCCTCGACTCCGCGATCGAGCGGCTCGACCACCTGGTCGACCTCGGGATCACGCACGTCGAGGTCCTGCCCGTCAACGCCTTCAACGGCCGCTGGAACTGGGGCTACGACGGCGTCCTGTGGTGGGCGGTGCAGGAGACGTACGGCGGGCCGGCGGCCTACCAGCGCTTCGTCGACGCCTGCCACGGCCGCGGCCTCGCGGTGATCCAGGACGTCGTCTACAACCACCTCGGCCCGTCCGGCAACTACCTGCCGCAGTTCGGCCCGTACTTCTCCGAGGGCGGCGCGAACACGTGGGGCACGTCGATGAACCTCGACGGCCCGGACTCCGACGAGGTCCGCGACCTCATCGTCGGCAACGCGCTGATGTGGATGTCGGACATGCACGTCGACGGGCTCCGGCTCGACGCGGTGCACGCGCTGGTCGACTCGCGCGCCGAGCACCTGCTCGAGCGCCTCGCGGTCGAGACCGACCGGCTGTCGGCGCACCTCGGCCGCCCGCTGACCCTGATCGCCGAGTCGGACATGAACGACCCGCGCCTCATCACCTCTCGCGAGGCGCACGGCTACGGGCTCACCGCGCAGTGGAGCGACGACTACCACCACGCGCTCCACGTCGCGCTGACGGGCGAGACGACGGGCTACTACGCGGACTTCGAGGGCCTCACCGTCCTCGCCCGGGCGATGACGCACGGGTTCGTGCACGACGGCACGCTCTCCTCCTTCCGCGAGCGCCACCACGGGCGGCCGATCGACCGGCTGACGATGCCGACCAGCCGCCTCGTGACCTTCGCGCAGGACCACGACCAGATCGGCAACCGCGCCACCGGCGACCGGCTGTCGCAGACGCTGTCCCCGCAGCGGCTCGCGGTCGGCGCCGTGCTGAACCTGCTGACCCCCTTCACGCCGATGCTCTTCATGGGCGAGGAGTGGGGTGCGACGACGCCCTGGCAGTTCTTCACGAGCCACCCGGAGCACGACCTCGGCGAGGCGACCGCGAAGGGCCGCATCGAGGAGTTCGCGAAGATGGGCTGGGACCCCGACACGGTGCCGGACCCGCAGGACCCCGAGACGTTCCAGCGGTCGAAGCTGGACTGGAGCGAGCCGGAGTCCGGCCACCACGCGGCGCTGCTCGCGCTGCACAAGCGGCTGATCCTGCTGCGCCGACGGCTCGCCGAGCTGACGGACCCCGCCTTCACGTCGATCGAGGCCGAGGCGGACGACGCCGCCGGGACGATCGTGCTGCGCCGCGGCGCGGTGACGGTCGCCGCGAACCTCGGCACCGCGCCGGTAACCGTGGCGGCATCCGGGTCCCTGGTGCTGAAGACGGCGGAGGCTGTGGCGCTCGACGGGGACGCGCTCACCCTGCCGCCGGACAGCGCCGCCGTCCTCGCCTGACCTCCAGGACGGGCTGATTGGCTCGGGACATGACGCGCTACGAGTACGTGATCGTCGGCGGCGGGATGATCGCCGACGCCGCCGTGAAGGGCATCCGCGAGCTGGACCGGGACGGCGCCGTGCTCGTGCTCGGCGACGACCCCGAGGAGCCCTACACGCGCCCGGCGCTGTCGAAGCTGCTCTGGACCGATCCGTCGTTCACCGAGGACAAGGTGCCGCTCGGCACGGCGGACGCGGAGATCCGCACCGGCGCCACGGTGTCGGCGATCGACCCCGAGGGCAAGACGGTCACGGTCGAGGGCCCTTCGACAGGCTCAGGAGGGACCGGGGAGACGCTCGAGTACGGCGCCCTGCTGATCGCGACCGGCGGCTCGCCGAAGACGATCGACCTGCCCGCGGGCGACCGCGTCGTCTACTTCCGCACCTTCGCCGACTACCGGCACCTGCGCGAGCTCGCCGCCGAGCGGCCGCACGTCGCGGTCGTGGGCGGCAGCTACATCGGCACCGAGATCGCCGCCGCGCTCGTGCAGAACGACGTGCGCGTGACCCTGGTCGTCCCCGACGACACCCTGCGCGAGAAGGTCTTCCCGCGTCCCCTCGCCGAGACCTTCCAGCGCTGGTTCGAGGACGCGGGTGTGGAGATCGTGACGGGCACGAAGGTGACCGGCGGCACCGAGACCGCCGACGGCGTGACGCTCGAGCTGGACTCCGGCGGCACCCTGGAGGCCGACGCGGTCGTCCTCGGGCTCGGCATCGAGCCGAACACCGCGCTCGCGGAGGCCGCCGGCCTGGCGGTCGACGACGGTGTCGTCGTCGACGAGCACCTGCGCACCTCGAACCCCTCCGTCTACGCGGCGGGCGACGTGGCCAGCTATCCGGACGCGCTGCTCGGCCGCCGCCGCATCGAGCACGTCGACCTGGCGCGGAAGATGGGCCGGGCGGCCGGACGGCAGATGGTCGGCGACGAGGCGCCCTTCACCTACACCCCGTACTTCTACTCGATGGTCTTCGGGCACCGGTACGAGGCCGTCGGCGACCTCGACTCGCGGCTCGACACCGTGGAGGCGTGGGCCGAGCCCGGTGCGAAGGGCACCGTCTACTACCTGGACGGCGACGCGGTGAAGGGCGTCCTGCTGTGGGGCAACTCGTCGGACGCGGAGCCGGACGCCCGTGACGGCGCGCGCGAGGTGCTGGCCGACCCGACCGGGTGGACCCGCGAGCAGCTCGCCGAGCGCACCCTGGTCTGATCCCTCAGACCTCCGTCGCGTAGACGACGAGGTTGTCCGTGTAGCTGTGCGCGATCGGGTCGAACGGCTCGCTGCAGGTGATGAGGCGCAGCTGCGCGTCCGGGGTGGGGCCGTAGACGGCGTCCGACGGGAAGAGCGCCTTGTCGACCACGTGGCTGCGGTCGACGCGGTAGACGACTTGGCTGTCGTCCGACATGCGCACCCGGATCCGGTCGCCCGGCCGCAGGCGCCGCAGGTCGACGAAGACCGCGTCGCCCTGGATCGTGTCGAGGTGCCCGACGATGATGGCCGGCCCGACGTGCCCCGGCACGACCCCGCCCGACCACCACCCGGCCTCGTCGGCGTACTCGGGCGCCTGGAGCACCCCGCGCGCGTCGCGGCGGAGCCGCTCGAGCGACGAGTCGACCCCGATGCTCGGGATCACGACCCGGACGGGCTTCGCGGTCGACCGCTCTGGGCGCTCGGTCCTCACCGGCTGCTGGAAGGCGCCGGTCGCGCCGCGCTCGCGACGGATCTCGGCGGCCGTGCGCTCGGCCCGCTCCGCGACGACGGCGCTCCGCTCGGCCCGCCGCTGATCCGCGAGGTGCAGCGACGCGGCCGTGCCGCCGCCCATCGCCAGCAGCAGGGCGACGAGCAGGGCGACGGGCCGGCCCCGCACGGTCAGACCCGGACGGTCCGCCGGCGGCCCCGCACCATCGCGCCGGTCAGCAGGATCCCGGCGCCGGCGGCACCGGCCGCGAGCAGCCCGGCGAGGCCCGCGTCGCCCGCGGCGAGGCCTCCCCCGCCCGCGGCCAGGGCACCGACCGGGGCCACGGTCGAGGCGGCGCTGTCGAGCGCGGTCGCGAGCGTGAGCCCGCCCTTGGCGTCGTCGATGACGAACAGGGTGTGCGCGCTGCCCGCGGCGAAGTCCTCGTCGACGGTGGCGGTGTCCGAGCCCGAGGACAGCTTCAGCGCCGTCTTCCCGGCCGGCACCGAGACGTAGTCGCCGATCGAGCCGAACTTCGCGCCGTCGGCCACCGAGGTGGAGCCGGCGTCGACGGTGACGGCGTCGTGCGTGACGGCCGCCTGCACGATCCGCACCTTCGCGCGGTCGCCCGCCGCCTCGGCGAGGTCGTCGGAGAAGGCCTTGGTCTCGAGGTCCTTGTTCAGGCCGATCGCCGCGACGGTCTCGGCCTCCCCCGCCGTGACCTCGACGGACCCGCTCACGACGGGCGTCGCGTTCGGGTCCGTGCTGCCTGCCGGCCGCATCGCGAGCGCGTAGGTGCCCTGCGGCAGCTTCATGTACGGGGAGATCGCCCCGTACGCGACGTCGTCGAGCCGGAAGAGGACGCCGCCGCTCAGGCTGGACAGCGTCACGTCGACGGCGGCGGTGTCCGGCGACATGTGCGCGAGGCGCACCCAGCCGTCGCGGGTCGCGGCGGTGGCGGGAGCGGTGGGCGCGACCACGAGGGCCAGCGCGGCCGCGGCTGCGGCCAGGACGGCGAGGCGGGGGCGTCGGATCACGCGGTCCACGGTATCGCGCGGTGCTGACGACGCGCCCGGCCGGGTCAGGACGAGGGCACCCACTCGGGATCCGGGATGAAGGCGGCGACGACGCCGTCCTGCGTGACGTCGATGGTGCGGGCGGCGAAGTCGCCGCGGAGCGCCGAGAAGGTGCGCACGAGGTCGCTGGTCGCCGCGAGGTCCTCGGGCACCGGCCGCCCGTCGACCTCGCTGATCACGACCGAGGTGCGCAGCCCGGAGTCGTCGCCCGGCTGCACGCCGAAGGAGGCCACGGTGATGCGGTCCGTCGCCGCCAGCTGCGCGAGCACCAGGGCGATGCGCGCGTCGACCGCACCGCGTTCGAGCAGTGCCCGGTCGCGGTCGCTCATCGTGATGCGCGGGTTCGCCGCGAGCTGACGGCCGGCGTCGAGGCGCACGGCGGCCGCTCGGCGCTCCGCGGCACCCGTCGGCGCGGTCGGCGTCGGCCCGGGCACAGCCGTCGGCGAGGGCGAGCGAGACGGAGCGGGCTGCGGCGAGGCGGTCCCCCCGCCCTGCACGGCTCGGACGACGAGGGCATCCGGGCCGGTGCCGTACCGCGCGACGGCCGACGAGCGCTGCAGCGCCGCCTCGGCGGCGCCGCCCGCTCCCTGCAGCGACCTGTCGGCCACCACGTAGTCGGCGCGGTCCCACGGGGCGGAGCTCGGCACGCTGCCGGACCGCCCGGCGTACCAGCCGACGGACGCCCCGCCCGCGTCCGCGAGATCGGGCCAGGTGCCGAGCCCGACGAGCACCAGCCGGTCGGCGGGGACGCCGTCCGCGAGCCACCGCTGCACCTGCGCCACCTCCCGGTCGGGCCGCGCCTCGAGCCGGGGCAGGCCGGTGAGCGCCACGACGACGCCCACGAGCAGCAGCGCGGCGACGCCGGTCAGCCAGCCCGAGCCGACCAGGCTGCGACGGAAGACCGGGTCGAGCAGCGCGACCGCGGCCCGCTGCGCGGCCGCTCCGGTCGCGAGCGCGGCGGCGACGAGCAGGGCGTCGAGCAGGCCGACCGGGTCGGCGCCCGCCGGCCAGACCGATGCGAGCAGCAGCAGGGCCGCCGCGACGGCGAGGCCCCTCGTGCGGCGGTGCCGGGCGGCCGCGACGAGGGCGACGAGCCCGACTGCCAGGCCGACCGGGTCGGTCGTCGCCCACGCGGCCGGGCTCGCGACGCCGACGGCGGCGAGCGGGTGCGCGGGGAAGGCGGATCG
>NZ_JBHUEA010000025.1:0-41645 GCF_042680685.1 Amnibacterium endophyticum | reverse complement strand
GGCGCGTCGGGCGGGCTCGTGCTGCTCGTCACGCTGCTCGTCGGCGCGCTCGGCGGCGGGGCGACGGCGTGGGCGGTCGCGGAGGTGCGCACGCCCGTGTCGCCGCCGCTCGCGATCCCGGGCGCCACGAGCGCGCCGGGCACCGAGACCGAGGCCGCCGCGCAGTCGATCCTCCCCTCGGTCGTGCAGGTGCGCACGCAGCGCGGCAGCGGGTCGGGCTGGGTGCTCGACGGCGACGGGCACGTGATCACGAACCATCACGTGGTCGACGGCGCGACGCGGGTGCAGCTGCTCACCTCGACCGGCCGCACCGTGTCGGCCTCGGTCGTCGGCAGCGACGAGGAGAACGACATCGCGGTGCTGCGGACCGAGGCCGACGCCCTGCCGCCCGCGCGGACCGGCCGCAGCGCCACCCTCGCGATCGGGCAGCCGGTGATCGCGGTCGGATCGCCGCTCGGGCTGAACGGCACCGTCACCTCCGGCATCGTCAGCGCCGTCGACCGCGGCGGCAGCCAGCGGCTGCCGATGGTGCAGACCGACGCGTCGATCAACCCCGGCAACTCGGGCGGGCCGCTCGTCGACCTCGACGGCCGCGTGGTCGGCGTGAACACGTCGATCGCGACCCTCGGCTCCGGCAACATCGGGATTGGCTTCGCCGTCCCCGTCGACCGGGCCGTGTCGGTCGCGGAGCGCATCATCGGCTGAGCGCCGCCCCGGACGCGGCCGGCGTCGCGGCGAGGGCGGTCTCGACCAGCTCGGCGACGAGGGCAGGGTAGGGCAGGCCCGCGGCGGCGCACATCATCGGGAAGCCGGACTGCGCCGTCATGCCCGGCATCGTGTTCACCTCGTTCAGCAGGAACCCGTCGTCGGTGAGGAAGAAGTCGAACCGGGACAGCCCCGCGCAGCCGAGCGCCCGGAACAGCGCGAGCGCGGCCGCCTCGAGCCGCGGCCGCAGCCCGTCCGCAAGCGGCGCGGGCAGCAGCGGCACGACGCCCGTCTCGTACTTCCGCGAGGTGTCGAACAGGACCCCGTCCGGCTTCGCGAACTCGAGCACCGGCGGCACCAGCAGGGTGCCGTCCGGCCGCTGCAGCACCGCCACGTGCACCTCCCGCGCCCGCACGTACCGCTCCACCAGCACCGCGTCGCCGAGCGCGGCGGCCGCCGCGACGGCACCCGGCAGGTCGGCGGCGCGCTCCACGAGGGCGACGCCGAAGCTCGAGCCCGCGGTCGTCGGCTTCACCACGGCCGGCAGGGCGACCTGCGGCACTGGGGCGCCCGGCAGGACGAGCGCCGCCTCGACGACGCCGATGCCGAGGGAGCGCGCGAGGGCCTTCGTCGCGTGCTTGTCCATCGCGATCGCCCCGGCCCGCACGCCGCAGCCGACCGCCGGTACCCCGGCGAGGTCGAGCAGCGCCGCGGCGCTGCCGTCCTCCCCGCGGGTGCCGTGCAGCACCGGGAACGCCGCGTCGCAGCCGGCGAGCAGACCGAGCGCCGTCGCGAGGGAGGCCGCGGGGGAGTCGCCGAGCGGGCCTGCGGCGTCGTGCCAGACGCCGTCGCGGCCGATCGTCAGCGGCACCGGATCGTGCCCGGCCTCCGCGAGCGCCGCCGACACCGCCGCCGCGCCGCGGAGCGCCACCTCGTGCTCCGGGTTCGCCCCGCCGCCGACGACCGCCACCCGGCGCCTCAAGAGCGCACCACCCGCGCGCCGACGCCGGTGAGGACCTCGTGCGGGTTGGTGCCCGCCCACGCGGCCCACTCCGCGACGCTCGGGCCGCCGTCGCCGAACACGGTCGCCACGCTGCCGAGGGGCACGCCGGCCGGTCCCGCGTCGACCACGACCTGGTCCATCGAGATCCGGCCGAGCACCGGCCGGCGCGCGCCGCCGAGCAGCACCTCGGCCCCGACCGCGGACCGCGGCAGCCCGTCCGCGAAGCCGACCGGCAGCGTCGCGAGGACGGTGTCGCGCGGGGCCGTCGCCGTGTGGCCGTAGCCGACCGGCGTGCCGGCGCGGACGCGGCGGGTCAGCACGACGGGGGCGGTCAGCGTCGCCACCTCCCTGAGCCCCTCGCCGATCCCGTAGAGGCCCGCCCCGACGCGCACGAGGTCGAAGCGGGCCGCGGGCACGTGCAGCGCCGCCTCCGTCGCGGCGAGGTGCCTGAGCGCGGGGCGCAGCCCGGCCGCGCGGGCCGCGGCGACCGCCCCCGCGAAGGCGCGGATCCCCGCCGCGGTGCTCGGGTGCCCGGGCAGGTCGGCGCAGGGCAGGTGCCCCATCACGCCGACGACCTCGACCGCGTCGCGGGCCCCGGCCGCGGCGCGCACCAGCCGCCGCCACTCCGGCACCGAGGCGCCGTCGCGCGCCATCCCCGTGTCGACGTGCAGGTGCGCGGCGGCGCGGACGCCGAGGCGGCGGGCGGCCGCGGCGAGCGCCGCGAGGTGGTCGGCCGACGGGACCGCGACGTCGATGCGCAGGCGCAGCGCGGTCTCCCAGTCCGCGTCGACCGGGTGCAGCCAGGCGAGGGTGCGCGCGGCGAGCCCGGCGCGGCGCAGCGCGACCGCCTCGGCGAGCGTCGTGGTGCCGAGCCAGGTGGCCCCCGCGCCGAGCGCGGCTCGGGCGACCGCCTCCGCGCCGCAGCCGAAGCCGTCCGCTTTCACGGCGGCGAGCACGGGGACGCCGGCGGTGCGGCGGAGCACGCGGACGTTGTGAGCGACGGCCGCGGGGTCGAGCCGCAGCATCGGGCGGGCGGCGACCCGGCCCGCCTCGGCGAGGGCGATCACCGTCCCGACGCCGATCCGACGAGACGGGCGGGCGCCTCGACCGGCCCGTAGCGCGCGGCGGGCGAGCGGGTCGCCCAGGCCCAGTACCGGTCGCCGTGGCTCCAGTGCCACCACTCGGTCGGGTAGTTCACGAGCCCCGCACCGCGCAGCGCCTCGGCGAGGGTGCGCCGCTCGATCCTCGCCTCGGCCGGGACGGCGGCGTCGAGGAAGCAGGCGCCGCCGCTCTCCTCCGGCGTCGCGTCGATCGGGGTGCCGAGGTCGAGCGGTCGGCCCAGGCGGTCGACCAGGGTGACGTCGACCGCGGCGCCCGCGACGTGCGGCGCGACCTCGAGCGGGGCGACGAAGCGGCTGATGAGCCGGCGGCGCTCGCCCGCGGACTCGAACGGGTGGTCCCGCTCGACCGCGGCCGCGTAGCGGTCCCAGATCGCGGTCTGGTCGCCGGGCGACCGGTGCCCCTCCACGACGAGCAGCCGGCGCCCGGGCGGCAGCAGCAGCCCCGCGGCGGCGAGCCGGGCGGCGAGGCCGGCGCGGACGAGCGGGCGCTCGCCGAGGGCCTCGACGCCGTGGGGGACGGGGACGAGCGGCTCGCCGCACTCGCGGACGGGCACGGCGCGGATCTCGGGATCCGCGAGCAGGACGGTCATGGGTGCAGCGTCCCGCGGCGGGTGCCCGCCGCGGATCGGCCCCGGGTCGACGCATCCTCCGCCGCGAGGCGGGTCCTCCCTCATCCTCGGGGCGGAGCGGTCTGCATCTTGTAGGCAGATCTGGCCGTGGAGGCGAGATCTGCCTACAAGATGAAGGGCCAGGCGGTGGAACAGGGCTGCGGCCTCCAGCGTTGTCGCGAGGACGATGGCACAGCTGGACCGGGCGGAGCGGCTGGCGGCGGCGCTCGAGCGCGACGGCGCCACCTGCGTGTGGTGCGGCGGCGGGTTCGACCGGCTGTCGCGGCCGACCACGGAGCACGTCGTGCCGCGGGCGAAGGGCGGGCCGTCGTGGCTCGAGAACGAGGTCGCGGCCTGCCGCCGGTGCAACGGCGAGCGCGGCCATCGGGCGCTCGTGGAGTGGCTGGACGAGTGCGAGCGCCGCGGCTGGCACCCGGACGTGCCGCGGCTCGAGCGCGTGCTCGTCGACCTGAAGCGGGCGATCGCCGAGCGCGGCGGGCAGCGCCGCGCCCGGCCCGAGCTGGCGGCCCAGCTGCGGCGCCTGCGCAGGCGCGCCGCCTGAGGCCGCACCGTCCAGGTGCCGGCGCCATGATGCGACGGTGCCCCGCCTCCGCCCCGCCGCCGTCGGCCTCGCGCTGCTCGTCGCGCTGACGGGCTGCTCCGGGCAGCCGGAGGAGACCGCGAGCCGTCCCGCCGGGCCGCCCGCGGCGAGCACCCGCGCCGTGGACGACGTCTGCGCGCTCGTGCCGGTCGCGCGGCTGCGGGCGGCGATCGGCGCGGACCCCGGCGCGGGCGTCCCGTCGAAGGGGCCCTTGAACGGCGGGCAGTGCGTCTGGACCGTCTCCACGACCCGGCGGGTGCTCGCCCAGTACACGCCGCAGCCGGACGTCTTCCTGCCGGAGGGCGTCGTGCCGAGACCCCGGTCGGCGACCGAGGTGCGGGGCGCGACCCGCGGCTTCGCGGCCGGGGAGTCGGGCACGGTCCTCGTGGTGAAGGACCGCCGCGGGCTGCTGCTGAAGACCGTGGGCTTCGACGGCGGCGACCAGGCCGCCTACGAGGCGCTGGCGGAGGCGATCGTCGCGAACCTCTGACCAGCGCGGTCAGGCGGTGACGCGGCGGCCGTCGACCTCCAGCTCCACCTTCTCGGCGTAGAACGCGACGTGCTCGAGCGCCGGGAAGCCCTCCGGCAGCGGGCGGGGCAGGCTCCATGCCGCGTCCTCGACCCGCTGCCCGCCGGCCGTGACGTGCCAGTGCTGCCCGTCGCCCTTGTAGGGGCACTCGGAGACCGTGCCGCTCCGCTCGAAGGCGCCGATGGCGGTGTCCGCCCACGGCACGTAGTAGCGCACGGGCAGCCCGGTCTCGAACAGCAGCTTCGGCCGCAGGCTCTCGGCCACGACCTCGCCGCCGACGCGCACGACGACCGAGCGGGACGCGGTCAGCACGTCGACCCGGTGGTACGGGTCCTTGAAGTGCGCGTACACGGGCTCGTCCTCGACGAGCCAGCGGTCCGCCGCGCTGAACCGGATCGACACGCGGTCGCCGATCGCGTCGGCGGGATCGTCCGCACCGGGCCGGGCCGTCGCGCCCTCCGGCAGCAGGTCGGCGCTCACGTCGCCGGCCGGGAACCACAGCTGCGGCATCCGGCCCGCGGCGTGCAGCATCACGGCGCCCTCGGTGTCGAGCACGGTCCGGTCGCCGACGATCGCGCGCACGCGCCTCGGGTAGGGCTGCAGGAAGGCGTCCGGCCGCGCGGGCAGCACGGCCCCGTCGCAGTCGGGGGAGAGGGGGCCGGTGCCGACGCCGAGTGCCATGCGCGCAGACGGTAGGCGGGCGCCCTGGGAGGCGCTCCTAGCCTGGCGGCATGGAGCAGCGCAGGGTCGCCCTCGTCACCGGCGGCAGCCGCGGCATCGGCCGCGCGATCGCGGCGGACCTCGGGCGCACCCACCACGTCCTGGTCGGCGGCCGGGACGCCGGCGGTGTGCAGGCGGTCGTGGACGGGCTGCCGTCGGCCGAGCCGTTCGTCGCCGACCTGGCCGCAGGTCCGCTGCCGCCCGTGCCGGAGCGCCTCGACGTGCTCGTGCACTCCGCCGGGGTCGAGGACGGGACCACGGTCGCCGGCACCGACCGGGCGACGTGGGAGCGGGTCTTCGCGGCGAACCTCTTCGCCGTCGCGGACCTCACGCGCGCCGCGCTCCCGGCGCTGCGTGCCGCGGGCGGGCTCGTCGTGCTCGTCAACAGCGGCGCCGGCTTCACCGCGTCGGCGGGCGGGGCGGTCTACGCGGCCTCGAAGTTCGCGCTCCGCGCGTTCGGCGACGCGCTCAGGGAGGAGGAGCGCGGCGCGGGCGTCCGGGTCACCGCCGTCCATCCCGGGCGCACCGATTCGGACATGCAGCGGGCGAAGGTCGCGCGCGAGGGCGCCGAGTACGACCTGCGGTACCTGCTCGCGCCGGAGGACGTCGCCGCGGTCGTGCGCACCGCGGTCGACCTGCCGGCCGGCGCCTCGCTCGACACCGCCTCGGTGCGCCCGGCCCGCGTGCGCTGAGGCCCGGCGGCGACGGACAGCCGGCGATGAGGAGGGCGGGCGCAGACTCGCGGACATGACGTACGCCCCCGAGCTGCAGCAGATCCTCGACCGCGAGCCCGAGCCGAGCGGCGGGGTGACGCTGCGCGACGTGGACTACGACGTCGACGGGACGGCCTGCCGCGGCGTCCTCGCGGTGCCCGCGGGCGACGGCCCGCACCCGGCCGTGCTCGTGATCCACGACTGGATCGGCGTGTCCGACATGGTGCGGATGCGCTGCGAGATGCTCGCGCGGCTCGGCTACGCCGCGTTCGGCGGCGACGTCTACGGCGCGAACGTCCGTCCCTCGCAGGCGGAGGCGGCGCAGGTCGCCGGCTCCTACTACGGCGACCAGGACCTCTGGCGGCGCCGCGTGACGGGCGCGTTCGAGGCGATGCGGGCGCTGCCGGAGGTCGCCGAGGACCGCACCGCCGCGATCGGCTACTGCTTCGGGGGCTCCTCGGTGCTGCAGCTCGCCCGCACCGGGGCCGACCTCTCCGCGGTCATCAGCTTCCACGGCGGCCTGCAGGCGGGGCCGGAGGGGGAGGCGGAGCGCATCCGCGCGTCGCTGCTCGTGCTGACCGGCGCCGTCGACCCGGTGGTGCCGCCCGAGGACGTCGCGGCGCTCGAGGACGAGCTGCGGGGCGTGCCCGACCTGGACTGGCAGGTGGTCACCTACGCCGGCGCGATGCACGCCTTCACGGTGCCGGGCACGGACGCCCCCGACCACGGCGCCCAGTTCCAGGCGACCGCCGAGCGGCGCAGCTGGACGGCGATGAAGGACCTCCTCGTCGAGGCGCTGCCGGTCGGCTGAGCGGTCAGACCGCCGCCTGCGCCTCGGCCAAGGTGCGGAAGCGGCCGAGCAGGTCGCCCTCGAGCCCGAGCACGACGAAGCGGCGGCCGTGCTCGATCGTGCCGACCGGCCGTCCGTCGCGTCGCCCGGACCAGAGGAACCGGCCGAGCCGCCGCCACTCCGCCGGTGCCGTGCGGGCGGGGGCGGGGAAGAGGTGCATGGGGCGAACGTAGGGCAGGGCTCGGACACCGTCGCGCGGATGCGCGAACCGGCCAGGCGACGGGCGCGATCAGGCGGCCGGCAGCCGCATCGGCACGTGCGGGATCCCGTCCTCGACCCAGCCGGGGCCGTCGAGCGCGAAGCCGAAGCGGCCGTACCAGCCGGCCAGGTGCTCCTGCGCACCGAGCACCACCGGCAGCGCGGCGTCCCGCTCCCGGCACCGCGCGACGGCCGTCCGCATCAGGTCCGCGCCGAGCCCGCGCCCTCGCGCCGCCGCCGCCGTCGCGACGCGCCCGATCCGCCAGGCCCCGCGCTCCTCGAGGATCCGCAGCGTCGCGAGCACCGCGCCGTCCTCCTCGATCCACAGCTGCTCGGCTCCCGGCTCGACGTCCCGGCCGTCCAGGTCGTCGTACGCGGCGCGCTGCTCGACGACGAAGACGGCGTTGCGCAGCGCCATGAGGCGGTAGAGGACGACGGGGTCCATCGCGGCGGCGGTCGACCGGTGCGGCTCGGGAGGCACCCGCTCCACGCTAGGGGAGCGGACGCCTGAGGGCTTCGGCTCCCGCCGATGCGGGTGCCGTAGCGTCGAGGACGTGCCGAGCCTCCGCATCCTGGTCGTCAACGACGACGGGATCGACGCCCCCGGCATCCGGCCGCTCGCCGTCGCCGCCGTGGCGGCGGGCCACGAGGTCGTGATCGCCGCGCCCGCGCGGCAGTGGTCGGGCGCGAGCGCCGCGATCCTCGTCGACGACGACGCGGACCAGGTCGCGGTCGACCGGCGGCAGGTGCCCGGCGTGCCGGAGGCCTTCGCCGTCCACGCCGCACCCGCGATGTGCGTGCTGCTGGCGCTCCGCGGCTCGTTCGGCCCCCGCCCCGACGTGGTGCTCTCCGGCATCAACTACGGCGCGAACACCGGCCGCGTGCTGCTGCACTCCGGCACCGCGGGCGCCGCGCTGACCGCCGGGGTGGGCGGGCTCCGGGCGCTCGCGGTCTCGCTGGACGTGGACCAGCCCTCCGACGCGCTGCACTGGGAGGACGCGGCCGCGGCCGCCGTCACCCTGCTGCCGCTGCTGCAGGCGCAGCCGGCGGCGACCGTGCTGAACCTGAACGCACCGAACCGGCCCGGTGCCTTCGAGTTCCGCGAGGCGCCGCTCGCCACCGGCGGCGTCGTACGCACCTCGTCCGCGGACGGCGGCGACGAGGAGGAGCTGCGGGCGGCGCTCGGCCGCGCCGGGGCGGCGGACGCGGGCAGCGACCTCGACCTGCTCGCGCAGGGGTACGCGACCGTGACCGCGATCACCCCGCCCGGCGCCGTCGCCCTGCAGGGCGCCCTGCCCTGACGCCCCCTCCCGAACGACGGATCCCCGCTCGATCGACGGACAGTTCCCCGAACGACGGAGCGACACGCCGCGCTGATCGACCCGGGCGGCCGGAACTCCGTCGTTCGGGAGGCCCGCGCTGCGCCAGGGTGGAGCGCGTGCCCGCCGCCGACATCGAAGCCGGACCCGAGATCGCGCGGGCGCTGCTCGAGGAGCAGCACCCCGACCTCGCCCGCCTGCCGCTGGTGCCCGTGGCCGAGGGCTGGGACAACGTCGTGCTGCGGCTCGGGGACGACCTCGCCGTGCGGCTGCCGCGCCGGCGCGTCGCGGCCGCGCTGATCCGCCACGAGCAGCTGGCCCTGCCCGCGATCGCGGCGCGGGTTCCCGTCGCGGTGCCCGCGCCGGTCCGCGTCGGGACGCCGACGGACCGCTTCCCCTTCCCCTGGTCCGTGGTGCCCTGGTTCGCGGGCGGCACCGTCGCCGACGCGGGGATGCGGGAGGACGCCGGGCTCGCCGAGGCGCTCGCGGCCTTCCTCGCCGCCCTCCACGTGCCCGACGAGGCCGCGCCCGAGAACCCGGTGCGCGGCGTCCCGCTCGCCGCGCGGGCGACGGCGATGACCGAGCGGCTCGCGGCGCTGGACGACCCGCGGCTCGACGCGCGGTGGAGGGAGGCGCTCGACGCGGCGCCGTGGTCCGGGCCGCGCCTCCGGCTGCACGGCGACCTGCACCCCGCGAACCTCGTGCAGCGGGACGGCCGCCTCACCGCCGTCGTCGACTTCGGCGACACCGGCGGCGGCGACCCGGCGACGGACGTCGCGACGGCCTGGCTCACCTTCGGGCCCGGCGCGCGCGAGCGGTTCCGCGCCGCGCTCGCGCCCGACGCGGCGACCTGGACAAGGGCGCGCGGCTGGGCCCTCTGCATGGCGGCGGCCCACGTGATCGACGGCGGCCCGACCACCGCCGCGATCGGCCGGGCCGCGCTGTCGCAGGTCCTCGCGTAGGGCCTCGGGCAGGATCCACGCGTGCTCCACGCCACCGTCGTCGTCCGCCCCGAGCGCGCGGAGGCGGCGATCGCCGCGATGCGCGGCGTCCCCGGGGTGACGAACGTGCAGCACCGGCGCGCCGCCGTCGAACCCTCCGGCGACGTCGTGGAGGCCGACGTGGCCCGCGAGGCGGCGGACGGCCTGCTCGACGCGCTGCGGCCCGCGGTGCTCGACGCGGGCGGCACGGTGACGCTGCTGCAGGTCGACACCGCGCTCGGCGCGCCGATCCGGCAGGCGGAGGCCGACGCGCCCGGCCAGGGGGACGACGCGGTCGTCTGGGAGGAGGTGGCCCAGCGCACCAGCGAGGAGTCGTCGCTGTCGGTCACGTTCCTCGCCTTCCTCGTCATCGCGATGCTGATCTCCGCGGTCGGCGTCATCACCGACAGCTCGGTGCTGGTCGTCGGCGGCATGGTGCTCGGGCCGGAGTTCGGGCCGCTCGCCGCGATCGCGGTGGGCCTCGTCAGCAGGCGGTGGCGGCTCGCCTGGCGCTCGATGCGGGCGCTGCTCGTCGGCTTCCCCATCGGCGTGGCGATCACGGCCGCGGGCACCGCGCTCGTCGCCGCGACCATGGGGCTGCCGAAGGGCTACCTCGACGGGAACCGGCCGCTGACCTCCTTCGTCTCGCACCCGGACGCCTGGAGCGTGATCGTCGCCCTGCTCGCGGGAGCCGCCGGCACCCTGTCGCTCACCTCCGCGAAGTCGAGCGCGATCGTCGGCGTCTTCATCAGCGTCACGACGATCCCGGCGGCCGCGAACACGGGCGCCGCCCTCGTCGCCGGGCTGCCGGGCGAGGCGCTCGGCGCCGCGGTGCAGCTGGTCGTGAACATCGCCTGCATCCTCGTCTCGGCGGTCGCGGTGCTGCTGCTCCAGCGGCTCGCCGCGCGACGCCGTCGGGCGGCCGCTGCGCGGAACCCCTGATCCCCTCCGGTACGCTTCGTGGTGCGCCCGTCGGGCGCCTGCGTCGGAGCGCCCAGATCTCCCGGCCCATCCAGGTCGGTCGAGCGAGGCGCGTGCGGCGCACGAGGTGCACCGAACGCACCGCCGCCGCGGCGACCGAAGCCGCTCGAACCCGAGAGCACTCCCATGCCCACCCAGTCCTTCGCCGATCTCGGCGTCCCCTCCTCCCTGCTGCCCGCGCTGACCGAGCGCGGCATCACGGAGCCCTTCCCGATCCAGTCCGCCACGCTGCCGGACTCCCTCGCGGGCCGCGACGTGCTCGGCCGCGGCCGCACCGGCAGCGGCAAGACCCTCGCCTTTTCGCTGCCGCTCGTCGCCCGCCTCTCGGGCGGTCAGCGCCGCTCCGGCCGGCCCCGCGGGCTCGTGCTCGCCCCGACCCGCGAGCTCGCGACGCAGATCGCCGCGGTGCTCGAGCCGCTCGCCGCGGCCGCCGGCATGCGCATCACGACCGTCTTCGGCGGCGTCTCGCAGCGCCCGCAGGAGACCGCGCTGAAGGGCGGCGTCGACATCGTCGTCGCCTGCCCCGGCCGGCTCGAGGACCTGCTGAGCCAGCGCGTGCTCACCCTCGACGACGTGCAGGTCACCGTGCTGGACGAGGCCGACCACATGGCCGACATGGGCTTCCTGCCCGGCGTCACGCGCATCCTGTCCAAGACGCCGGAGCGCGGTCAGCGGCTGCTCTTCTCCGCGACGCTCGACAACGGCGTGGACAAGCTGGTGCAGCGCTTCCTCCACCGCCCCGTCACGCACTCCGTCGACGACGGCCGGTCCGCCGTCGAGACGATGGAGCACGCGGTGCTCGAGGTCGCCGACGCGGACGCGAAGAAGCACGTGATGGAGGCGCTCGCCTCCGGCACCGACCGGCGCATCCTGTTCGTGCGCACGAAGCACGTCGCGAAGCGGCTCGCCAAGCAGCTGACCGCGGCCGGGATCCCCGCCGCGGACCTGCAGGGCAACCTGTCGCAGAACGCCCGCGAGCGGAACCTCGCCGCGTTCTCCACCGGCGGCATCCGCGTGCTGGTGGCGACCGACGTCGCCGCGCGCGGCGTGCACGTCGACGACGTCGCGCTCGTCGTCCACGTGGACCCGCCGACCGAGCACAAGGCGTACCTGCACCGCAGCGGCCGCACCGCGCGGGCCGGCGCGAGCGGCACCGTCGTCACGCTGGTGCTGCCCGAGCAGCGCCGCGACGTCGCCGCCCTGCTCCGCGCCGCGGGCATCAAGGCGACCCCGACGTCCGTGACGGCGACCAGGCAGGAGGTCGAGGCGCTGCTCGGCGAGGTCGCGCCGAAGGTCGCGCCGACGGCGGTCGCCGCGCCTGTGCAGCCGCAGCGGAAGCCCGCCCGGCAGGGCGAGCCCCGGCGCACGGGGGAGGGTCGCGGCCAGGGCGGCGCGCGTCGGCAGGCGGAGCCCGGGCAGGGCGGCCAGCGCCGGCAGGGCGATGCGGGCCAGGGCGGTCAGCGCCGGCAGGGCGAGTCCCGCCGGAGCGGCGAGCCGCAGCGCTCGGGGCGTCAGCAGCCCGCCCGCGGCGGCCAGCAGGGGCCGCGGCGCAGCGCGCCCACGACCGTGCGCTTCAGCACCGCGACGCCGGGCAGCGGCATCGCGCCCCTCCACGCGGACCAGCAGCCGGAGCGGCCGCAGAGCCGCCGCGGCCCGCGCCGCGCCTCCCGCCCCTGAGCGGAGGGATCGGGCAGGGCGGACCGCACCGGTCGGTCCTGCCCGCGCCCGGCCGCTCAGCGGCCGCTGCCTAGCCTGGGCGCATGGCGGAGACGATGTACTCGACCGAGGCGCTCTCGACGGGCGGAGGACGCAACGGGCACGTCCGCACGACGGACGGCCTGATCGACCTCGATCTGGCGACGCCGCCCCAGATGGGCGGATCGGGCGCCGGCACGAACCCGGAGCAGCTGTTCGCCGCGGGCTACGCCGCCTGCTTCCACTCCGCGCTGCAGGGCGTCGCCCGGCAGCGGAACGCCTCGCTCGGCGACTCGAGCGTCGGGGCCCGGGTCTCCCTCCACCGCACCGACGACGGCGGGGTCGGCCTCGCCGTCGAGCTGGAGGTCGTGATCCCCGAGCTGCCGCGCGACGAGGCCCAGGAGCTCGCGGACCTCGCCCACCAGGCGTGCCCGTACTCGAAGGCGACCCGCGGCAACATCGAGGTCCGGGTCTCCGTCGTCGACGACTGATCGCGCAGGAACTGCGGATCCGCGAGGGTCAGGTGGCGATCCAGTAGCGGCGCTTGCCGACCCGGCTGTCCTCGTACTCGCCGCCGTTGCGCTCGATCACGGCGCGGGAGCCCGCGTTGTCCTCGTCGCACGTGATGAGCACGCGCTCGATGCCGAGGTCGCGGGCGATCGGCAGCGCGTCGCGGAGCGCGGCGGAGGCGTGCCCGCGGCGGCGTGCGGAGGGGCGCACGCTGTAGCCGATGTGCCCGCCCTGCTCGAGCAGGAACGGCGTCAGGCGGTGCCGGATCTGCAGCGACCCGACGACCTGGTCGCCGTCCACGATCCAGAGCGCCGTCGCCGGCACGTACCCCTCGGGGCGCGGGAAGTCCTCCTGCACGTTCCCGACCAGCTGCGCGACGAGGGCCGCGAACGCCTGCTCGTCGGCCACCGACGCGACCTCGAAGCCGTCCGGCAGCCCGGCGCCGTCGATGTGCCCTGACCCGAACTCGGCGGCGGCGACGAGCCAGGAGGCGTGGTGGCGGACGTGGGGCACGACGAGCGATCCCATGCCGACAGTCTGCTCCTGGACCGAGGGCCGCTCCAGGCGGCGGCTCAGCGCGCCGCGAGCACCGCCTCGGCCGCGCGGCGCCCGCTCGCGAGCGCGCCCTGGCTCGACGGCGCCGCCCGGTGGTCGCCCGCGCCGCGCAGGCCCGGCGCGAGCCGCTCGGGCTTCCGCAGGCGCGAGCCGCCGGGCAGCGCCGGCAGCGCGTGCGGCACCCGCGTCGTCGCGACCTCCTCCCAGTCCGCGGTCGGCACGCCCCAGAGCCGGGCGAGGGTCCGGCGCAGCACGGCGTCCGGCAGCGGCTCGGGCGCGAGGACGCTGGAGGCGACGAGGGCGCGACCGCCGGCCCCGTACGACGGCGCCGCGTTCGTCATGACGACGCTGTTCACCACCGGTCCGCCCTCCGTGTCGAGCACGAGCAGGGGGCGGTCGACCGGCGGCGACGCGACCGCGTGCCAGACGGTCGTCACCGCGTGCATCGCGGGCTCCGGCAGTCCGAGCAGCCGCGCGGCGGCGCGCGGGTCCGCGGCGGCGACGACCTCGTCCGCGCGCTCCGTCGCGCCGTCGACGTCGACCTCGCCGGGGCGCACGGCGTCGACCCGGGCGCCGTAGCGGACCCGGCCGCCGAGCCGGGCGGCGAGCAGCGCAGGCAGCGCGCCCATCCCGCCGTCCGGCACGACGACGTCGCCGCGGACGAAGGTGCGGAGGACGGCGGTCGCGAACCGGCTCGACGTCGTCAGGCGGTCGTCGAGCAGCACCCCGGCGAGGAAGGGGCGCAGGAAGTGCTCCGTCGGCGCCCCCGCGGCGCCCCAGCGCTCGAGCACGGCCTGGAACGGCTCGTCATGCGCGCGCCGCAGCGCGTCGGCGGGGCCGTAGGCGGCGACCGCGAGCAGCGCGCCGAGCCGCGCCCGCTCGAGCGGCGTCCCGAGCGGCGCGGTCACGAGGCCGGCAGCGCCCGCGGGCACCCGCCGCGGGTCGGCGACCAGGTGCAGCCCGCGGGCGTCGCGGAGGTAGGCGCCGCTGTCGAAGGCGCGCAGCGGCAGGGCGTCCAGGACGCCGAGGCGGCGCAGCTCCGGGTACGCGGTGTTCAGCACCTGGAACCCGCGGTCGATCGTGAAGCCGTCGACCCGGTCGCTGCGCATCCGCCCGCCCGGCGCGTCCGACGCCTCGAGCACCTCCACCTCGCGACCCGCGTCGACGAGGCGCAGCGCGGCCGCGAGCCCGGCGAGCCCCGCGCCGACGACCAGGACGCGGCCGCTCACGGCGTGATGACGAGCCGGCTGATCGCCTCGCCCCGCAGCGTGAAGGCGAGCTCGCTCGTGCCGTTGTAGCCGTCGCCGGACACGAGCACGGTGGCGACCACCTCCTGCGGCGTCGCGCCCGGCTTGCAGCCGAGCAGGTCGAAGTGCGCCTGCTCGCCGATGTTGCCGGTGCGGTCCCACTCGGCGACGCCCTGACGGCCGTGGTGCTCGCGGCCGCAGTCCGACAGGAAGGCGTCCTCCGTGAACACCTGCACGAGCCCCTCGCCGTCGCCGGCGTTCGTCGTGTCGACGAAGCGGCGCACCGGGGTCGGGACGTCGGCCGAGAGGCTCATGCCGTTCGCGTCGCTCATGCCGCCATCGTGGCGGCGGGGGTTGTGCGCGGGGTGTCAGCCGGTCGCGGCCGCGGCGTCGACCGGGGTCCAGCCGTAGTAGCCGCCGTCGATCGCCGTGACGGCCCAGTTGCCGCACCGCCGGACCTCCGCAGGCACCCGCTGCGGCGCCCAGGCGGCGCCGATGGCCGCCCCGCGACCGTCCGGCAGCGCGGTGCAGGAGTCGGGCAGCGGCCCGGCGGAACGCGCCTCGAGCACGGCGGCCGCCCGGTCCGCGCCGCCGCGGGTGGACGCGACCCAGCGGATCCGCGTCGCGTCCTCCGGCAGCCACCCGGGCTGGGTCGCGGGCGTGCTCCACGCCTTCAGCAGCGCGGCGGGATCGGCCGCGGTGCCGCCCCGCCGGTGCGCGACGAGGGGCGAGGCGCTGCAGCCGGCGAGCGCCACCGCCAGGGCGAGGGCCGCGGCGACGGGTGCGGCGCGCATCACTCCGCCCCCAGCGCCTCGACCGGCGACACGCGGGTCGCACGGCCGGCGGGCGCGACGGAGGCGACGAGCGTGAGCAGCAGGCCGCCGCCGACGACCGCGACGAGCACGCCCCACGGCACCGCGACGAACCACGGGCCCGGCATCTCCGGCGCCGACCCGAGCAGCGCGTGCGCGCCGGCCCACCCGTACACGGTGCCGAGCAGCAGGCCCAGCGCGGCCGCGGTCATCACCAGCTGGCCGGCCTCGGCCAGCACCATCCGCCGCAGCTGCCGGGCGCTGAACCCGAGGGCGCGCAGCAGCCCGAGCTCGCGGGTGCGCTGGAGCACGCCGAGCGAGAGCGAGCTGACGAGGCCCGCGCCCGCGATCACGGCGCTGAAGCCGATGAGGGCCGAGAACACCGCGATGGTGGTCGCGAGGGCGGCGTCGATGCCCGCGTAGTAGGCGGGGTCGTCGCCCGCCGCGGCCTTCACCATCGCGCTGAACGTGGTCAGCGCCGTGCCGAAGGTGACGACGAGCGTGACCGACACGAGCAGGCCGACGGTCGAGCGGGTGCTGCGCAGCGGGTGGCGGACGGCGTTCTCCGCCGCGAGCCGCGCGGTCGGCGAGGTGCCGAGCAGCCGCCCGGTGAGCCGCAGCGCGCGGGGGATCACGAGGTGCGCGCCGAGCACGATCCCGGTGAACGAGGTGACGCCGCCGCAGAACGCGACCAGCAGGCCCTGCTCCGACACGGTCCCGAGCACGACGCCGCCGCCGAGCAGCAGCGCGCCGACGCCGACGAGCGCGGCAGCGGCGGCGCTGCGCACCCTCGAGGCGCGGGTCTCCTCCTCGGACGCCTCCTCCGCGCCGCCGAGCGCCTGCACGGGCGTGACGTCGAGGACGCGGCGCGAGCCGATGCGCGCGGCGAGCCAGGTGGTCAGCAGCACCGCCGCGGCGGGGACGAGCACGACCGGGTTCGCGAACGAGTAGGTCACGGACTCGAACCGCCCGAGCGCCCGCCCGGCGCCGAGCAGCGCGGCGACGAGCGCCGTGCCCGTGACGAGCCCGATCCCGGCGCCGAGGGCGCCGACGACGAGGCCGTCCCGCGTCACGGCCCGCCGCTCCGCCCGCGCCGTCGCGCCGAGCAGGCGGTGCAGGGCGATCTGCCGCACGCGGCCCGCGACGACGACCGCGAAGGTGTTGGTCGTCACGACCGCGCTCGCGTAGACCGCGACGACGACGAAGACGAGCCCGACCGTCTGCAGCAGCACGGCGACGGTGCCGCTGCCGCCCGCGACGGGATCCGCCCGCAGCGTCGCGGCGAGCAGGCCGACGCCCTGCAGCAGCGCGACGCCGAAGGCGGCGGCGAGCGACGTCACCAGGACGCCGGAGACCGGCAGCCGCGACCCGGCGCTCATCGTCCGGCCTCGAGCGAGAGCATGAAGCCGGCGACGGCCTCGGGCGACATGCGGCCCTGCTCGGCGACCAGGCGCCCGTCGGCGAGGAACACGACGCGGTCCGCGAAGGACGCGGCGACCGGGTCGTGGGTGACCATGACGATCGCCTGCCCGTACCGGGCCGAGGCGCCCTCGAGCAGGCAGAGCACCTCGCGGCCGGTGCGGCCGTCGAGGTTGCCGGTCGGCTCGTCCGCGACGACCAGCTCGGGCCGTCCGGCGAGCGCGCGGGCGATCGCGACGCGCTGCTGCTGTCCGCCGGACAGCTCGCGCGGCCGGTGGCCGAGCCGGTCGGCGAGGCCGAGCTCGTCGAGCAGGGCACCGATGAAGGCGCGCTCCTCCCGCGACGGCTTCCGGCCGCGCAGCTCGAACGGCAGCAGCGCGTTGCCGATCACGTCGAGCGTCGGCACGAGGTTGAAGGCCTGGAACACGAAGCCGATGCGCTCGCGGCGCAGCTCGGTCAGCGCGTCGTCGTCCAGCCCGCGGATGTCGCGGCCGCCGAGGCGGATGTCGCCGCCGCTCGGGGCGTCCAGCCCGGCGAGCAGGTGCATCAAAGTGCTCTTGCCGCTGCCGGACGGGCCCATGATCGCGACGAACTCGCCGCGCGCGACCGTCAGGTCGACGCCGCGGAGCGCGTGGACGGTGCCGTCGCCGGCGCCGTAGTGCTTCGTGAGCCCTCGCGCGGCGACGACGGGGTGCGCGGACGGCGCCTCGGCGCCGGGCGGGATCGGGAGTGCGGTGGTCATGCGCTCGACGCTAGGAACGGGCATCCTCAGCGCGCGTCCCGCGAGCGGCTGAACCGCCTCCGCCTCCCGGCGGAGTCGCACCCCGCACCCCGCCAGGCCGACTCCGCCGGTCGAGGTGCGACGGAGCAGCCTCGAGACCACCGGCCACCTGCTCCGCCGGTCGAGGTGCGACGGAGGAGCCTCGAGACCACCCGCGTAGTCCGTTTCGAAGGTGATCCGGTTGCGCCGGATCACCTTCGAAACGGACTACGCGCGGTCGGTGAGGTCGTTCTCGTAGGCGAAGACCACCAGCTGCACGCGGTCGCGCAGGCCGAGCTTCGCGAGCACGTTGCTGATGTGCGTCTTCACGGTCGCCTCGGACACGTACTCCGTGCGGGCGATCTCGCTGTTCGACAGGCCCTTCGCCGCCAGCGCGAAGACGTCGCGCTCCCGCTGGGTGAGCGACTCGAACTCCTCCGGGACCGGTCGCGACCGGCGCGGCTCGTAGTGCTCGAGCAGCGCTCGCGTCGCCGACGCGGCGACCACCGCGGTGCCCGCGTGCACGGTGCGGATCGCGGCGATCAGGAAGTCGGGGTCGGCGTCCTTCAGCACGAACCCGCTCGCGCCCGCGCGGATCGCCGCGGCCGCGTCGGCGTCCAGGTCGAAGGTCGTGACGACGATCACCCGGGGGCCGGGCTCGCCGCGGCGGCGCGCGGCCTCGAGGATCCGCTCCGTCGCCCGCACCCCGTCGAGCACCGGCATGCGCACGTCCATCAGCACGACGTCCGGCCGCTCGCGCTCCACCAGCGCGATCGCCTCCTCGCCGTTCCCGGCCTCGCCGACGACCTGCAGGTCGGGCTGCGACCGCACGATCATCGAGACCCCGCGCCGGAACATCGCCTGGTCGTCGACGAGGACGACCCGGATCACGTCAGCCACGGGCGCCCACCACGGGCAGCGCGGCGGTCGCCCCGGCGGGCAGGAAGGCCCGCACCCGGAAGTGCTCGCCGTCCGGCCCCGCCTTCAGGTCGCCCTGCACCGCGGAGGCGCGCTCCCGCATCCCGATCAGGCCGTGACCGCCGGAGGACGGTCGCGGCGGGCGCTCCGGGTCGAGGGCGGAGCGCACCTCGACCTCGAGGCCGTGCCCGGTGCGGGTCAGCACGACGGATGCGGGCCGGCCGCGGTCGCCGTGCCGCAGCGCGTTCGTCAGCGACTCCTGCACGATGCGGAACGCCGCGAGCTGCACCGAGGTGGAGGTCTGCGACGCGGCCTCGTCCAGGTGCGCCTCCACGTCGAGCCCGGAGGTCCGGAACTGGTCGAGCAGCGCCGGCAGGTCCGCGAGCCCCGGCTGCACGCTCGTCGTCCCCTCGTACCGCAGCTGCTGCAGCAGCACCCGCACGTCGGCGAGCGCCGCCCGCGAGACGCCGCCGATCGTCTCGAGCGCCTCGTCGACCGCCTCCGGGTCGGTGCGGCGCAGCAGCCGCGCGCCGTCGGACTGCGCGATGACCACGGCCAGCGAGTGGGCGACGACGTCGTGCATGTCGCGGGCGATCCGGGTCCGCTCCTGCTCCGCCGCGGTCTGCTGGTCGGCCTCGACCGCCCGCTGCCGGTTGCTGCGGGACTGCCGGCTGGTCGCGACGAGCACGCCGATCGTCCAAGCCAGCAGCAGCGTGACGGCCGCGAGGGAGCCGATGATCAGGAAGGAGCGCAGCGCCTCGGTCGGGTCGCCCCGCAGCAGCTGGCCGAGGGAGTGCCGTGCGGCGAACGCGCCCGCGATCCCGCCGCCGACGAGGGCGGAGACGAAGGCGCTCCATCGGGTGGCGCGGGACCCGTAGGCGGCGCAGGCGTAGACGACGGGCGGGATCGCCGCGTCGAGGAGGTTCGGGTCGGTGTCGAGCGCCATCTGGACCAGGGCCGCGGCCCACGCGATCCCGAGGGCGACGGGCGGCGACAGGCGCCGGAGCGCGAGCGCACCGGCCAGCAGCAGGGCCGGCACCACCGCGCCCGGATCCCACGCGCCGCTCGTGACGGGCCCGGCGGCGAACACGACGGCGTAGGCCAGCGCGATCAGCAGGTCGACGGCGCGCTCCGTCCGGGTCAGGTCGCGCAGCACGGCACCACGGTAGGGGCGGCCCGGCGCAGCAGCGACGGATCCGGGCGGAGTTCCGTCTGCAGGATGAGTCCGGGGGACGCTGCGAGACTCGCCGCATGTCCATCGAGCACCTCACCCTCGCCGACGGCCGCGTCCTCGAGGTCAGCGTCCTCGGGCCCGCACGGGGCCTGCCGCTCGTGTACCACCACGGCACCCCGGGCGGCGCCACCCCGCCGCGCTTCCTCGAGCGCGAGGTGACGGGCCGCGGGCTGCGCCTCGTGTCGTTCTCCCGGCCGGGCTACGGCGACTCGACCCGGCGGCCCGACCGCGCGGTCGCCCAGGTGGTCGAGGACACCACGCAGGTGCTCCAGCACCTGAAGGCCGATCGCAGCCTCGTCGCCGGCTGGTCCGGCGGCGGCCCGCACGCGCTGGCGTGCGCCGCGCTGCTGCCGGGCGTGCAGGCGGCGCTCGTGATGGCGGGCGTCGGGCCGCACTCGGCGGCCGACCTCGACTTCTACGCCGGCATGGGCACCGACAACCTGCAGGAGTTCGGCGCCGCCCGGGGCGGCGAGTCCGCCCTCCGCGCCTACCTGCTCGAGGCGGGGGAGCAGCTGAGCAACACGGACGCGGGCGGCATCACGAACGCGCTGTCGTCGCTGCTGCCGGCGGTCGACCGCGAGGCGCTCTCCGGCGAGTTCGGGGACGACACGGCCGCCTCGTTCAAGGAGGCGCTGCGGCACGGCGTCGAGGGCTGGATCGACGACGACCTGGCCTTCATCGACGAGTGGGGCTTCGCGATGGACGACATCGCGGTGCCGGTGCACCTCTGGCAGGGCGAGCTGGACAAGTCCGTGCCCGCCGACCACGCCACGTGGCTCGGCGCCCACGTCCCGGGCGCGAAGCTGCGGATCGTGCCGGGCGAGGGCCACATGTCGCTCGTGCAGAGCGGCATCGGCCGCATGCTGGACGACCTGCTCCGCGCGAAGTAGCGGTCTGCGGGAGCGGTCTCGAGGCTCGCTGCGCTCGCACCTCGACCAGCGGGGCGGTCGACGTGCGGCGAGGAGCCTCGCGACCGCCCCGGATCGCGCGTGGGGGCGGTCGCGAGGCTCGCGGCGGCGTCAGCCCTGCGGGCGGCCCGCCGTGCCGTAGGACGTGGTGTCGACGTAGATCGTCTCGACGTCCGTGCCCTCGACGACCTCGGCGACGCGGTCGCGCCAGTCGGGGCGGACCAGCCCGCCCAGCTCCTCCAGCACGTCGTCGGGGTCGCCCTCGAACTCGAACACGGTCACCGTCTGGCGCTCGTGGACCGTGGAGTGCGAGACGGTCACCTTCGCCTGGTAGTCCTCGCGGGAGACCCCCTCCGGCATCCAGGCGGCGATGTAGTCGTCGTCGCTGACGCCTTCCTTCAGCGTCCTCACGTAGATCGCACGCAGCATGCAGGGCTCCTTCCCTCGACGCCGCGGGGTGCGGCCTGCAGCGATCCTGCCTAACCCAGCCTGGCGGCGGCCTGGCACTGGGCCCGGCCGCTGCACGTCGTCAACCGGTGCAGCGCGCGCACGAGGTTCGACGGCACCCCTGCCTTCACCCGGTCGTGCAGCTCGTACGGGTCGTGCCGCAGGTCGTAGTACTCCTGCTCGCCGTCCGCGTAGCGCACGTAGAGCGAGTCCTTCGTCCGCACGGCGGCGTACCCGGGCGGGTCCGCGCCGCGCTTGTTCTGCAGGTCGGGGTCGCCCGGCACGCCCTGCCGGTGGTGGTGCTCGAGCAGCACGGCCTGCTGCCAGTGCTTCGGCTGCTGGCCGAGCCAGAGCGGCGCGGCGCTGACCCCGTCCGCCTTCGGGTCCGTCCCGACGCCGGAGAGGTCGAGGAAGGTCGGCGCGATGTCGATGCTCGACGACATCAGGTCCGTGCTCGTGCCGGCGGGCACCCGGGGCCCGGTGACGACGAGCGGCACCTGCACGTCCGTGTCGAACGCGGTCTCCTTGCCGGGCGTCAGGCGGTACTCGCCCATGTGGAGCCCGTTGTCGGAGGTGAAGACGACGTAGGTGTCCCGCTCGATGCCCGACGCGGCGACCTGCTTGCGGAGGTTCCCGATCAGGTCGTCGATCGCGAGGTCGGCCTCGAGCCGCCGCTCCCAGTCGCGGCGGATCTCGGCCTTCTCGCGGCTGGTCAGGGGGTAGTGGCCGCGCAGCCACTTCGGGGCGTCCTGCACGGTCGCGTTCCACGCGGGCGTCCGCGGGTACGGGACGTGCGCCATCGTGCCGACGTACCGCTTCGGCGGCACGTAGGGGTCGTGCGGCGCGTAGGTCGCGACCTCGAGCATGAAGGGTTGACCGGTCGGGGCGGTGTCGCGGATGAAGCCCGCCGCCTTCCGGCTCAGCACGTCGACCATGTAGTCCTGCGGGCGGTGCCCGTAGTGGCGCGGGACGCCGTTCTCGTTCAGGGTGTAGCCGAGCTCGGCGTAGCCGCCGCCCCCGCCGGTGACCCACTCGTCCCAGCCGGGCTCCGGCTTCATCGTCTGGGGGATGTAGCCGTTCAGGTACTTGCCCATGAAGGCGGTGCGGTAGCCCGCCTTCTGCATCGCGACCGCGAAGCAGTGCTTCTGGTCGCCGTAGTGGTGGAAGCCCGAGATGCCGCCGTCGGTGCCCGCGTTCGTGAACACGCCCGTGCTGTGCGGGTAGCGGCCCGTGAAGATCGAGGAGCGCGACGGGCAGCACAGCGAGTTGACGACGAAGTGCTTGTTCATCGTCCGGCCGTCGACCTGCATCTTCTGCAGCTGCGGCATGTGCTTCACGAGGTTCATCGCGTAGTCGTCCGCCAGCACGAAGACGAAGTTCGGGTGCTCGGCACCGGCCTTGATCACGGGGCGCTGCACCTGCTGCGGCGCGGACATCGTCACGGGCGCCGCGGTCGTCGACGGGCCGGGCGTCGGGCTCGAGCAGGCGCCGAGGAGCAGCACGGACGCGAGCGCGGCGACCGTGGCGATCGCGCGCCTCACGCCTCGGATCCGAATGGTGCGGGGAGGCGGCGGGGCGCGATCACCGGGGGATTCTGCATCATCGGCGCGCGATCCGGGGACGCCGGCCGGGGGAGTGTCGCTCAGGCGTGCCGGACGCAGCGGTCCGTCAGCGGCCGGGCCTCGAGCCGCCCCTCGGGGATCGGCTCCCCGCAGACGGCGCAGCGCCCGTACTCGCCCGAGTCGAGCCGCCGCATCGCCTGCTCCGCGTCGTCCAGCCGGCGGAGGGCCGCCGCGCGGATCGCGTCCGCCTGCGACCGCTCGAACGCGAGCGTCGCGCCCTCGGGATCGTGCTCGTCGTCCGAGTTCGCGTCCGCCCGAGCGGTCACGACGTCGTGGATTCGCCGGTCGAGCTCGGCGACGGTGCGCAGCGCGTCCTCGCGCACCGCGAGCACCCGGCGCCGCGCCTCGTCCTCCACGCCTCCAGCATGCCTCCGGCGCACCTCCGGTCGGGCCTTGCCGCTTCCGTCCCCCTCCGGGCCGCGGACGGGGACGAGAGCGGCAAGGCCCTGGAGACGGAGGTGGTCAACGGGCCCGCTGCACGAAACCGGCGTCCCAGACCGGCACGTCCGACTGCCGCACCCGCCCGTCCGAGTCGAACACGAGGAAGCGGTCGAAGGTGCGCGCGAACCAGCGGTCGTGGGTGACCGTGAGGACGGCTCCCTCGAAGCGGTCGAGGGCCTGCTCCAGCGCCTCAGCGGACTCGAAGTCGAGGTTGTCGGTCGGCTCGTCCAGCAGCAGCAGCGTCGCGCCCTCCAGCTCCAGCAGCAGGATCTGGAAGCGCGCCTGCTGGCCGCCCGACAGGCTCTCGAACCGCTGCTCGGCGCTCTTCACGAGCCCGTAGCGGTTCAGCACCGCGCTCGCCGCGCCCCGGTCCATCCCGGCGCGGTCGGCGTCGCCGGCGTCCAGGATCTGCAGCAGCGTCCGGCCGGTGAACTGCGGCTGGTCGTGCGTCTGGTTGAAGTAGCCCGTGCGCACGCGGCTGCCGAGCCGGACGACCCCGGTGTGCGCGACGGGGTCGCCGACGGACTCCTGGTCGACGCGGGCGTCGTCGAGCTGCCGCAGCAGGCGCAGGAAGTGGCTCTTGCCGGAACCGTTGCTGCCGAGCACCGCGACGCGGTCGCCGAACCACACCTCGGTCGAGAACGGGCGCATCAGCCCGGTCAGCTCGAGGCGCTCGCAGGTGATCGCCCGCTTCGCGGTGCGGCCGCCGGTGAGGCGCATCGCGACCTTCTCGGGCACGGGTGCCGCCTCCGGCATGCCCTCGGCGCGGAACCGGTCCAGCCGGGAGCGGGCCGCCTGCAGCCGCGAGGCCATGTCCGAGTTGTACGCGGCCTTCACCTTGTACATCGCGACGAGGTCCTTCAGCTTCTGCTCCTCCTCGAGCCAGCGGCGCCGCACCTCGTCGAGCCGGTCGTTGCGGTCGACCCGTGCCTGCCGGTACGTGTCGAGACCGCCGCCGTGGAGCCAGAGGGTCGCGCCCGCGCCGCCGCGCTCGAGCGTCGCGATCGCGGTCGCGCAGCGGGCGATCACCTCGCGGTCGTGGGTGACGAGCAGCACGGTCTTCGCCGAGTCCCGCACCTGCTGCTCCAGCCACTCCTTGCCGGGCACGTCGAGGTAGTTGTCGGGCTCGTCGAGCAGCAGCACGTCGTCCGGGCCGCTGAAGAGGCACTCGAGCACGAGGCGCTTCTGCTCGCCGCCCGACAGCGTCGACGCCCGGCGGTACCGGGCCTGCTCGAACGGGACGTGCAGGGCCTGCACGGTGGCCGCGTCCCAGCGGACCTCCTCGTCGTACCCGCCCGCGTCGCCCCAGTCGGCGAGCGCGCGGGCGTACGCCATCTGCGTCCGCTCGGAGTCGTCGAGCACCACGCTCTCCTCGGCCGCGTCGACCGCCTCGGCGGCGGCGCGGATCGCGGCCGGGCTGGTCGTGAGCAGCAGGTCCCGCACGGTCGCGTCGCCGCCGACGGAGCCGATGAACTGGCGCATCACCCCGAGGCGGCCGGACAGGCCGCGGGTGCCCTCCTGCAGCGGGATCCGCCCGTCGAGCAGCCCGAGCAGGGTCGTCTTGCCGATGCCGTTCGGGCCGACGAGCGCGACCTTCGCGCCCTCGCCGATTCGGAGCGACACGTCGCGCAGCAGCGGCCGCCCGTCGTCGAGGGCGTGGTCGACGTGCGCGAGCTCGAGGTGCGCCACGGGGGCCTCCGGAAGTCGCGGCGCGGTGGCCGGCCGCAGATCGCAGCCGGCCAGGGTGCCCGAGCAGCGACCAGCCCTGCAACTCTTCATCTCGTAGGCACACCCCCGCCTCCGGCGAGGGATGTGCCTACGAGATGGAAGGGGCTACCAGGCGTAGTCCTCCGGCGCGGGCTTGTGGCCGGGGAAGATCTCGTCGAGGCGGGCGAGCGCGTCCGCGTCGAGGTGCACGTCGAGCGCGCGGACCCCGGCGTCGAGCTGCTCGCGGGTGCGGGGCCCGATGATCGGCCCGGTCACCGCGGGCTGGTGCAGCAGCCAGGCGAGCGCGACGTCGCCGGGCTCGTGGCCGAGCTCGTCCGCGAAGTCCTCGTACTGCTCGATCTGCTCGCGGTGCGCCTCGAGCGACTCCTTCGCGCGGCCGGAGGTGCGTCGGCTCGAGTCGCGCTCCTTCCTCAGCACCCCGCCGAGCAGCCCGCCCTGCAGCGGCGACCACGGGATGATCCCGATGCCGTTGTGCTCCGCGGCCGGGATCACCTCGAGCTCGACGGTGCGCGCCAGGAGGTTGTACAGCGACTGCTCCGAGACGAGCCCGGTGAAGCCGCGCTTCCGCGCGGCCTCCTGCGCGGTCGCGAGGTGCCAGCCGGCGAAGTTGCTGCTGCCCGCGTAGAGCACCTTGCCCTGGGCGACCGCGACCTCCATCGCCTGCCAGATCTCGTCCCACGGGGTGTCCCGGTCGACGTGGTGGAACTGGTACAGGTCGACGTGGTCGGTCTGCAGGCGCTGCAGGCTCTCGTCGAGCGCGCGCCGGATGTTCAGCGCCGAGAGCTTCCCGCCGTTCGGCCACGAGTCCCGCTCACCGAGCGGCATGTCGCCATAGAGCTTCGTCGCGAGCACCGTGCGCTCGCGGCGGCCGCCGCCCTGCGCGAACCAGCGGCCGATGATCGACTCGGTGCCGCCCGGTCCGGTCCTCCCGCCGTACCGGTTCGCGGTGTCGAAGAAGTTGATGCCGGCGTCGTGCGCGGCGTCCATGATCGCGTGGCTGTCGGCCTCCTCCGCCTCCATCCCGAAGTTCATGGTGCCGAGCACCAGGCGGGAGACGGACAGGCCCGAGCGGCCCAGATGCGTGTACTGCATGGTCGCCAGACTGCGCCGCGGTCGTGCGTGCGGGCTGAGCGCGCCGCGATGCGCGGAGGCCGGGGGCGACCGCCTCGAGGACTCCGTCATCCGCGCGACACGTCGAGTCGGGAGGATGGTGCCGTGACCCGCGATCTCGCCGCCCTGCCGAAGGCCCACCTGCACCTGCACTTCGAGGCGGCCATGCGCCCCTCGACGCTCGCCGAGCTCGCCGCGGAGGCGGACCAGCCGGTGCCGCGGTGGGCGCCGTTCGACGACTTCCAGGACTTCGAGGCGGCGTACGGCGACGTGCTCGGCCTGATCCGGTCGCGGCGGCACCTCGCGCGCATCATGGACGACCTCGCCGACGACGCGGCCGCGCAGGGCGCCCGCTACGTCGAGGTCACCCTCGCGCCCGTGCTCCACGCGGCGCTCTTCGACGGCGACGTGGAGGCGGCGCTGCAGCACCTCCTGCAGCTCGCCGCCGAGGCGGAGGTGCGGACCGGCGTCACGATCCGGGCGATGATCGCCTCCGCGCGCACGTTCCCGGTGGAGCTCGCGCTCGAGGACGCCCGCCTCGCGGCGGCGTGGGCGGGCAGCGGGGTCGTCTCCTTCGGGCTGCACGCCGACGAGCGCGGCGCGCCCGCCGCGCCCTTCGGGGACGCCTTCGCGATCGCGCGGGACGCCGGGCTGCTGATCACCCCGCACGCGGGCGAGCTGGTCGGCGCGGAGTCGGTGCGGGAGGCGGTCGAGCTGCTGCACGCGGACCGGATCCTGCACGGCGTCCGGGCGATCGAGGACGAGGGCCTCGTCGCGCGGCTCGCGGAGCTCGGCACCTGCCTCGACGTGTGCCCGTCCTCGAACCTCCGGCTGCACGTCGTGCCGGACCTCGAGCACCACCCGCTGCCCGCGCTGCTCGCCGCCGGCGTCACCTGCTCGATCAACGCCGACGACCCGCTGCAGTTCGGGCCGGGCCTGCTCGAGGAGTACGAGCTGTGCCGCTCGGCGCTCGGGCTCGACGACGAGCGGCTCGCCGCCTGCGCCCGCGCCTCCTTCACCGCCTCCGGCGCCCCCGACGAGGTGAAGCGGCGCGCGCTCGCGGACATCGACGCCTGGCTCGCCGCGTAGTGCAGCCCTGAGCATCACGGGCGGCGTTGCGCAACGCCGCCCGTGATGCTGCGGGCTGCTCAGGGTGCGCTCAGCGGCGCGCGCACGCCTGCACGAGCAGCCCGGCGACGCCGCGGACGCCGAAGCAGCGCAGCCGCACCTCCCCGCCCGCGTGCTCGACCACGAGCACCCGGCGGCGCAGCGCGACGCGGCGCACGTCCGCGAGCGGGATCGCGAGCCCGTCGCCCTCCAGCGGCTCGAAGCGGAGGCTGCGTTCGCTGAGGCGCAGCCGTCCCGGCCTCGCCTCGGCGCCGACCAGCACCGCGCGGCGGCTGGTCAGCACGACCATCTCAGGCGTAGGCGCCCGCGAGGCGGTCGACGATCTCGTCGAGCACCGGGTGCGGCGTCGCCATGATCAGCCGCAGGTGCCCCGCGCCGGCCGCGCCGCACGCGAGCCCGTCGGTGAGGGCGACGCCCGTGCGCTCCACGACCGCGGTCGAGGCCTGCTCGCCGAGGTCGAGCGCGGTGACGTCGAGCCAGCCGATGTAGGTGCCCTCCGGCGCTCGGAAGCCGACCTGCGGCAGCCGCTCGGCGAGGCGCCGCTCGACCAGGCGCCTGCCCTCGTCGAGGTAGGCGAGCACCTGGTCCAGCCAGGGGCCGCCGTCGGTGTAGGCGGCGGTGTTCGCGAGCACGCCGAGGATGCCGGCGCCGTGCGCTGCGAACCCCGCCTGCCGGTCCCAGCGCTCCGCGTCGTCGTCCGAGGTGAACAGCAGCTGCGCGCACTTGAGGCCGGGCAGGTTGAAGGCCTTCGAGGCGCTCACCGCCGTGACGGTGTGGGCGGCCGCCGCCTCGCTGACCGAGGCGTACGGGACGTGGCTGTGGCCGGGGAAGACGATCGGCGCGTGGATCTCGTCGGAGTAGACGCGGCCGCCGTGCGCCGACACGACCTCGGCGACCGCCAGCAGCTCCTCGCGGGTCAGCACGCGGCCGGTCGGGTTCCACGGGTTGCAGAGGATCAGCGTGTCGGCGCCGGCCTCGAACGCGGCCGCGATCCCGTCCAGGTCCAGCTCGTAGCGGCCGTCGACCACGGGGCTCGGCACCTCGACGATCGGCTTGCCGACCGCCTGCGGCAGCCGCAGGAACGGCATGTACGCGGGGGTCGGCACGATCGCCGGCCGGGCGAGGTCGGTCCACTGCTTCAGGAAGACGTCGAGGCCGGTCAGCACGTCGCCGACCGGCCGGACGTGCTCGGGCGGCACCGACCAGCCGTAGCGGTCCTCCACGAAGCCGGCCGTCGCCAGCTGCAGGTCCCGCACGACGGACTGCGGCAGGTAGCCGAGGCGGCCGTCGGCGATCGCGTCGCGCAGCACCTCCTGGATGACGGGGGCGAGGCCGAAGTCGGTCTCCGCGACGAAGGCGCCGATCGCGCCGGGGAACGCGGTCCACTTGGCGCTGCCGCGCCGCCGCAGCTCGTCGACGGACGGGGTCTCGAACAGCCGGGTCACGCAGCCATCGTGCCGCGCGGCTCCGACGGACGACGAATCAGATCCAGGAGCGCGACCACATGTGGATCTGCCAGAACCACTGCGGGGTCGGGATGCCGGTCGACAGGGGCAGGTAGAAGATGCTCAGCAGCACCGCCACGGCGAGGAAGCCGACCACGATCCGCCGGCGGACGCGGAGCCCGTACGCCGCCTCCGCGGCGGCGAGCTCGTCGGGTCCGTCGAGCGCGGGCGGCCGCACGAGCATCAGCCCGATCGTCGCGGCGAGCGCGAGCAGCAGGTAGGGCTCGAAGGCGATCGTGTAGAAGAAGAACATCGTCCGCTTCGGGTACAGCAGCCAGGGCAGGTAGCCGGCGACGAACCCCATGAGGATCAGCGCGGCCTGCCACTCGCGGTGCCGCACGAAGCGCACGACGAGGTAGACCGCCGCGGCCCATCCCGCGTACCAGATCAGCGGGTTCGGCAGGTCGGTGATCGCGGAGACGCACTGGCCGGCCCACGGGCAGCCCTTGATGTCGCCGTCGTAGAAGATCGACGTCGGCCGGGCGATGATCGGCCAGCCGATCGCCGGCGCGGCGTAGGCGTGGGGGCTGTCGAGCGTCGTGTGGAAGATGTAGATGTCGTGGTGCCAGTCCCACAGGTTCTTCAGCGGCGCCGGCAGCCAGGCGAGCACCCCGGTGAGCCGCGTGCCGTCCTGCCCGCCCTCCCGGTTCCAGCCGCCGGTGGTGACGAACCAGCCGGTCCAGGTGGCCAGGTAGGTCCCGAGCGCGGGCACGAGCAGGAGGATCGCGGTGACGGGCCCCTGCTTCAGCAGGCCCGCGGGCAGCCAGAACCGCACGCCCGCGCGGCGCCGCAGCAGCACCTCCGTGCCGACGACGTAGAGGCCGAACGCCGCGATGAAGTAGAGGCCGGACCACTTCACGCCGCAGCACAGGCCGAAGGCGACGCCCGCGGCGATCAGCCACGGGCGCCAGAGGAACGCCGGCCCCCAGTCGCCGATGCCGCGTCGTCGGCGCATCAGCCACTCGCCGAGGCGGCGCTCGGTCCAGAACCGGTCCTCCAGCACGCAGGCGAAGGCGGCGAGCGCGAACAGCATCACCATGTTGTCGAGCAGCCCGATGCGCGACATCGTGATCGCCTGGTTCTCGATCGCGAACAGGCCGCCGGCGATGACGGTGACGGAGGTCGTCGCGAACATCCGGTGCGCGACGACCATCACGAGCGCGACGGCGAGGATCCCGACGACGGCGACGGACAGCCGCCAGCCGTAGGGGTTCTGCGCGCCGCCGGCGAGCAGCTCGCCGAAGCCGATGATCCACTTGCCGAGCGGCGGGTGCGCGACGTACTGGGCCTGGTGCGAGTAGAAGTTCACGAGGCCGGCCTGGAAGGCCGCGTTCACATCGGTGTAGCCCTTGGGGACGTCCGCCTGGTTCCACGTGCCCTCGTAGCCGAGGTGCCAGATGGTCCACGCGTCCTTGACGTAGTAGGTCTCGTCGAACGCGAGCACCGGCGGGTAGGCGAGCCCGATGAGCCGGGTCAGCGCGGCGATCACCAGCACGACGGCCGGGCCGATCCACGGCAGCGCCGCCAGGCGGTCGAGGACCCGGCGGTGGACCGGGCGCGCGCGCTCGAGGAGGTCCGTGGCGCGCGTCACGGGGGAAGGATACGCAGGCGGCGGCGTCCTGCCGCGGCGGCAGACTGGGGTCCGTGCTCGTGCTCGCCGGAACCCCGATCGGCAACCTCGGCGACGCGAGCAGGCGGCTCGTGGAGGCGCTGACGGGCGCGGCGCTGCTCGCCGCCGAGGACACCCGGGTGGCGCACCGGCTGCTCGCCGGGCTCGGCGTGGAGGCGCGCCCCCGCGTGGTCGTCGTGAACGAGCACACGGAGCGCGGGCGCGTCGACGAGCTGGTGGCGGCCGCGCGCGAGCAGGACGTGGTGCTCGTCACCGACGCCGGGATGCCGACGGTGTCGGACCCGGGCTACGCGCTGGTGCGCGCCGCGATCGACGCGGGCGTGCAGGTCACCGCCGTGCCGGGCCCGTCGGCGGTGCTCACGGCGCTCGCGCTCTCGGGCCTCCCGACCGACCGCTTCGTCTTCGAGGGCTTCGCGCCGCGGAAGGCGGGGGAGCGGGCCCGCTTCCTCGGCGCCCTCGCGGCCGAGCCGCGCACCGTCGTGCTGTTCGAGTCCCCGAACCGCACCGCGGCGCTCCTGGACGCGATGATCGAGGCGTTCGGGCCGGACCGGCGGGCTGTGGTCGCGCGCGAGCTGACGAAGCTGCACGAGGAGGTCGTCCGCGGCACGGTCGCCGAGCTCGCGGCCTGGGCGGCGGACGGCGTGCGCGGCGAGGTCGTGGTGGTGCTCGCGGGCGCGGAGCCGGCGCCGGCCTCCTTCGACGACGCGCTCGCGGCGGTGCGCGACCGGGTGGCGGGCGGCGCGCGGCTGAAGGAGGCGACGGCGGAGGTCGCGGCGGCGACGGGCCTCTCCCGCAAGGCCCTGTACGACGCCGCCCTCGCCGCGCGCTCCTGACCCCGACCCGCACCCACCACCGCCGCTGGTCGAGGTGCGAGCGCAGCGAGCCTCGAGACCACCCCCCCCCCACCCGCGGAACACCGGCCCGCTCCTCCGCGTTCTCCTTCTGATGCGAGCGGTGCGGTTCCACGAGTACGGCGACGAGTCGGTCCTGCGGATCGAGGAGGTGCCGGACCCGGCACCCGGCGACGGCGAGGTCCTGGTCCGCGTCGTCACCGCTGGCCTCAACCCGGGGGAGGCGGCCATCCGCTCCGGCGCGATGCACGAGATGTTCCCCGCCGACCTCCCGGAGGGGCAGGGCAGCGACCTCGCGGGCGTCGTCGCCGCGGTCGGTCCCGGCGTCTCGACGGCGGAGGTCGGCGACCCGGTCATCGGGCTCTCCGACGGCCGGAACGCGCAGGCCGAGCTGGCGGTGCTGCCCGTCGGGCGGATCGTGCCGAAGCCGGAGGCGCTCGACTGGGCCGCAGCCGGCTCCCTCTACGTCGCGGGGACCACGGCGGTCGCGATGCTGCGCGCCGTGCCGGTCCAGCGGGGCGACGTCGCGGTGGTCGCGGGTGCGGCGGGCGGCGTGGGCGCGCTCCTGACGCAGCTCGCCGTCGGCACCGGCGCCCGCGTGATCGCGGTCGCGAGCGAGGCGAACCACGACTGGCTCCGCGCCCACGGCGCCGAGCCGGTCGCGTACGGCGACGGGCTGGAGCAGCGCCTCCGCGAGGCCGCCCCGGACGGGATCAGCGCCTTCTACGACTGCTTCGGCGGCGGGTACACGGACCTCGCGGTCGCGCTCGGCGTCGATCCGCAGCGGGTCGACACGATCATCGACTTCGGCGCGGTCGAGCGGCTCGGCGTCCAGGGCGCGGGCATGGCGGCGCTGGACGACCCGGCCGAGGCCGTCCGCGAGCTGGCGTCCATCGCCTCGCAGGGCGGCTTCGAGGTGCCGATCAAGGGGCGCTTCCCGCTCGAGCAGGTGCAGGAGGCGTATCGCGCGCTGTCCGGCCGCTCGGGGCTCGGGGAGGTCGTGCTCGAGGTCTCCGCGCCGTAACAGGGCGGGGCGTCGGCGGGCGCTTCACTACACTCGCCGGTCGTGCCCGAGGACCGGTCGTTCACCATCACCACGCCGATCTTCTACCCGTCCGACGTGCCCCACATCGGCCACGGCTACACGGAGGTCGCGGCCGACGTGCTCGCCCGCTGGCACCGCCAGTCGGGCGACGAGACCTGGTCGCTGACCGGCACGGACGAGCACGGGCAGAAGATGCTCCGCACCGCCACGGCCAACGACATGGGGCCGCGCGAGTGGGCGGACAAGCTCGTGCGCGAGTCGTGGATCCCGCTGCTCGAGACCCTCGACATCGCGAACGACGACTTCATCCGCACCACGCAGCCCCGCCACGAGCAGGGCGTCGCCGCCTTCATCCAGCGCCTCTACGACACCGGCTTCATCGAGGCGGGCGACTACGAGGGCTTCTACTGCGTCGGCTGCGAGGAGTACAAGCAGACCGCCGACCTCGTCACCGGCACCGGGAAGTACGACGGCGAGCTGGTCTGCGCGATCCACTCCATCCCGGTGGAGCTGCTGAAGGAGCGCAACTACTTCTTCCGGATGAGCCGGTTCGCCGAGGACCTGCTGCGCCTCTACGAGGAGCGGCCGGACTTCGTGCAGCCGGAGAGCGCCCGCAACGAGGTCGTGCAGTTCGTGCGCCGCGGCCTCGACGACCTGTCGATCAGCCGCAGCACCTTCGACTGGGGCGTCCCCGTGCCGTGGGACGAGCGGCACGTGGTCTACGTCTGGTTCGACGCGCTGCTCAACTACATCACCGCGATCGGCTTCGACACCGACGAGGCGACGCTGGCCAAGCGCTGGCCTGCGGTGCACCTGGTCGGCAAGGACATCCTCCGCTTCCACGCGGTGATCTGGCCGGCGATGCTCATGGCGGCGGGCCTGGAGGTGCCGAAGCAGGTCTTCGCGCACGGGTGGCTGCTCGTCGGCGGCGAGAAGATGTCGAAGTCCAAGCTGACCGGCATCGCGCCGTCGCAGATCACGGACACCTTCGGGTCCGACGCGTTCCGCTACTACTTCATGCGCGCGATCCCGTTCGGGCAGGACGGCTCGTTCTCGTGGGAGGACCTGGCGGCCCGCTACCAGGCGGAGCTCGCGAACGGCTTCGGCAACCTCGCCTCCCGCACGATCGCGATGATCACCCGCTACCGCGACGGCGTCGTGCCGGCTGCAGGGGAGCCGACGGAGCGCGACCTGGCGGTGCGCGAGGTCGTCGCGTCCGCCGCCCGCGACGCCGACGCGGCGATCGAGCGGATGGCGCCGCACGAGGCGATCGCGGCGATCTGGCGGATCGTCGAGGAGCTGAACGGCTACCTGACGCTCGAGGAGCCCTGGGCGCTCGCCAAAGATCCCGCCCAGGCGGAGCGCCTCGACTCGGTGCTGGCGACCGCGGCCGAGGGGCTGCGCGCGCTCGCGGTGCTGCTGTCGCCGGTGCTGACCCGGACGACGGCGCTGCTCTGGTCCGCGCTCGGCGCGGAGGGCGCACTGGGCGCGCTGCACGAGCAGCCGCTCCGCGAGGCCGGCGCGTGGGGCCTGCTGCCCGCCGGCACCCGCGTCTCCGCGCTCGCCCCGCTGTTCCCGCGCATCGACCCCGCCTGAATTCATCTTGTAGGCAGATCTGCGGTCAGCGCCGAGATCTGCCTACAAGATGAAGTCCCGTGCCCGACGTGAGCTATCCGCCCCTGCCCGAGCGACTGCCGGTGCCGGTCTACGACGACCACACGCACATCGACCCGTACTCCGCGGCGGGCTGGTTCGACGAGGGCGAGCCGCTCGACTGGCGCGAGCAGCTGGACCGGGCGGAGGCCGCGGGCGTGCAGGGCGTCGTCCAGGTCGGCACCGACGTCGAGTCGAGCCGCTGGTCGGCCGAGACCGCAGCGGTCGAGCCGCGGATGCTCGCCGCCGTGGCGATCCACCCGAACGACGCGGCGCGGATGACGGACGCGGAGCTCGACGAGGCGCTCGCGGTGATCGACGACCTCGCCGCGCGGCCTCGGGTGCGGGCGGTGGGGGAGACCGGGCTCGACTTCTTCCGCACCGCGGAGGACGGCCGGGCGCAGCAGCTGGCCGCCTTCGAGGCGCACATCGCGATCGCGAAGCGGCACGGGCTCGCGCTGCAGATCCACGACCGCGACGCGCACGACGACGTCGTCGCGACGCTGCTGCGGGTCGGCGCGCCCGAGCGGACCGTCTTCCACTGCTTCAGCGGCGGCCCGGAGCTCGCGCGCACGGCGGCGGAGCACGGCTGGTACTGCTCGTTCGCCGGCACCGTGACGTTCAAGTCCGCGACGCGCCTGCGGGAGGCGCTCGCGCTCGTGCCGCGCGACCGGATCCTCGTCGAGACCGACGCGCCGTGGCTCGCGCCGACGCCCGTGCGCGGCCGCCCGAACAGCCCCTACCTGGTGCCGCACACCCTCCGCCTCGTCGCGCAGGAGCTCGGCGTCGACGTCGGCGAGTTGGGCGCGCAGGTCGCCGCGAGCACGGAGGCCGTCTACGGCAGCTGGAGCACCGACCTGCCCTGAGCAGCCGGCGACGCGCTCCTGCGGCCCCCAGGTGCAGTTGCGGCCGCACGCGGCGCCGCATCTGCACCTGCGGACCGCACGAGGGGAGGGCGCCGCTCGAGCCCGCCCGTGCCGCGCCGACATACTGGTGCCGCCATGAAGCGCAACCTGATCATCTCGGCCCTGCTCGCCCTGCTGGTGCTGATCGCGCAGCTGATCGCGGGGGTGTCCGGCGGCGTCGTCGCGCTCTCGACGGTCCTCGCCTTCCTGATCGCGCTCGGCGTCCTCGCGATCAGCGACCGCTTCAGCCGCCGGGACTGAGGCGCATGACCGCGCCACGCGAGCCCGTCCTCCTGCCCTCGAACCGGCCCGCGGACCGCTTCTACCGCGGCGGCCGGCGGATCACCGACCTGCGGGGCGACGACCCGGCGGCCGAGCACGAGCCGGAGGACTGGGTCGCGAGCACGACGCACGTGTTCGGCCGGCCCGGGCTCGGCGAGACCGTGCTGCCCGACGGGCGACGGCTGGTCGAGGCGATCGCGGCCGATCCGGTCGGCTGGCTCGGCGAGACGCACGCGGCGCGCTGGGGCGCCGACGCGATGCTCCTGACCAAGCTGCTCGACGCCGGGCAGCGGCTGCCCGTCCACGCCCACCCCGACGGCGCCTTCGCGCAGCAGCACCTCGGGCACGTGCACGGGAAGACGGAGGCGTGGGTCGTGCTCACGGCCGGCACCGTCCACCTCGGGCTGCGGGAGGACGTCGCGCCAGAGCGCCTCCGCGCCCTGGTCGACGACCAGCGCACGACCGAGCTGCTCGAGCTGCTCCACGCCGTCGAGGTGCGGCCCGGCGACGCCGTGCTGGTCCCGGCCGGCCAGCTGCACGCGATCGGCGAGGGCGTCCTGCTGCTCGAGGTGCAGGAGCCGGAGGACCTCTCGATCCTGCTGGAGTGGTCGGGCTTCGCGCTCGACGGCGCCGCGGACGGCCACCTGGGCCTCGGCTTCGACCGGGCGCTCGGCGCGGTGGCGCACGAGGCCATGTCGCGGCAGCGGCTGGCCGGGCTCGTCGTGCGCGGCCGCTCCGACGGCCCGGTGCTGCCGGAGGAGGCCGCTCCCTTCTTCCGCGTCGAGCGCCTGCGCCCGGCGGGGACGGGCCCGCGGATCGGCGGGTACTGCGTCCTCCTCGTCGAGGAGGGGCCGATCGTGCTCGGCGGCCACGCGCTGGCCCGCGGCGCCACCGCGGTCCTGCCGGCCGCCGCAGGGGAGCTGCCCGTGGAGGGCGACGGCGTCCTCCTCGTCTGCCGGCCGCCCGACCCCTCGGCCTGAGAACGGGGACGACCGCGCCCTCGACGAGCACCGGCCGCGCAGGGGCGCCCTCTACGGTCGGGCGTCGTGTCGCCGTACTTCGTCGTCTCCGTCGCGCTCATCGTCCTCGCGCTCGTCGCGCTGCGGCTGATCGGCCTGTTCCCGGTGCTCGCCGCGGCGCGGCCGCTGACCCGCGTCGACGCCCTCGTCGCGTACATCGGCACGCTCGCCCTCGTCTTCCACTGCGTCACGATGTTCTTCCCGGACCTCGGTCGCGCGGTCCCGGGCGGGGTTGCGCTCGCGCCCGTGATCAACGACCTCGGGGTCGCCAGCGCGATCCTGTACGTGCTGCCGGCCGCCGTGCTGCTCTTCGGGATCCGGCGCCTGCACCCGATCGCCGTCGCCGTGAACGCCGTCGGCCTCGTCGCGGTCGGGATCACCATGTACGACGGCGGTCCGGTCGCCGTCCACACCGCCGCGATCGCGGTCGAGGCGATCGCCCTCGCCGTCACGGCCACCGCCTTCGTCCGGACGGTCACGCCGGTCGCGACCGCTCCCGCGGCACCGGTCACGGGCGGCTGAGCCCACCCGCCGCGGGCGACCCGCGGACGCCTGTCGCCCGGCGGTCCTAGGGTGACCGGCCGTGGGCCGCGTGCTGGACGTCGTCGCCCCCGCGCGGCTCGGCGGCTCGTTCCGCTGGCTGCTCGGCGCGAGCTGGACGTCCAACCTCGGCGATGGCCTCGCGCTCGCCGCCGGGCCGCTGCTCGTGGCGCGGCTGGCCGGTTCGCCGGCCCTCGTCGCGCTCGCGGCGACGCTCCAGTGGCTGCCTCCGCTCGCGCTCGGCCTGGCGGCGGGCGTGGTGGCGGACCGGCTCGATCGGCGCCGGGTCGTCGTCGTGGCCGCGGCGGTGCGGGTCGTCGTGCTCGGCGTGCTCGTCGCGGCGGTGCTGACGGACGTCGTCGGGATCGCGATGGTCCTCGTCGCCCTGTTCCTGCTGGGCGTCGCGGAGGTCTTCGGGGACAGCGCGGAGACCACCCTGCTACCCGCGCTGGTCGCGCGTGACGACCTGGTGATCGGCAACGCGCGTCTGCTCGGCGGGTTCATCACCATGCAGAACCTCGTCGGCCCGCCGCTCGGCGCCCTGCTCTTCGCGGTCGGGGCCCTCTGGCCGTTCGCGGCGCAGGCGGTGCTGCTGGCCGGCGGCGCCGTGCTCTTCGCCCGGATCGTCCTGCCGCGCTCCGCCCCGCGGGCCGCATCCGCGCCGCTGCAGGACGTCGGGGAGGCGCTGCGGTGGGCCTGGGCGCACGCGAACGTGCGCACCCTCGTCCTCACGATCCTGCTGTTCAACGTCACCTACGGCGCCGCCTGGTCGGTGCTCGTGCTGTACGCCTCGCAGCGGCTCGGCCTCGGCCCGGTCGGCTACGGTGCGATCACCGCCGTCATCGCCGCGGGCGGCATCGTGGCGACCGTCGGCTACGGCGCCCTCACCCGCCGCGTCTCGCTCGCCGGGCTCATGCGGGTGGGCCTCGTCGTCGAGACGCTGACCCACCTCGCCCTCGCCCTGACCCGCGTGCCGTGGGTCGCCTTCGCGGTGTTCTTCGTGTTCGGCGCCCATGCCTTCGTGTGGGGCACGACCTCGATCACCGTCCGCCAGCGGGCCGTGCCGGCGGCGCTCCAGGGGCGCGTGGGCAGCGTCAACACCGTCGCGACCTACGGCGGCCTCGTGCTCGGCTCGGGCGTCGGCGGCGCGCTCGCGGAGGCGTTCGGCGTCGTCGCGCCGTTCTGGTTCGGCTTCGCGGGCTCCGCCGTGCTCGTCGTCGTGCTGTGGCGGCAGCTCGGGCACATCGCGCACAGCGACCCCGGCGCCGCCCGTCCCGCCGCGGCGACCTGAGCGGCGCCCGGCCGGGTCCGACGCGGCTCAGACGATGCGGTGCGGGTGCGCGTAGATGTTGAAGGAGCGGCCGCGGCTGAAGCCGACGAGCGTGATGCCGGCCTCCTGCGCCAGCTCGACGGCGAGCGAGGAGGGCGCGCTGACCGCGGCGAGCACGGGGATCCCGGCCATCCGCGCCTTCTGCACCAGCTCGAACGAGGCGCGGCCGGAGACCTGCAGCACGGCGTGCGACAGCGGCAGGCGGCCCTCGCGCAGCGCGTGCCCGACCACCTTGTCGACCGCGTTGTGGCGCCCCACGTCCTCCCGCACGACGAGCGGGTCTCCGCCGGCGTCGAAGAGCCCCGCCGCGTGCACGCCGCCGGTGGAGTCGAACAGGCGCTGCGCCGCCCGCAGCCGGTCCGGCAGCGCGGCGACGACCGCCTCCGGCACGGTCAGCCCGACCGGCAGCACCGGGTAGGAGGAGGACGTGGTGACGGCGTCGATCGACGCGAGGCCGCACACGCCGCAGGCGCTCGTCGTGTACAGGGTCCGCGCGCGATCGGCCGCCGCCCGGACGCCCGGGCCCGTGACGCTCGCGTCGACGATGTTGAAGGTCGGCTCCCCGTCGGCGGCGAGTCCGGTCACCACCCGCATCGCCGGCAGGTCGTCAACCGCGGCGACGACCCCCTCCGACACGAGGAAGCCCGCGACCAGGTCGAAGTCGTCTCCGGGCGTGCGCATGGTGACGCTGAACCGGGAGCCGTTCACCCGCACCTCGAGCGGCTCCTCGACCGCCAGCAGGTCCTCCCGCGCCCGCGGCGCGTCGCCCGGCCGCACGGTCCGCACCCGTCGTCTGGCGATCGCCCTCACGCGCCGATGATCGCACCGCCGCGGTCAGGGTCCGGTCGTACGATCCGCTCACGGATCGAGGGAGGCCTCATGGGCGAGGACACGACGGCGCGCGCCGAGCAGAACATCGACGACGCGCAGCTGCGGGTGACGAAGCCCCGCACGCACGCGACCGGCTGGCCGGCGATCCGGCAGTCGCTCGTGATGGGCGAGGAGGAGATGGGCGCGGTCCGCACCATGCGGACGCTGCTCGACATCAACCAGACCCGCGGCTTCGACTGCATGAGCTGCGCCTGGCCCGACCCTGATCCCAAGCGCCGCAGCCCCGCGGAGTTCTGCGAGTCGGGCGCGAAGGCGGTGGCCGAGGAGGCGACGAAGCAGCGCGCGACCCCCGAGTTCTTCGCCGCGCACTCGATCGCCGAGCTGGAGACGTGGGACGACTTCGCCCTCGGCAAGCAGGGCCGCATCACCCACCCGATGCTGCTCGAGGCGGGCGACACCCACTACCGGCCGGTCACCTGGGACCGCGCGATCGCGATCGTCAAGGAGGAGCTGCAGAAGCTCGAGAGCCCGGACGAGGCGGTCTTCTACACCTCCGGCCGCGCGTCCAACGAGGCCGCCTTCACCTACGGCCTGTTCGCCCGCTCCTTCGGCACGAACAACCTGCCGGACTGCTCGAACATGTGCCACGAGTCGACCTCCATCGGTCTCGCGCAGGTGATGGGCGTCGGCAAGGCGTCCGTGTCGCTCACGGACCTGGAGCACGCCGACCTGATCCTGATCGCCGGCCAGAACCCGGGCACCAACGCGCCGCGGATGCTGACCCGCCTCGAGAACGCGAAGAAGAACGGCGGCCGCATCGTCGCGATCAACCCGCTGCGCGAGGCGGGGCTGCTGCACTTCGACAACCCGCAGAGCGTCAAGGGCCTCGTGTTCCGCGGCACGCAGCTCGCCGACGAGTTCCTCCAGATCAAGCTGGCGGGCGACCAGGCGCTGTTCCAGGCGCTCGGCGCGACGCTGATCGAGCTGGACGCGGAGCGCGGCGGCACGGTGCTCGACCACGACTTCATCGCCCGCTACACCTCCGGCTTCGAGGACTACCGGGACCACGTCGCGCGGCTCGACTGGGCCGAGGTCGAGCGCGCGACCGGCCTGCCCGAGGCGCAGATCCGCAGGCTCGCCGGGATGATCGCGGACGCGAAGTCGATGATCATCTGCTGGGCGATGGGGATCACGCAGCACGTGAACGGCGTCGCGACGATCCGCGACATGGCCTCGGTCGCGTGGCTGACCGGCAACGTCGGCCGGCCGGGGGCCGGGCTGATGCCGGTGCGCGGGCACTCGAACGTGCAGGGCGACCGCACGGTCGGCATCTGGGAGAAGATGCCGGACGCGTTCCACGACCGGCTCTCGGAGGAGTTCTCCTTCACCTCGCCGAAGGAGCACGGCTACGACACCGTGAAGGCGCTGCAGGCGATGCGCGACGGGAAGGTCAAGGTCTTCATGGGCCTCGGCGGCAACTACACCCGTGCGACACCGGACACCGAGCGCACCGAGGCGTCGATGCGCGAGCTCGACCTGACGGTCCAGATCTCGACGAAGCCGAACCGCAGCCACGTCGTGCACGGCAAGCGGGCCCTGATCCTGCCCTGCCTCGGCCGCACCGAGCGCGACGTGCAGGCCACCGGGCCGCAGCGCGTCTCCGTCGAGGACACGGTGCTCGCCGTCCACGAGTCCCACGGGCACCTCGAGCCGGCGTCGCCGCACCTGCGCAGCGAGGTCGCGATCATCTGCGGCATCGCGGAGGCGGTGCTCGAGGGGCGGGAGAATTCGGCGCAGGTCGACTGGAGCGCGCTGAAGGACGACTACCGCCTGATCCGCAAGCACATCGAGCACGTGGTCGACGGCTTCCAGGCCTACGAGGAGAAGCTCGACGTGCCGGGCGGCTTCGTGCTGCCGCACCCGCCGCGCGACAAGCGCGAGTTCCCGACGAAGACGGGCAAGGCGATGTTCACCGTGAACGAGCTGGAGTACCCGGAGATCCCGGAGGACGGGCTGGTGCTGCAGACGCTCCGCTCGCACGACCAGTTCAACACGACCATCTACGGCAAGGAGGACCGCTACCGCGGCATCCACGACGCCCGACGCGTCGTGCTCATGAACCGCAAGGAGATGGTGAAGCGGGGCCTCCACGAGGGCGACGTCGTCGACCTCGTCTCGACGGACGCGGACGGCGTCGAGCGCCGCGCCGTGGGCTGGCGGGCCGTGCCCTACCGCATGCCGAGCGGGAACGCCGCCGCGTACTTCCCGGAGGCGAACGTGCTGCTGCCGCTGCACCACACGGCGAAGGAGTCGAACAGCCCCGCGGCGAAGGCGGTCGTCATCCGCGTCGAGGTCCCGGCCCGGTCGGAGGCGCCCGTCCCCGCCGCGGTCTGATCACAGGCTCGGCCGGCTCGGCCGGCTCGACCGGCGGGCGCCGTCCGCCCGCCGGCCGAGCCCGGGACCACCGGCCGCGCTACCAGGGGAGGGGCAGCACCCGCACGCTCGTCCCCGGCTCGGCGCCCTCCGGCGGCACGACCGCGAGGACGTCGCTCGCGGCGAGCCCGCGCAGCATGTTCGGGCGGGCACCCGCCGCAGGCACGAGGCCGTCGGCGGTGCGGGCGCAGGGCACCAGCGACGTGCCGCGCCAGCCGAGCAGGGGCTCCGCCGCGGGCGCCGTCGGCAGCGGGGCAGCCGTCGCCGAGGTGAGCCCGTCGAGGATCGGCGGCAGGAACGACAGCAGCGCGGCGACGGCCGCCAGCGGGTTGCCGGGCAGGCCGAGCACCGGCCGCACGGTCGCGGTCAGCAGCGTCGGGTGCCCGGGCCGCATCGCGACGCCGTCGAACGCGACGGGCGCGTCGCCCAGCGCCCGCCGCAGCAGGTCGACGCGGCTGCGGCCGGTCCCGCCGACGATCACGACCACGTCCTCCGGGCCCGCGACCGCCGCGGCGATCGCGGCGTGGTCGTCGCCGATGCGCACGACGCGCACCACGTCGCCGCCGAGCGCGTGCACCGCGGCCGGCAGCATCGGGTCGAACGCGTCCCGCACCCGGCCCGGCGTGGGGCGACCGGCGCCCACGACCTCGTCGCCCGTGAGGACGAGCGCGACCGTCGGCCGGCGCCGCACCCGCACCGCGTCGAGCCCTGCCACCCCCAGGACGGCGACGTGCGCCGGCGTGAGCCGCGTGCCCGCGG
>NZ_JBHUEA010000024.1:0-48894 GCF_042680685.1 Amnibacterium endophyticum | reverse complement strand
CCCGGCGGTGCCGGCGGCGGCCGTCCGGGTGCGCCGGGCGGCTTCCAGCGCCCCGCGGGCGGCTTCGCCGGCCGTCCGGGCGGCGGCGGTCGCGGTCGCGGCCCCGGCGGCGGCACCGCGGGTGCGTTCGGCAAGGGCGGCGGGAAGTCCCGCCAGCGCAAGTCGAAGCGGACGAAGCGCGCCGAGTTCGAGATGCGGCAGGCGCCGACGCTCGGCGGTGTCAGCGTCCCCCGCGGCGACGGCACCACCACGATCCGCCTGCGCCGCGGCGCGTCTATCACGGACTTCGCGGACAAGATCGACGCGAGCCCCGGCAACCTCGTCACGGTGCTGTTCCACCTCGGTGAGATGGCCACGGCGACCGAGTCGCTGGACGAGGCCACGTTCCAGGTGCTGGGCGAGGAGCTCGGCTACCGGATCGAGATGGTCTCGCCCGAGGACGAGGACCGCGAGCTGCTCGAGGGCTTCGACATCGAGTTCGAGTACGACGAGGACGACGAGGACCTGGAGATCCGGCCGCCGGTCGTGACCGTCATGGGCCACGTCGACCACGGCAAGACGAAGCTGCTCGACTCGATCCGCAACGCGAATGTCGTCGCGGGCGAGGCCGGCGGCATCACCCAGCACATCGGCGCCTACCAGGTCTGGAAGGAGCACGAGGGCTACGAGCGGGCCATCACCTTCATCGACACCCCGGGTCACGAGGCGTTCACCGCCATGCGTGCCCGTGGTGCCGAGGTGACGGACATCGCGATCCTCGTGGTCGCCGCCGACGACGGCGTCATGCCGCAGACGGTGGAGGCCCTGAACCACGCCCAGGCGGCGAACGTGCCGATCGTGGTCGCGGTGAACAAGGTCGACAAGGAGGGCGCGAACCCGGCGAAGGTCCGGCAGCAGCTCACCGAGTTCGGCCTGGTGGCGGAGGAGTACGGCGGCGACGTGCAGTTCGTCGACGTCTCGGCCCGCGACGGCCTCGGCATCGAGGACCTGATGGACGCGGTGCTGCTCACCGCGGACGCGGCGCTCGACCTGCGTTCGAACCCGAACCGGGACGCCCGAGGCGTCGCGGTGGAGGCGCGGCTCGACAAGGGCCGCGGCGCCGTCGCGACCGTCCTCATCCAGTCGGGCACGCTGCGCGTCGGCGACTCGATCGTCGCCGGCACGGCCTACGGCCGCGTCCGCGCGATGACCGACGAGAACGGCAACGCGCTGACCGAGGCCTACCCGTCCCGCGCCGTCCAGGTGCAGGGCCTCTCGTCCGTCCCGCGCGCCGGCGACACCTTCCTCGTCACCGAGGAGGACCGCACGGCCCGTCAGGTGGCGGAGAAGCGCGAGGCCGCCGAGCGGAACGCGTCGCTGGCGAAGGCCCGCAAGCGCATCTCGCTCGAGGACTTCATGGGTCAGATCGAGGCCGGCAAGGTCGACTCGCTGAACCTGATCATCAAGGGCGACGTGTCCGGTGCCGTCGAGGCGCTGGAGGAGTCGCTCCTGAAGATCGAGGTCGACGACTCGGTCCAGCTGCGGATCATCCACCGCGGCGTCGGCGCGGTCACCGAGTCGGACGTCAACCTGGCGACCGTCGACAACGCGATCATCATCGGGTTCAACGTCCGCCCGGACGCGAAGGCCCGCGAGCGCGCCGCCCGCGAGGGCATCGACATCCGCTTCTACTCGGTGATCTACTCCGCGCTGGAGGACGTCGAGCAGTCGCTGAAGGGCATGCTCAAGCCGGAGTACGAGGAGGTCCAGTCGGGCCTCGCGGAGATCCGCGAGATCTTCCGCTCGTCGAAGGTCGGCAACATCGCGGGTGTCTACGTCCGCAGCGGCACGATCACCCGCAACGCGAAGGCGCGAGTGATCCGCAACGGCGTGGTCGTCGGGGACAACCTGGCGATCGACTCGCTGCGCCGCTTCAAGGACGACGTCACCGAGGTGCGGACGGACTACGAGGCCGGCATCGGCCTCGGTCGGTTCAACGACATCCAGATCGGGGACGAGATCGAGACGATCGAGACCCGCGAGAAGGTCCGCGCGTAGTCCCGTTCTGCAGGCGGATCCCGGCCGAGCGCCGGGGTCCGCCTGCACGACGAAGGAGGAGAAGATGGTCGACCACGGCAGGGCCGCGAAGCTGGGCGACGCGATCAAGGAGATCGTCGCTCGGCGGCTGGACAAGGGCCTGCGCGATCCGCGGCTCGGGTTCGTGACGATCACGGACGTCCGCATGACCGGCGACCTGCAGCACGCGAGCATCTTCTACACGGTGTACGGCACCGAGGAGGAGCGCGAGGACTCGGCGGCCGCGCTGAAGGCCGCGACCGGGATGCTGCGCACCGAGGTCGGTCGCAACATCCGCGCCCGGTTGACGCCGACGCTCGAGTTCATCCCCGACGCGATCCCGGAGAACGCGGCGCACGTCGCCGATCTGCTCGCGACGGCGCGGGAGCGCGACTCCGCTGCTCGCGCGCTGGCCGAGGGCGCGCAGTACGCCGGCGAGGCCGACCCCTACGTGAAGCCCCGCGAGGCCGACGAGGCGTGAACGGCAACCGCGCCGAGCGGCGGGCTGCGGCGCGCGCGCCGCAGCCGTCGCCCCAGCGGTACGGGTCCGGCAAGGAGCGCCGGGCGCTCGCCCCGGCGGCGCTCGGCGCCGTGGTGCTCCTCTCCGGTCTGCTGCTGATCGGGACCGGGCTCTACGTCGTCGTCCTCTACGTCGTGAGCGTGCTCGCCCTGATCACGGCCGTGCTCGTCGGGCAGGCCGGCCGGTGGGCGTGGCTGCCGGTCCCGATCGTGGTGGCCGTGCTCTGGAACCCGGTCCTGCCGTTCGCGTTCAGCGGTCAGCCCTTCCGGATCGGCCACGTCGTCGCCGCGGCGGCGCTCGTGCTCACGGGGACGTTCGCCCGGTACGACACGAGGCGCGCGGGCGCTGCCTGACCGCGCGGGTGCCGGCTCAGGCCGGCAGCGCCCAGCCGCCCTCGGCGCGCGCGGCGAGCCCGTCCCGCTCGAGGCCCTCGAGGATCCGGGCCGCCTCCGGCACCGCCCGGGCCAGCTCGGCCTCGGTCAGGGGCACGTCGGAGGCGCGGAGCTCGGCCATCACGCGACCGCGGCGCTGCCGGTCCGAGCCCTCGAAACGCGGCTGCCGCCGCACCGGCGGGCCGTCGTGGGCGGGTGAGCCGGCGGCCCTCCACGCGCAGGAGCGGCGCAGCGGACACTCGTCGCAGCGGGGCGCGCGCGCGGTGCAGAGCACGGCGCCGATCTCCATCATCCCGGCGTTGAACAGGCGCTGCTCCTCGAGATCCTCCGGCAGCAGCGCCGACATCGCGGGCAGGTCCCGCCGGGCGCTCGGCGCCGCCGGCTGCGCGACCCCGTCCACGGCTCTCGCGAGGACCCGCCGGACGTTCGTGTCCACCACGGGGTGCCGTCCGCCGTGCGCGAAGACGGCGACCGCGCGGGCCGTGTAGTCGCCCACGCCCGGCAGCGCAAGCAGCTCGTCGACGTCCTCCGGCACCCGGTTGCCGTGCCGCTCCGCGATCGCGGCGGCGCACGCGTGCAGCGCGAGCGCGCGCCGCGGGTAGCCGAGCCGGCCCCACGCGCGCAGCACGTCGGCCTGCGACGCGGCCGCGAGGTCGGCGGGCGTCGGCCAGCGGCGCAGCCACTCCTCGACGACGGGCACCACGCGCGCGACCTGCGTCTGCTGCAGCATCAGCTCGCTGATCAGCGTGCCCCACGCGCTGAACCCCGGCCGCCGCCAGGGCAGGTCGCGGGCGTGCTCCCGGAACCAGCCGGTCACCGCGGCGGCGTCGAGAGTCACAGGCGCCTCTCGAGCATGCCGTCCGCGGCATGCGTGTACCCGTGGCCGAGCAGGAGCGGGACGTGGCCGCCGGTCGCCGCCGCTCGGACGGCGTTCACGCCCGCCTCGATCGCCTCGCGCTCGACCGCGTCGAGCAGCCGGGCGCCGACGCCCCCACGGCGCGCGTCCGGCGCGACCGCCAGCCGCTCGAGCCGCACGTGGTCCGGGTGCGGCCAGCGCACGGCGACGCCGACGACCCGCTCGTCGGTGAGCGCGACGAGCGGCCCCAGCGCCGAGACGGCCGTCGCCCAGTCGCCGAGGTCCGGCACGAAGCGGCGGAGCTCGGCCTCGTCGGCCTCCCGCCCGGCACGCATCCGCAGCACGGGCCCGAGCGTAGGCGGATAGCGTCGCGGGCATGCGCTGGCAGCCGGACCGCTCCTCGACCGTCGCGGAGTACGCCCGGGAGGTGCTCGAGGTGTTCCCGCAGGGCCGCCTGGTCCTCGGGATCGACGGCGTGGAGACGCCCTGGCCCGGGGAGCACGGGGAGGCCAGCGGGCGCGAGGCGTTCGCCCGCGACCTCGCCGGGGCGTTCGTCGACGCCGGCACCGCCGCCGCCGCGGTGCGCCTCGGCGACTTCCTGGCTGCCGACGGCCTCCCCGCGGACCCGGAGCGCCTCTACGACGTGGCCGCGTTCCGCGAGCGCGTGCTGAAGCCCTACCGCCGCGGCGACGACCTGGAGATCCCCTCCGGCGACGCCGAGTCCGAGACGACCTTCTCGCCGGGGGAGCGCGCGGTGCTCGTGGTGTCGGGCCCGTTCCTGCACCTCGGCGAGCTGCCCGCGCTCTGGCACCGCAGCGCCTGGCTGCAGATCCCCCGCGCGGAGGCGTGGCGCCGGGAGGGGCTGCGGACGCGGTACGCGGAGGACTCGCCCGAGCTCGTCGGCTGGAGCGGGCTCGTCGACGACGCCTTCGTGCGCGTCGACGCCCGCAAGCGCGCCACCGCGACCTTCGACCTCACGGACCCGGAGCACCCGCGCCGCCGGTTCGAGGACGCCTGCTAGGCGGACGCCTCCTCCGGCTCGCCCATGAACAGGAAGCCCAGGTTGTTGCCGTCCGGGTCCTCGAGGTCGCGCACGTACATCGACCCGTGCTCCTGCGCGGGTCCCGGCTCGGTGCCGCCCGCGGCGAGTCCCCGCGCGACCGTCTCGTCGACCTCCTCGCGCGACGACCGGGTGACGTTCAGCCCGACGAGCGCGTGCGTGCGCGGGTCGGCGACCGGTTTGTCGGTCATCGACGCGAACACCTCGCGGGCCAGGACCATGAGGAACACGTGCTCCTCGAGCACGACGCAGACCGCGGTCTCGTCGGAGAAGCGCGGATCCACCTCGAAGCCGAGCGCCTCGTAGAAGGCCCGCGCCCGCGGCACGTCGGTCGTCGTGATGCTCACCCAGAGGTCCCTGCCCACCGCGGCCTCCCCGCCTCGACGCGGTTCAGGATGCCGCCCGCCCCACCGTCCGTCAACAGTCGGCGGGGTGGGACGATGGGGGCGTGCCGGCGCCCGGGATCCTGCTCGTCGACAAGCCCCTCGGCCCGACCTCGCACGACCTCGTGTCGCGCGTGCGCCGGCTGGCCGGCACCCGCCGCGTCGGGCACGCGGGCACCCTCGACCCCGCCGCGACCGGGCTGCTGCTGCTCGGCGTCGAGGGCGCGACGCGCCTGCTGACCTACCTGGTCGGCCTCGACAAGACGTACGAGGCGACGATCCGGCTCGGCTGGGGCACCACCACCGACGACGCCGAGGGCGTGCCGACCTCCGCGCCGGCGGAGGTCGGCGAGGAGGTGCTCGCCCGCCTGCCCGAGGAGGTCGCGCGCCTGACCGGCGAGCTGGACCAGGTGCCGTCCTCCGTCAGCGCCGTCCACGTCGACGGCCGGCGCGCCCACGAGCTGGTGCGCGCGGGGGAGCGGGTCGAGCTGCCCGCCCGGCGCGTGACCGTGCAGCGCTTCGACGTAGTGGCGGTGCGGGGCGCGGAGGTCGACGTGGTCGTCGACTGCAGCAGCGGCACCTACATCCGCGCGCTCGCCCGCGACCTCGGGGGCGCGCTCGGCGTCGGGGGCCACCTGACGGCGCTGCGGCGCACGCGCGTCGGGCCGTTCGAGGTGGGGGAGGCGGGCCCGCTGGAGCCGCCGCTGCGCCTGCTCGACCCCGCCGCGGTCGCCGCCCGCCTGTTCCCGGTGCTCGAGCTGGAAGCCGCGGCCGCGACGGCGCTGCGGCAGGGCAAGCGGCCCGAGGTCGAGCAGGAGGACGCCGCCGTGGCGGCCGCGGTCGATCCGGACGGCGCGCTCGTCGGGCTCGCCCGCGTCGAGCGGGGCCGCGCCGCGGTGCTGATGAACCTGCCGCAGGTGGCGTCGTGATCGCCGGCTACACGGCCGTCGTCGCGATCGTCGCGGCCGCGGCAGGGGTGCTCGCGATCGTGCTCGGCCTCGCCGGCCGCAAGCCCTCCGACCTGTCGCTCGCCGGCCCCGCGCTGATCGAGCTGCTGCTCGTCGCCCAGCTCGTCATCGCGATCGTCGCGCCGTTCGTCGGCAACCCGCCGACCGGCAACGCGGTCGAGTTCTACGCCTACCTCGTCGGCGCGATGGTGATCCCGCCCGCCGCGATCGTGTGGGCCCTGACGGAGCGCACCCGCTGGTCGGTCGTGGTCGTCGGCATCGGCTGCCTGGCCGTGGCGGTCATGATCGTCCGCATGCAGATCATCTGGACGGTGCAGGGCTCGTGAGCGCCGCCGACACCCTCGAGTTCCGCATCGAGTCCCACGGGGACGGGCCGGCGCGCCTGCGTCGGGCGGTCGCGGCGATCGCGATGGCGGTGAACTCGAGCACGCCGCCGGGCGGCGTGCCGCCCCTCGACGACGCGCTCGTCGTCCGCCGCGCCTCCGGTGCCGTCGTGCTGCGCGGCCCGGTCAAGCCCGGGCTGCGGCGCTTCCTCAAGCGGGCCGTGGAGCGCGACCTCGGCAGCATGTCGGAGTCCGAGTTCCTGCGCGCCTGGGGCCCGCCGGGCGGCTGGGACGAGCGGTACAAGCGCTGGCAGGAGCGCGGGTGGGTGCCCCCGGTCCTCTAGCCGCCGACGTGCTCGAGGTCCGCCTCGAACCGGTGCGGGGCGCGCGGCGCGCCCGCAGGGTCGGGGTGAACGCGGTGCTGGCCGTCGTCGGCGTCGTGCTGCAGGGGCTCGAGCCGTCGTTCGCGCTGACCGAGCTCGTCATCGTCCGTCGGGGCGGGCCGGAAGTCGTGCGGGGCGACGTGCCGACGTCGGACCGCGGGTGGCTCGTCGACCAGCTGCGACGCGACCTCCGCTCGATGACGGAGTCGCGGTTCCTGGGCAGGTGGGGCGACCCCGGCCGGTGGCGGGAGGCGCTCGCCGGGCGGTGAGCCCCTGTCCCCTCGCGCGGTCCTCGTGGCGGGCCGCGGCGGGTGGACCGACCGCGGGGCGCCGCGGCGACCGCGCAACGAGGCGCGGCGACCGCGCGAGGGCGGGCGCGTCGGGCGCCCGGCGAGCGGGTGGGAGAATCGTCGGCGCGATGACAGAGACCCGCCCCGCCCGGCCGAGGACCGCTGGCCCCGGCCGCGTCCTGATCGCCTTCTACTTCGTCATGACGCTCGCCGCGCTCGTGCGCTCCGTCGTGCAGATGATCACCGACTTCGCCGCCGCCCCGCTCGCGATCGTGCTGTCGTTCGTCGCCGGCGTCGTCTACCTGGTCGCGACGATCGCGCTCGCGCGCTCCGGCCGCACGGCGTTCCGCCTCGCCTTCACCACGATCGTCTTCGAGCTGATCGGCGTGCTGCTGGTCGGCACCCTCTCGCTCGTGCTGCCGGAGGTGTTCCCCTTCCGCTACACCGTCTGGTGGGGCTACGGGCTCGGCTACCTGCTGCTGCCGCTCGTGCTCCCCGTGCTCGGCCTGCTGTTCCTGCGCAGCCAGCGCGCGGTCTTCGCCGAGGAGGGCTGAGGTGCAGGTCTTCCACGGCCCCGCCGACGTGCCGGCCGGCTTCGGCCCCTCCGCGGTCACGATCGGCAAGTTCGACGGCCTGCACACCGGCCACCGCGCGGTGATCGCGGACCTGAAGGCCTTGGCGGGGGACTCGCTCGTGCCCACGGTGGTCACCTTCGACCGCAACCCGCTCGAGCTGCTGCGTCCCGAGTCGTGCCCGCACCCGCTCGTCGCGCTCGACCAGAAGCTCGACCTGCTCGCCGAGGCCGGCGTGGCGGCGACCCTCGTGCTCGAGTTCGACCGGGCGCTCGCGGACCTCGAGCCCGAGGCGTTCGTCGAGCAGGTGCTGACCGTGCCGCTCGCCATGCGGCGGGTGCTCGTGGGCGACGACTTCCGCTTCGGGCGCGGCGGCCGCGGCGACGTGGGCCTCCTCGACGCGCTCGGCGCCCGGCACGGGTTCTCCGTCACCGTGCTGCCGAAGGTGGTGGAGGCGCGGCGGCGCGTGTCCTCGACCTGGATCCGCGAGCTGCTGCAGGCCGGCGCCATCGAGGAGGCGACCGCGCTGCTCGGGCGGGCGCCGTCGGTGCGCGGCGAGGTGGTGCACGGTGCGCACCGCGGGCGCGAGCTCGGCTACCCGACGGCGAACCTGGCGGAGCGCAGCGACGGCATGATCCCGGCGGACGGCGTCTACGCGGGGCGCCTCATCGACCGCAGCCTGCCCACGCCGATCGCCTACCCGGCCGCCATCTCCGTCGGCAGCAACCCGACGTTCGAGGGCGTGCCGCCGAAGCAGGTGGAGGCGTACGTGCTCGACCGCACGCTCGACCTGTACGGGCACGTCGTCGAGATCGAGTTCCGGCACCGCATCCGGGGCCAGATCGCCTACGCGGGGATCGAGCCGCTGATCGCGCAGATGGCGGTCGACGTGGCCCGCGTCCGCACGCTCAGCGACTGAGTCGCTCCGTATCGCGATAGATGCCGTCTCTGATGGTGGGAGGCGGCATCTATCGCGATACGAGAGACCTTCGGGTCAGTAGGAGGAGGCGTCCTCCGCGCCGGAGGCCGCGGCGCCGGACTCGAGGCGCTGCGCGTCGGTCAGGATCGTCTCGGTCGCGCTCGTGCCGAAGCGGTCGACCCCCGCGGCGCGCATCTCGAGCAGGGTCTCCAGCCCGCGCACGCCGCCCGACGCCTTCAGCCGCACCGCGGGCGAGACCGCGTCCCGCATGAGGGCGAGGTGGTGGAGCGTCGCACCGCCGCCGCCGAAGCCGGTGGAGGTCTTCACGAACGACGCGCCGCCCGCCTCGGCCGCCTTCGCGCCCGCGGTCACCTGGTCGTCGTCGAGGTAGGCGGTCTCGAGGATCACCTTGACGACGCGGCCGTCGGCGGCCTCGACGACCGCGCGCACGTCGTCCGCCACCGCCTGGACGTCGCCGCTGCGGAGGCGGCCGATGTGCAGCACCATGTCGAGCTCGCTCGCGCCGTCCGCGATCGCCTGGCGCGACTCCGCGACCTTCGCGGCCGTCGAGGTGGTGCCGTGCGGGAAGCCGATCACGGTGCCGACCGCGACCGGGGTGCCGGCGAGGCGGGCGACGGCCCGCGGCACGTCCGAGGGGCGCACGCAGACGCTGAACACCTCCCACCGGGCGGCGAGGTCGAGGTCCGCGTCGACCTCGGCGTCGGTCAGCTCGGGCTTCAGGATCGCGTGGTCGATCAGGCGGGCGATGGCGGCTGCGGTCACGGGCTCGTCGGGCACGGGGCAGGAGCCTACGCGCGGCGGGTCGCGGCGGCCCCCGCCGGGTCCCGAGCCGCCCGCCCGCTACGATCCTCCCTCGGCGGACCACCCGTCCCTCGCACCGACGCCGCCGTGCGCGGCGGGAGGAAGCACCCGAACCCACCGCACCGACTCTCCGAGGGGGACCCGCCGTGCCTGCGCGCTCCAAGCTCCGTCCCCTGCAGAGTCCGGCGAGCCGCATCCGGTCCCGCGCGGACGTCGTCGAGAGCGGCGGGGTGCTCGCGCTCGCCGGCCGCGGCGAGACGCCGGCCGAGGCGCGGACCAACGACCTGCGCTTCCTCGCGGAGGCGCTCGAGGCGGCGGACGTGCAGATCCTGCTCGCCCGCGACGACCTGCACCGGCCGATCCTCGTCGTCGACGAGTCCGACCGCCTCGCCGCGACCCGGGCGCTCGTCTCCGCCTGCGCCGACGAGCCGTTCGTCGCGACGGCGCTGCGCCGCGACCTCAGCCCCCGGGGCGAGCGGGTCCTCATCGCCGACGGCGACGTCGCCCCGACGCGAACGGATCGCCTGCTGTCGGTGCACCGGCCCCGCGTCGACGCGGCCGGGGTCCTCCACGACGACCCGGCGACGGGCGTGCGCTTCGAGTTCTGGGTGCGCCAGGGCACGGAGGTGCGGGTGCCGGCGCCGAACGCGCTGACCCGCCGCCGCTTCGCGCTCGCCGACGTGCACCCCGCCGAGACCGAGCGCTACGGCCGCACCTGGCCGACGATCCGCGACATGTTCACGGACCTCGTGTCCGACGTCACCTTCCCGATCGACATGGTGTTCAGCTGGGTCGACGGCACCGACAAGGAGTGGCAGCGCGCCCGCGCCCGCCGCATGGCCTCCTACGTCGTCGGCGAGGGCGACGACGCGGAGGCCCGGTACCGGCAGATCGACGAGCTGCGGTACGCGCTGCGGTCCGTGCACACCTACCTGCCGTGGGTGCGGACGATCTGGATCGCTACCGACTCGAAGGCGCCCGCCTGGCTGGCCGACCACCCGAAGGTGCGGATCGTGCGCAGCGAGGAGTTCTTCCCGGACCCCGCCTGGCTGCCGACGCACAACTCGCAGGCGGTGGAGAGCCAGCTGCACCGGATCCCCGGCCTCAGCGAGCACTTCATCTACTCGAACGACGACATGTTCATCGGCCGTCCGCTGCGCCCCGAGGTGTTCTTCAGCCCGGGCGGCGTGAGCCGCTTCATCGAGGCGGACACCCGCATCGGCATCGGCGACAACGACCCCGCGCGCAGCGGGTTCGAGAACGCGGCGCGGGTGAACCGCCGGCTGCTGCGGGAGCGCTTCGACCGCGTCATCACCCGGCACCTGGAGCACGCCGCGACGCCGCTGACGAAGAGCGTGATCGAGGAGATGGAGCGCGAGTTCCCGGAGGAGTTCGCCGCGACCGGGGCGAGCCCGTTCCGCGCGAAGGACAACATCTCCGTCACGAACAGCCTGTACCACTACTACGCCCTGCTCACCGGGCGCAGCGTGCAGAACACCTCGTCGTCCGTGCTCTACGTCGACACGACCACCCACAAGGGCCTCGGCCTGCTGAAGCGGCTGGGGCGCCGCCGCGACGTCGACTTCTTCTGCCTGAACGACGGCAGCTTCCCGGAGGTCGCGCCGGACGTGCGGACGAAGAAGGTCACGGACTTCCTGCAGCGCTACTTCCCGCTGCCGGGCCCCTGGGAGCGGACCGAGGAGGCGACGGCTCCGGCCCAGGCGGGGTGAGAGCTCGCGAGCGCGGGTGTCTCGAGGCTCGCCGGCGCTCGCACCTCGACCAGCGGTGCGGAGGCCGAAGGCCGACCGGCGCCTCATGGCGTCGAAGAGCGCGGGCGCGAGGAGCGCAGCGACGAGCCTGCCCAGGCGTCCGCGAGCGGGCCGCGGAGCGGTCCGGGAGCGGGCGCCTCTGCGCGGAAGTACTACGGCAGCGTGATCGGCCGCGTCATCGCCTCGAGCTCGTGGTCGACGCGGTCGCGGCGCGCCGGCACGGGTGCGTTCACCCGGTCCGCGATGACGACGCCGTGCGCCGCGAGGACCGCGTCGGTCTCCGCGGCCGACGTCGACGACATCGTGCGGCCGGCCGCGACCGGGACCACGGAGTGCGTGATCGTCCGGTCGTAGACGTGGACCAGGTTGTACGACTGGTTGCCGTCCTGCGGCCTCGTGCTGCGGGCCTCGCCGGTCAGGTCCTGCGTGTAGCAGGTGGCCGACGCGACCGACACGGGTACGCCGGCGAACATGCCGCTGGTCGAGAAGTGGACGTGGCCGGCGAGGATCGCGCGCACGTCGCTGCCCTCCACGACCTCCGCCAGCTGGTGCTGCTCCCGCAGCTCCACGAGCACCGCGAGGTCCTGCACGCAGGGCAGCGGCGGGTGGTGCATCGCGAGGATCGTGCCGTGCGGGGCCGGGCTCGCCAGCTCCTCCGCCAGCCAGTCGAGCTGGGCGCCGGACAGCGAGCCCCAGTGCTCGCCCGGCACGGACGTGTCGATCGTGATGACGCGCAGGCCGTTCACGTCGTAGACGCGGTCCACCGGCCGGCTGCTGCCGTGCTGCCCGAAGAGGACCCGGCGGAAGGTCGCCCGGTCGTCGTGGTTGCCCATGCACCAGATGACCTGGGCGCCGAGGCGCTCGGCGGCGGGCTCCACGATGTCGCGCAGCAGCCGGTACGCCTCCTCGTCGCCGCGGTCCGCGAGGTCGCCGGAGAAGACGATCGCCTCGGGCCGCGTGCCGGCGGCCTCGAGGTCCGCGAAGATGCGCTGGAGGCTGCGCTCCGGCGCGATCGCGTCGTACAGCCGTCCGCCGGGGACGAGCAGGTGCGTGTCGCTGAGGTGCAGCAGGAAGTGGTCGGGCCGCGCGTGCTCGGCGACCCGGACGGCATCGGAGCCCTCGGCTCCTCGGCTGGACATCTGACGCTCTCGCTTTCGTCGCGGTGAACGGGACCGTACTCAAGGGCGGTGACGCGGGGAGTCCCCAGTAGTGGCGGGGAGATGAACAGGCATCGTCCGTCAGGTGACCTATCAGTGCGCTGAGGGGGCCGCGCGTGGCGCGGATCGGACTCGCGGGTGCCGCGATCGCTCAGCGGGGGCGGGCGCCGACCTGCTCGACGGCCCGGGCGGCGAGGCGAGCCGCGGCGCCGGCGGCCTCCCACGGGGACGCGCCGTCCGCCAGGCCCGCGAGCAGGCCGGCGACCCACGCGTCGCCGGCGCCCGTCGGGTCCGCGAGCACGGCCGGGACGGCGGGCACGAAGCGCGCCTGCCCGTCGGTGCGGACGAGCGCGCCCTTCCCGCCGAGGGTGACGGCGACGAGGGCGTGGTCCTCGGCGAGCGCCCGCGCGGCCCGCGCCGCGTCCGGCTCGCCCGTCAGCAGCGCCGCCTCCGCCTCGCTCGCGACGAGCACCTCGACGCCGGCGACGACGCGGCGGAAGCGGGCCGGGCCGTACTCCGCGAGGAGCCCTGCGGAGCCGGGCGCCACCGAGCGTCGCGCACCCCCGGCGGCGGCGCGGTCCCGCAGGCCGCTCAGGCGCTCGTCCCGGTCCTCGTCCGCGAAGCCGTGCGCCGTCAGGTGCAGGTGGTCGTGCGCCGACAGCAGCGCGTCGGTGACGGCCTCGGGCGCCGTCGCCCGGTTCGCTCCGCGGTCCGTGAGCATGGTGCGGCGCTCGCCCTGCGAGAGCACGACGATCGTGCCGGTCGGCAGCGCCGCCGACTCGCCGAGGCGCGGCACGACGCCGTGCCGGGCGAGGTCCGCGCCGCAGCGCGCGGCGTCGCCCGCGCCGACCGTCGCCACGAGCGTCGCGGCCGCGCCGGTCACCGCGAGCCAGCACGCGGTGTTCGCGGCCGAGCCGCCGGGCACCCGCTCGATGCGGCTCGGCGTGTCCGTGTCGTCGCGGACGGGGCCCTCCGGCCGCACGAGCACGTCGTCGATCACGTCCCCGACGACGAGGACGCGCGGGGTCACCGCGTCAGGTCGGCGTAGGCGGCGGCGATCCGGCCGGCCACCCGCACGTTGTTCCTCGCGAGCGCGAGGTTCACCTCGAGCGAGACGCCCTCCGACGCCTGCACGATGTACTGCAGCAGGAACGGCGTGACCGCCTTGCCGCGCACCTTCGCGGCGTCCGCCGCGGCGAAGGCGCTCGCCAGGACCCGGTCGTGCTCGGCCGGGTCCCACTGCTCGTCCTCGGGGATCGGGTTCGCGACGACCAGCCCGGGGCGGGGGCGGCGGTCGTCCGGCGCCGCGTCCTGCGCCACGAGGATGCGGGCGACGTCCTCGGGGCCGTCGACCCGCCAGTCGAGCGAGAACTCCGAGCCCGACAGCCAGAAGCTCGGGAACACGTCGGTGCCGAACCCGACGACGGGCACCGACAGCGTCTCGAGGCGCTCGAGGGTGGCGGCGATGTCGAGCACGCTCTTCACGCCCGCGGTGACGACCGCGACCGGGTGCTCCGCGAGCGCGGCGAGGTCCGCGGACTCGTCGAACGTCGTGGAGGCGCCGCGGTGCACGCCGCCGAGCCCGCCGGTGGCGAACACCCGCACCCCGGCCAGCGCGGCGAGGTGGGTCGTCGCGGCAACGGTCGTGGCGGCGCTCGCACCCCGCGCCGCGAGGATCGGCAGGTCCCGGATGCTCGCCTTCGCGAGGTCCTCGTTCGCGATGCGGTCGAGCCCGGCCTCGTCGAGCCCGACGTGGGGGACCCCGTCGAGCACCGCGATCGTGGCCGGGACGACGCCCGCGTCCCTCAGCACCGTCTCGAAGTCCTGCGCCGCCTCGAGGTTGCGGGGGCGCGGCAGGCCGTGGCTGATGATCGTGGACTCGAGCGCGACGACGGGTCGGTGCGACGCGAGCGCGTCGGCGACCTCGGGGGAGAGGACGAGCGGATTCGGCACCCCGAGAGCCTAGGAGGCCGCGCGGCGCCGGGCCGAACCGGAGGCGCCGTCGACGCATCGGCGCCTCCTCGAAGACCGCGGTCCGGGCACAGGCTCGGGCACTAGCGTTCCCGCGTGGCGGGGGACGAGTACGACGAGCTGGTCGTCGGCGCCGGCGTGACCGGGCTGACGACGGCGCTGCTGCTCGCCCGCGGCGCCCGCCGCGTCGCCGTCGTGACGGCGGAGCCGGTCGGCGGCGGCTCCTCCGGGCGGTCCGCGGGCATCGTCAGCCAGCTGCACGGCTCCGCCTACCGGCGGCTCGCCGGGGAGACGGCGAGGCGCAACGCCGCGGCCTATCGGGCGATGAACGCGGCCGGGTTCGACCTGATCGCCGAGCTGCTCGCGGAGTCCGGGACGCCCCACGAGCGCCGGGACGCCGTGCTCGTCGCGCTGCGCCCGGGCGGCGCCCGACTGATCGACGACGAGCACCTCGCCGCCCACCGCGCCGGGCTGCGGCTCGAGAAGCGGCAGCGGCTGGACCTGCCCTTCGCGCACCACGGCGCGCTGCGGCTGCCGGACCAGGTCCTCGTCGATCCCGGGCGCCTGCTCACCGCGCTGGCGGTCGCCGCGCGGAACGCCGGCGCGGAGATCGTCGAGCGGGAGCGCGTGATCGACGTCGACGTCCGCCGCGGGCACGTCCGCGTCGAGACCGGCGCGGGGGAGCGGAGCGCTGCACGGCTCGTGCTCGCGACCGGCACGCCGGTGCTCGACCGGGGCCTGTACGCGCTGAAGACGCAGCCCTTCCGGATCATGGCGGTGGTCGGCACCACGCCGGACGCCTCGCTGCCGATGACCACCGCCCTCGGGCCCGGCGCCGTCAGCACGACGGTCGCCACAGGCGCGGACGGCCGGCTGGTCGGGATCGGCGCCGCCCACCCTGTGGGCACCGACGGGCCCGAGTCCCGGCACCTCGCCGCGCTCGAGGCGCAGGTGCGCGGCCTCGTCCCGGGGTTCGAGCGGGTCGGCTCCTGGAGCGGGCAGGACTACCGGCCCTTCAACCCGATCGCCTTCGTCGGCGCGCTGCCCCGCGGGCTCGGCTCCGTCACCTTCGCGACCGGGTACGACGGCTGGGGCCTCACGCAGGGCGCGGCGGCGGGCATCCGGATCGCGGGGGACCTGCTCGGCCGGCCGAGGCCGCGCTGGGCGACGACGATCGGCCGCCGGGTCACCCGGCCGCCGAGCATGGTGATCGGCGCCCGCGCCGACCTGCGCGCCGCCGCGACCCGGGTGGGGTCGCTGCGGCGCATCGCCCCCGCCGACCTCGCGCTGCTCGCCGACGGCCAGGGGCTGGTGCACCGGACCGACGAGGGCGCCGTCGCGACGAGCCTGATCGACGGGGTGGTGTCGAGCGTGACCGCGTCCTGCAGCCGCTGCGGGGGCCGGGTGGCCTGGAACGACGTCGAGCTGGGCTGGGACTGCCCGGTGTGCGGCAGCCGCTTCTCCCCGCAGGGCGAGGTCGTGGAGGGCGCCGCCCGCGGCCGCCTGCGCCCCGCGTCCGGCGTGCCGCGGGACGGCTCGCCGATCTGACGTACACTGGGACACGCCGCAGCGCATCCTCAGCAGCCGCCCCGGACGATGCACGTCCGAATCCGGCCTGACCGCGCGGCATCAGTCACACCCCAGCTCCGCCCGGTGATCCCCACCGGCTCCGGCGGACGTGACCCGGTTCTGGAGACCAGATTTGGCCCGATCCACGGCGACCCCCACCCGCACCCGCGCGTCCCGCAAGGGCGCCTTCGACAACACCGGGCTGATCCCGGTCCTCGCCCGCGCGGTGCGCGAGGTCGAGACCGCCGCCGGCCGCGGGACGGTCGGCCCGTCGGGGCGCACGAAGTTCCAGGTGATCGCGCTGCTCGTGCGCGAGGAGCGCGCCCGCGCGAAGAACGACCCGGAGATGGCGGAGGACGTCCGCGCCGAGACGCTGAAGCGCCTCGACGGCGTCGCGACGATCCTCGCCAAGACCGCCGCGCGCGACACCTCGCTCATCGCGCTGCTCGAGACGTCGAGCAGCCCCTCCGACGCCGCCCGGGCGCTCAAGCGCCGGATGCTCGAGGAGGCCGGCTACGACGTGCCGGAGGAGGTCGTCGCGCCCGCGCCGAGCGTCGCGGACCCGTTCGCGGAGCGCCAGGTGACGCCGAGGTCGGTGCGCTCGCGGCAGCTCGCGAACCCGTTCCTCGCCCCCGACTTCGCCCTCGGCCGCACCCCGCACCTCACGCGGCGGCTCGCGAACTGGGAGCTGCTCGGCCCGCTGTTCAAGGCGTTCGAGGCCGGCGGCTCCGTCACCTCGATGGAGCTGCCCGAGCCGCCGGCGAAGCCGCGCTGGGCACCGGCCGGCACGGCGCTGATGCGGCACCAGGCGGAGTTCGTCGAGTCGGTCGCCCGCGGGCACCGCACGTTCCTGCTCGCCGACGAGCCGGGCCTCGGCAAGACCGCGCAGAGCCTGATCGCGGCCTCGGTCGCCGACGCCTTCCCGCTGCTCGCGGTGGTCCCGAACGTCGTGAAGATGAACTGGGCGCGCGAGGTGCAGCGCTGGATCCCCGGTCGCACGGCGACCGTGATCAACGGCGACGGGGCCGACCTCGACGCGTTCGCCGACGTCGTGGTCGTCAACTACGAGGTGCTCGACCGGCACTCCGGGTGGCTGAAGACGCTCGGCTTCAAGGGCATGGTCGTCGACGAGGCCCACTTCATCAAGAACCACTCGGCGCAGCGCTCCAAGCTGGTGCTCTCGCTGGCGCAGGCGCTGCGGGAGCGCCGCAGCGACCCGCTGCTCATGGCGCTGACCGGCACCCCGGTGATCAACAGCACCGAGGACTTCAAGGCGATCTGGCAGTTCCTCGGCTGGATCGACGAGACGAAGCCGCTGCCCGAGCTGATGGCGCGGCTCGAGGAGACGGGGCTCGCCCCGAACGACGCGGGCTTCTCCTCCGCCGCGCGCCGCGCCGTCATCGACATGGGCGTCGTGCGCCGCCGCAAGGTCGACGTCGCCGCCGACCTGCCGGCGAAGCGCGTGGTCGACCTGCCGGTCGAGCTGGACGACGAGGCGGGCCGCTCCATCCGCCAGGCCGAGCGCGAGCTGCAGCAGCGGCTCGTGCAGCGCTACCGCTCCATCGCGGGCGGTCGGAAGCCGGAGACGCTCGAGCAGAAGCTGCAGATCGTGCGGCTCGTCGCGGAGCAGGAGCTGGAGGAGTCGCGCGGCGCGACCACCGGCGAGAACATCTTCACGATGATCCGCAAGATCGGGTCGGCGAAGGCGGCGCTCGCGGCGGACTACGCGACGCAGCTGGCGCGCTCCACCGGCAAGGTCGTGCTCTTCGCGAAGCACATCGACGTGATGGACCAGGCGGAGGCGACCTTCGCCCGCCGCGACATCCGCAACGTCTCGATCCGCGGCGACCAGACCGCCGCGGCCCGCGAGCGCGCGGTGGACAGCTTCGTGAACGACAAGCGGACGAAGGCGATCGTCTGCTCGCTGTCCGCGGCCGGCGTCGGGATCAACCTGCAGGTCGCCTCGAACGTCGTGCTCGCCGAGCTGTCCTGGACGGCCGCGGAGCAGCAGCAGGCGATCGACCGCACCCACCGCATCGGGCAGTCGGAGCCGGTGACGGCCTGGCGGATCATCGCCGCGCACACGATCGACGCCCGGATCGCCGAGCTGGTCGACAGCAAGGCGAGCCTCGCGGCACGCGCGCTGGACGGCGACGACACCGAGGTCACCGGCGAGACGAGCGTGCAGCTCGACGCCCTGATCTCCCTGCTGCGGGACGCGCTCAAGCTCTGAGCCCGGCGCCTGCGGCCCGCAGGTGCAGTCCGCGGCGGCACGTCCGCCGCAGACCGCGCCTGAGCGCTGCCCGGGTCAGGGGTGGAGGAGCACCTTCGTCCAGCCGTCCTTGCGGTCGTCGAAGTTCTTGTAGCCCTCGGCGGCCTCGTCGAGGCTCAGCTCCTGGCTGACGATGATCCCGGGGTTGATGCGGTCCCGGTGGATCAGGTTCCGCAGGCCCCGGTTGTACTCCTTGACGTTCGCCTGCCCGGTGCCCATGGACTGGCCCTTGAAGAAGAACGTGCCGAAGTCCATCGCGAACTCGCCCTGCTTCGCGAGGTCGTCTGACGCGTTCGGGTCCTGCGGCACGAAGACCCCGATGACGCCGATGCGGCCGGTCGGGCGCACGGCCTGGATGAGGTTGTTGATCGTGACCCCGGGCTGCTCGTGGCCCTCGTGGTCGTGCGCCTGGTAGCCGACCGCCTCCACGCCCTTGTCGGCGCCCTGGCCCCCGGTCGCGTCGAGCACCTGCTGCACGCCGCTGCCGTCGCTGTCGTCGATCGGCGTCGCGCCGACCGCCTCCGCGAGGCGCAGCCGGTCGGGCTGGTGGTCGATCACGTACACCTCGGCCGCGCCGCGGACCTGGGCCGACATCGCCGCCATCAGGCCGACCGGACCGGCGCCGTAGATCACGACGGAGTCGCCCGTCCGCACCTGCGCCAGCTCGGTGCCGTGGTACCCGGTCGGCAGGATGTCGGAGAGCATCGTGTAGTCCTTCTGCTTCTCCCGCGCGTCGTCCGGCAGGACGAGGGCGTTGAAGTCGGCGTAGGGCACGCGCAGCAGCTCGGCCTGGCCGCCTGAGTACGGGCCCATGTCGGCGTAGCCGTAGGCCCCGCCCGCGCTGCCCGGGTTCACGGTCAGGCAGAAGCCGGTCAGCCCGGCGTCGCAGTTCCTGCAGAACCCGCAGGCGATGTTGAACGGCAGCACGACCATGTCGCCGACCTTCACCCTGTCGACCGCGTCGCCGACCTCGACGACCTCGCCCATGTTCTCGTGGCCGAGCACCTTGCCGGTCTCGACGTCGGTGCGTCCCTCGTACATGTGCAGGTCGCTGCCGCAGATGTTCGCCGTCGTGATGCGGACCAGGGCGTCGGTCGGGCGCTCGATCCGCGCGTCCGGCACCTCGTCGACGGAGACGTTCTTCGGGCCGTGGTACACGAGTGCGCGCATGATTCCTCCAGTTCGTGCGCACCGTTCGATACGCACGAGACCACCGTGCGCGCCGACCCTGGACAGCACCGCCGCGGCGGCTGCGAGACTCCGGGGCCCGGGTCAGCGGGGCTCGGCGTCGGCGAGGCCGAGGGCCTCCCGGATCCACGCGAGCTCGAACGCGCGCTCCTGCCAGGCGGCGCAGCGGCCGCTGACGCTGCCGTGGCCGGCGCTCGCCTGCCGAGACATCCGCAACGTCTCGATCCGCGGCGACCAGACCGCTGCCGCCCGTGAGCGCGCGGTGGACAGCTTCGTGAACGACGAGCGGACGAAGGCGATCGTCTGCTCGCTGTCCGCCGCCGGTGCGGCCCTCAGGTGCAGTTGCGGCGGCACGTGCCGCCGCAACTGCACCTGAGCACCGCACCTACGGCGTCCGGGCGCGAGCCTGGGGCCCGGGCCTAAGGTGGGGCCGTGGTCCTGGAGGTGCTCGCGCGCACGCTGCCGCTGGTCGGCGCGGACGGGACCGCGGTCGAGATGCTGCTCGCCGGGGCGGTCGTGGTCGTGCTGCTGAGCGCGGCCGTGCTGCTGCACGTCGTGCGCGTGCCGGTCGCCGCGCAGGTGGCGGCGCCCGCCGACGGCTTCGCGCGGCTGCGCGTGCTGCTGCGCGCGACCGACCCCGCAGCGCCGGGCCACGTGAGGACCAGGGCACCCGCACCGACGCGCTGACCGGACCGCGCCCGCGGTCCCGCACGCCGTCGACCCGGTCGCCCCGGGTCGTTCCCCCGACCCGTCGTCCGCGGGTCGTCACGTCCGCGACCCGGAAGCACGCCATCCATGTCCCTGCCCGATCTCATCGCCCCCGTCCGCGCCCTCGTCGAGTCGGCGCTCACCCTCCTCCACCACCTCCTCGTCGCCGCCGGACTCGACCCCGCCGATGGCGCCGTCTGGCTGCTCTCCGTCGCGCTGCTCGTCGTCGGCGTGCGGACCGCGCTGCTGCCGCTCGCCGTGCACCAGCACCGCTCGGCCCTCCGCATGCGCGCGCTCGCCCCGGAGGCGGAGCGCCTCCGGCAGCGGTACCGCGGGCGGACCGGTCCTGCGGACCGACGGCGCCACGCGGAGGAGCTGGCCGCGCTGCACCGCCGCCACGGCGTGCGGCCGCTCGCGTCGATGCTGCCGCTGCTCGTCCAGGTGCCGCTCTTCCTCGCCCTCGTCCAGGCGCTCGAGCACGCCTCGCACGCCGCGGGCACCGCCGCGCTCGGCTCCTTCGCGGTGGCCGTCGCGTTCGGCGCGCCGCTCGCCGCGACCGCGTTGACGGGCGGTGCGCCCGCGGCGGTCGTCGGCGGGGCGCTGCTCGCGGCGACCGCGCTCGCGCAGGTGCTGACCCAGCACCTCGCCGTCGTCGGCACGACGGCTCCCGGCGGTCGCCTGCTGCTCCTGCTGCCGCTCCTGACCGCCGCCTCCGGGCTCCTCCTCCCGATCGGGGTCACGGCCTACTGGGCGTGCTCCGCGACGTGGACGCTCGGCCAGCAGGCGGTGCTGCGGCGCGTGGTCCGCGTCGCCTGACGGCGCACCGCAGCCGCTACCGGCGTGCTGCGGCCTTCAGGTGCAGTTGCGGCGGCACGTGCCGCCGCAACTGCACCTAGGGACCGCAGGGTGCGGCCGACGGGCACGCGTGCCCGTCCGGGTGGAGCGGGTCGCCCTCAGGTGGGGTCGACGTCCGCGAGGCCGAGGACGTCGAGGATCCACGCCAGCTCGAACGCGCGCTCCTTCCACGCCGCGTAGCGGCCGCTGACGCCGCCGTGGCCGGCGCTCATCTCGGTGCGCAGCAGCACGTCCGCCCCGACCTCGCGCAGCCGCGCGACCCACTTCGCCGGCTCCACGTAGAGCACGCGGGTGTCGTTCAGCGACGTGGTCGCGAGGATCCGCGGGTAGGGGTGCTCGCCCACGTTCTCGACCGGGGCGTAGGACTTCATGTACGCGTAGACCTCGGGGTCGTGCAGGGGGTCGCCCCACTCGTCCCACTCGATCACCGTCAGCGGCAGCGACGGGTCGAGGATCGAGGTGAGCGGGTCGACGAACGGCACGCCGGCGTGGATGCCCGTGAACAGCTCCGGCGCGAGGTTCGCGACCGCGCCCATCAGCAGGCCGCCGGCGCTCGCGCCCTCCGCGACCATCCGATCCGGCGCGGTCCACCCGGTCGAGACGAGGTGGCGGGCGCAGGCGACGAAGTCGGTGAAGGTGTTCCGCTTCGTCAGGGTCTTGCCCTGCTCGTACCAGTGGCGGCCCATCTCGCCGCCGCCGCGCACGTGCGCGATCGCGAAGACCGCACCGCGGTCGAGCAGCGACAGCCGCGCGATCGAGAACGACGGGTCGATCGACGCCTCGTACGAGCCGTACCCGTAGAGCAGCAGGGGAGCGGGCAGCCCGCCGTCCAGCACGTCCGCGCGGCCCACCAGCGAGATCGGCACCCGGGTGCCGTCGTCCGCCGTCGCCCACTCGCGGCGCTCGCGGTAGCGGGACGAGTCGTAGCCCCCGAGCACCGGCTGCTGCTTCAGCACCCGGCGCTCGCCGGTCGTGACGTCGAGGTCGAGCACGGTCGACGGGGTGAGCAGGGAGGCGAAGCCGATGCGCAGCGTCGGCTGCTGCCACTCCGGGTTCGAGCCGGTGCCGGCGGTGAAGAGGGGCTCGTCGAAGGCGACCTCCTCGAGCCCGCCGTCGCCGAGGAGCCCGACCCGCGCGAGCCCGCCCTGCCGGTAGGAGACGGCGACGAAGCCCGCGAACGCGTCGACGTCCTCGAGCCGCACGCCGACCGCGCCGGGCAGCAGCACGCGCCGCTCGCCCTCGGGGTCCGCGGGGTCCACGGAGACGAGCTCGAAGTCCTCGTGGCCGTCGTTGTGCAGGATCAGCAGGCGGTCCTCGCCGTCCAGCACCGCGTGGTCGACGGAGTACTCGACGCCGTCGCGCCGCGGCCAGACCACCCGGAACCCGAGCTCGGGGTGCTCGAGGTCGAGCAGGCGCACCTCGCTCGTGATCTTGCTGCCCACCCCGATCTCGACGAAGCGGCGGCTGCGGGTCATGCCGGTGCCGACCCAGAACCGGTCGTCCGGCTCGGTGAAGACCTGCTCGTCCTCACCCGTGTCCCCGAGCCGGTGCCGCCAGACGGTGTCCGGGCGCCAGGCCTCGTCGCAGGTCGTGTAGTAGATCGCGGCGCCGTCCGCGTCGAACATGGCGCCCGGCATCGTGCCCTCGATGACGGCGGGCAGCGCGTCGCCCGTCGTCAGGTCCTTCACGTGCAGCACGTAGCGCTCGTCGCCGGCCGTGTCGACCGCCCAGAGCAGCAGGCCGCCGTCGGGGGAGACGTCGAAGCTGCCGAGCGAGTAGAAGTCGTGGCCCGCCGCCTCCGCGTCGTCGTCGAGCAGCACCTGCTCGCCCGGCACGTCGGCGTCGAGCACCGGTGGCGTCCAGTCGTCCGGGCCCGCGATCGGCGCCCGGCAGTGCCTTGCGTACTGCTTGCCCTCCTGGGTGCGGCTGTAGTACCACCAGTCGCCCTCACGGGTCGGGACCGAGAGGTCGGTCTCCTTCGTGCGGGAGCGGATCTCGCCGAACAGGCGCTCGCGCAGCGTCGCGAGGCCGGCGACCCGCTCGTCCGTCCAGACGTTCTCCGCCTCGAGGTGCTCGATCACGGCCGGGTCCTCCCGGTCGCGCAGCCACTCGTAGGCGTCGACGACGACGTCGCCGTGGTGGGTGCGGTCCGACGGTCGCCGGTCGGCGACGGGTGCGCCGCTCATGCGCGGGCCTCGAGCATGCGGTGCACCGCGTCCTCCGGGATCGGGAGCCAGAGGGGCCGGTTGCGCACCTCGTACTCGCACTCGTACAGGGCCTTGTCCAGCTCCAGCGCGGTCAGCAGCGCCGCGTAGGGGTCGAGGGAGCGGCCGAGCTCGCGCTCGTACCCCTCGAGGAACGCGGCGCGGACCGACGCGGTCCAGGCGTTCGCGGCTGCGGCGTCGCCGCCCTCGAGGGCGATCGTGCCGGCGACGTAGTCGAAGCTGCGCAGCATGCCCGCGACGTCGCGGAGCGCCGCGTCGGGCTCGCTGCGCTCGGCCATCGGGCGCAGCGGCTCGCCCTCGAAGTCGAGCAGCACCCACCCGCGGTCGGGCACGAGCAGCACCTGCCCCAGGTGGTAGTCGCCGTGCACGCGCTGCAGCGCCGGCCACTCGTTGCGCGTGCCGCTGACGAGCGCCTCCTCGATCTCCTCCGCGCGGCCCGCGAGGCCGGGGACGAGGCCGATCGCCCGCTTCGCGCGTCCGCGCATGCTCGCGAGCAGGGCCTCGCGCCCGGCCTCGTCCGCGTCGCGGGTCGGGAAGGCCTGCGCGAGCACGCGGTGCACCTCGGCGGTCGCCGCGCCCAGGTCGCGGGCGGGGCCCGTGAAGTCCTCGCCGGCGCGCGCCGCGACGAGCGCCACGCGCCAGGCGTCCTCCGTGCCGGGCAGGTACTCCTGCGCGACCGCGAGGTGCCCGGAGGCGAGGCCGCCCTCCACCGAGGCGTCCGGCCACGTGCCGACGAGCGCACCCCAGGTGGCGGGGACGCGGTCCGACCCCGCCGCCGCGATGGCCGACTGCAGCACGACGTCGGGGTTCTCGCCGTCGTGCAGGGCGCGGAAGACCTTGAGCATCACGCGGGCGATCTCGCCGTCGTCGCGCGTCGCCTCCACGATGATCGACGTGTTCGACTGCTCGCCGGACAGCACCCGGGAGGCGACCAGCGTCGGCGCGGGTCCTTCCCAGCCGAGCGGGACGCCGCGGACGGTCGTGCCGTCGCCCTCGACCTGGCCGCCGCCGAGCACCAGCTCGAGCAGGGCCCGGACGTACGAGGCGTCTCGGGGGCCGTCGATCAGCTCGCCGCCATCGACGGCGCCGATCACGCCGGGCTGGCCGTCGGCGTCCCGCAGCACGACCGGCACCTGGTAGAGCGCGTCGCCCGAGCGCTCGCGCAGCAGCAGCGTGCGCCCCGACCCGTCCGAGGCGATCGGGAACTCGCCCGCCTCGACGAGGTCGGGCGTGCCGGTGGAGGCGAACCAGCGCTGGCCTCCGATCCAGCTGCGCAGCGGGCCGTCGACCGAGGTGCTGTCGGGCATGCAGGCGAACCTACCGAGCGCCGCCCGGGCATCCGCCGCACGGAGCGGCGCTCAGGAGCGGCGGCCCTCGTCCTCGCCCTCGGCCGCCTGCTCGGCCCGCTCGACGGCCTCGGGACCGAGCGCGTCCGCGATCGGCGTCGTGAGCGTCTCGGACTCCGTCGTGGCGGGCTCCGGCTCGGTCGCGGTGCCCGCGCCGGCCTTCGCGGCCGGGTCCTCGTCGGGTTCGTCGGACTCGTCGGTGTCCGGGTCGGCCGCGAGGGTCGACTCGGCCGTGGCCGGCTCGTCGACGGGTGCCGGCTCCTCGGCGGCGGCGGGCTCGTCGGCGGGGGCGTCCTCCCGCACGGGCGGGTCGTCCTCGTCCTCGTCGTCGGGGAACCCCGCCAGGGACTCGTCGCGGGCCTCGGCGGCCTGCCGGAGCGCCCGCTCGAAGTTCTCGGTCGACCGCTCGCGCCACTCGTCGGCGCGGCCGCGGACGTCCTCCGCCGTCTCGGACCAGCGGTCGCGCACCTCGACCGCGGCCTGCGTCCACTGGTCGCGCAGCAGCTGGGCGCTCTCGCTCGCCTGCTCGCGGAGGTGCGAGGCGGAGGCGACGGACCGGTCGCGCAGCAGCCGGGCGGAATCCGCGGCCTTGCGCCGCGTCTCCGCGTTCCGGGCGGCACCCGCGGCCGCGACGACCAGGCCCGCGACCAGCGCGCCGAGCGAGACCGTCCAGCCGACGACGCGCACGCGGCTCATCGCTCGACCGGCCCGTCCTGCTCCACGCGGCCCTCGTCGTCCACCGGGCGCAGGTCGGCGTCCTCCGGCATCGCGAAGTCGTGCTCCACCTCGTCGATCGACGGGGTGCCGTCGGGCTCCTTGCGGCTCATGGCCCCACGGTAGCCGCCGCCCCTTCGGATGACGGCGCCCTGCGCCTCGAGGCGGCGGAGCGCGCGATCGGCCGCCGCGACGCGCGTCGTGTCGCGCAGCGGCACCTTCACCGCGCGCTCGGCGGGGATGCCGTCGCGCAGCTGCCGCACGCGGACCAGCTCGACGTCGAGGGCGGCGCCGTAGACGAGCACGACGTCGACGAGGAACAGCCAGATCAGCAGCACGAGCGCGGAGCCGAGCCAGCCGTAGACGGCGTCGTAGTGCCCGAGCGTCGTCAGGTAGAGCCCGAAGGCCGCGGTCGCGGCGAAGCACCCGCCGACGACGACGAGGGCGCTCCAGATGGTGGGGCCGAGCAGCCGCCGCTCGGTGTTCGGCGCCCAGCGCAGCAGCGCCGCGAGCATGAGCGCGAGCACCGCCGCGAGCACGGGCCACTTCGCCGCCTGCGCGAGCACGAGCCAGGGACCGGCCACGCCCGCGCGCTCGGCGAGGGGGCCGACGATCTGCGGGGTCGCGAGCAGCAGGCCGGCGCAGACCAGCAGCCCCGCGATCAGCGGCACGGCGAGGACGACCATCGCGAGCCGGAAGCGCCACTCCGGCCGCCCCTCCGGCACGTCGGAGAAGCCGTTCAGCACCCGGCCGAAGCCCATCGCCCAGCCCGACACCGCCCAGACGGTGAGGACGAGGCCGATCGCGAGGGCGACGCCGGGTGCCGGGATGGTGGTCAGCTGGGTGAGCGGGTCGCGCAGCCCGGCCACCGTGGCCGGGCTCGCGACCACGGCGACGGTGTCGAGCAGCGCCTCGATCGCGCGGCCCCGGCCGGTCACGAGCGCGAGCGCGGACACGAGGGTGAGCGCGATCGGCAGCAGCGCCAGGCAGGCGTAGGTGGTGAGCGCCGCGGCCTGGTCGACGCCCCGCCGCGCGGAGAAGGCGTGCAGGGTCCGGCGCAGCGCGTACCGCGCGTCCCGGCGGGTCAGCCGGACACGGCGGGGCGGGGGAGGGCGGCGCACCGGCCCGAAGGGCCTGGCGTCAGGGCTCACGGACCACGTCGGCGGCCCGCTTGTCGGGGCGCAGGCCCCGCCAGCTGGCCTGCCGCAGTCGGCCGTCGTCCGTCCACTCGGCGAACCGTACCTCCCCGACCAGCGTCGGCGTCACCCAGTGCGCGTCGCCCGCGTCGGCGCGCGGCACGTCCTCCAGCGCGGGGGTCTTCCGCTCCAGCGGGTGGAGCGCCGCGGCGATCGCGTCGAGGTCGCGGTCGGAGAACCCGGTGCCGACGCGGCCGACGTAGCGCAGCCGGCCGCCCTCGTGGACGCCGAGCAGCAGGCTGCCGACCCCGCCCTCGCGCCGCCCGTGGCCGGGCCGCCAGCCGCCGACGACCACCTCCTGCTGCCGCTCGTGCTTCCGCTTGACCCAGTCGCCGGAGCGGCCCGCGCGGTACGGGCCGTCGGCCCGCTTCAGCACGACGCCCTCGAGGCCGAGCCGCCGGCTGATCGCCATCGCGTCGTCGACCGCGGCGCGCTGGTCGTCGCCCTCCGCGGTCGCGACGACCGGCGGCACGTCGACGCCGTCGCCAGGCTCGACCAGGCGCTCGAGCAGGTCCCGCCGGTCGTGCCAGGTCGCGCGCCGCACGTCGCGGCCGTCGACCGCGAGCACGTCGAACAGCAGGTAGCGGACGGCGACGGCGCGCCGCGCCGCCTCGACGTCGCGCGGCTTCGTGAGCCCCATCCGCTGCTGCAGGCGGGAGAAGCTCGGCCGCCCCCGCGCGTCCTCGGCCACGATCTCGCCGTCGAGCACCGCGGAGCCCGCGTGCACGTGGTCCGCGAGTGCCTGCAGCTCCGGGTACGTCGGCGTGAGGTCGAGGTCGTTCCGGCTCGTCAGCACCACCCGGCCGTCCTCGACCCGGGCGATCGCGCGGACGCCGTCCCACTTCATCTCGACGCCGTACTCCGCGTCCGGATCGAGCGGGGCGCCCGCGGTCGCGAGCATCGGGCGCAGCTCGTGCTCCGGCTCCTTCTTCTGCGCCTGCTGCTGCCTCGTCTCCTCCTCCGGCGTCGCGTCGTCCGCGGGCGCCATCCGGTGGATCAGCCACTGCTCGCCCTGGATCGGCGTGCCCGGCTCCTCGCGCTCGCGGCGATCGGTGCGGATCAGCGCGATCCGCACCGGCTCGCCGCCGAGGCCGCCGCCCGCGCCGCCGCGCATCGTCGCGATGACCTCGTCGGGCCGGAACTTCTCGGCGGTGTAGGTGCCGCTGTCCCAGATGTCGACGTGGCCGCCGCCGTACTCGCCCTCCGGGATGTCGCCCGCGAAGGTCGCGTACTCGAGCGGGTGGTCCTCGGTGTGCACCGCGAGGTGGTTCCGCTCTCCCGGGCGCGGCACGCCCTTCGGCAGCGCCCAGCTGACGAGCACGCCGTCGCGCTCGAACCGGAGGTCCCAGTGCAGGCGGCTCGCGTGGTGCTCCTGGATCACGAAGACGTCGTCGTCGCCCTTCGCGGGCCGCGCCGCGGGCACCGGCTCGGGCGTCCTCGCCGCATCGCGCATGGACCGGTAGCGGGTGAGCGCGTCGCCGCGGGCGTCGGCCGGGGCGAGCGCGGCGGCGAGGTCGCCGTCGCGCTCCAGCCGGCCGACCACCTCGTCCGGCGTCAGCTGCGCGAACCCGGGCTCATCGAGCTCCTCCCACCGGCGCGGGGCGCTCGCGTGGGGCTCGAGCGTGCCGCGCAGCGAGTAGGGCACGAGCGTCGTCTTCGCAGCGCGGTTCTGGCTCCAGTCGAGCAGCACCTTGCCGTGCCGCTGCGCCTTCTTCATGTCGCTGACGACGAGGTCCGGGTGGTCGGCCTCGAGGGACCGCGCCAGCTCGTGCGCGACGTCGGTCACCTGGTCGGAGGACCAGCCGCCGTCGAGCCGTGCGAACAGGTGCAGGCCCTTGGAGCCGCTCGTGACCGGCACCGCGTCGAGGCCCATGCCCTCGAGCACCGGCCGCAGCAGCCGCGCGACCTCGGCGCACTCCGCGAGCCCCGCGCCCTCGCCCGGGTCGAGGTCCAGCACCATCCGGTCGGGGTGCGCCGGCGAGCCGTCGGGGCCGAAGCGCCATTGCGGCACGTGCACCTCGAGCGTCGCGAGCTGCACGAGCCAGGTCAGCGTCGCCAGGTCGTCCACGACCGGGTAGGTGTTCGCGCCGCTGCGGTGCTCGATCGTGCCGCGGCGGACCCAATCGGGGGCGCCGGCCTCCAGGTTCTTCACGAAGAACGGCTTCGCCGGGTCGGTCGCGGTCCCGACGCCGTCCGGCCAGCGCTTGCGCGTCGCCGGGCGCCCGGCCGCCAGCGGGACGAGGGCGGAGGCGACGGCGGCGAAGTAGGCGAGCGCGTCGCCCTTCGTGAACCCCGTCGCCGGGTACAGCACCTTGTCGAGGTTCGACAGGCGGAGGCGCCGTCCGTCGACCTCCACGTCCTGCTTCACCGACCCGACCACGCGCTCACAGTGGACTGGAAGTCTGCTGAACCGCTGGGACCGGAACGGGGGAGTGGCCCCGCTCCGGGTCGAGGGGCATACTCGGACCCTCATCAGGCGATTCCGGCATCGAGGAGCGTGCGTCGTGCGCAGCATCTGGCGCGGAGCCATCACCTTCGGCCTCGTCAACGTGCCCGTGAAGCTGTACGCGGCGACCGAGGACCACGACCTGTCCATGCACCAGGTGCACAACGCGGACGGCGGGCGCATCCGCTACCAGCGCCGCTGCGAGGTCTGCGGGCGGGTCGTCGACTTCCAGGACATCGACAAGGCCTACGACGTCGGCGACCGGACGGTCGTGCTGACGAAGGAGGACCTGAAGTCCCTGCCGGTCGAGCGCAGCCGCGAGATCGACGTCGTCGAGTTCGTGCCCGGAAGCCAAGTGGACACGATCCGCCTCGACCGCTCCTACTACCTGGAGCCGGACGGGAAGAGCCCGCGCTCCTACGCGCTGCTGCGCCACGTGCTCGCCGACACGGATCGGGTCGCGGTCGTGCAGTTCACGCTGCGGCAGAAGACGCGGCTCGGGGTGCTGCGCGTGCACGGGGACGCGCTGCTGCTGCAGTCGCTGCTGTGGGACGACGAGGTGCGCGAGGCCGACTTCCCGTCGCTGAAGGCCGAGGTCGAGCTGAACAAGCGCGAGCTCGACATGGCGACGAGCCTCGTGAAGAGCTTCGAGAGCGACTTCTCGCCCGCGGACTTCACCGACGACTACCAGGCGCAGCTGAAGCAGCTGGTCGACGCGAAGCTCGAGCAGGGGGAGTCCGTCGACACGGCGGCGACCTTCGGCGAGAGCGAGGAGGACGAGGGCGACGGCGAGGTCATCGACCTCATGGAGGCGCTGAAGCGCAGCGTCGACGCGAACCGCGCGAAGAAGAAGCGCGCCTGACCGAGCGCACCCCGCCGGTCGAGGTCCGACGAAGGAGCCTCGAGACCTCCCGCCACCGCTGGTCGAGGTGCGACGAAGGAGCCTCGAGACCACCCGAGCCTGCCCGCAGCGCCGCTGGTCGAGGTGCGACGAAGGAGCCTCGAGACCACCCGCCCACCGCTGGTCGAGGTGCGACGAAGGAGCCTCGAGACCACTCCGGCCCGCAGGACGACCCTCCCGGCTCCGTTCGCGGAAGGCGGAGCGACGCACCCTCGTGCATGTGAAGAACACCCGATCAGCCCCTGATTGGCCCGAGCCGATGTCAGTGCTCGATGGTGTGATGAAGCCATGCAGGAGGACCCGCACCTGACCGCCGCGCTCGCGGCGATCTGCGCCGCGTCCTCCCGCGCGCAGACCGCGTCGGACGCCGAGCTGCTCGCCGACCTCGCCCTCGTCGAGCGGCTCGGCCGTGTGGTCGACGGCCTCCGCCATCGCGCTGCCGCCGAGGTCGAGCACCGCTCGCGCCGCGGCGTCGGCGAGGAGTCGCTCGCTTTCCGCTTCGGCGCTCGCGACGGCGTCGAGCTCGTGCAGCGCGTCGCGCGGATCGACGCGCGCACGGCCAAGCGGCGCATCGGGCTCGGTGCGGCGACCGCGCCCGGGGTCGCGCTCGACGGCGCCCTGCTGCCCGGTCGCCTCCCCGAGGTGCGCGCCGCGATCGAGGCCGGCGACGTCGGTGTCGAGTCCGCGCGCGTCATCGCGAACACGGTCAAGGCGATCCACCGCCGGGTGACCGCCGACCGGGTCGCCGACATGGTCGAGGCGCTGCTCGACACCGCTCGCACCGCCGACACCGAGGTCCTGCACGAGGTCGCGGAGCTCTGGGCGCTCGCACTCGATCCGGACGGCGCGGAGCCGCGGGAGGCGGAGCAGCGCCGCCGCCGCGCCGTGCAGCTCGGCCGCACGCTCGGCGACGGCACGACGCGCATGAGCGTCGTGCTGCCGCCCGAGGACCTCGCGATGTTCAAGGAGCTCTTCGCCTCCCGCAGGCGCGGCCGCTCGATGATCCGGATCGAGCCCGCTTCGGACGCGACCGACGACGACCTCGGCCCCGAGTGGCGTCCCGAGGACGCCGACGACCGGACCCGGCCGCAGCAGGACTACGACACGCTCGTCGAGGTCGTGCAGGCGGGCATCCGCGCGGAGCACGACGGCACCGCATCGACCGCGGTCACCCACGAGGTCGTGGTGACGATCGGTGCGGCCGAGCTGGAGGCGAGGCAGGGGCAGGGCTGGACCGCCGGGGTGCTCGCCGGCCTGCCCGTGCCGGTGATCGAGCGCCGGATCTGCACCGGAGGCCTCCGCCTGATGGTCACGGGTCCAGAGGGCGAGCCGCTGCACCTCTCGCGGTCCACGCGCGTCTTCACCGCCGCGCAGCGGAAGGCGCTCTCCGTCGCGGCAGGCGGCCGGTGCGAGTTCCCGGGCTGCCGCGTCACGAGCCCGTACCTCGAGGCGCACCACGCCCGCTGGTGGCACCGCGACCACGGCCCGACGGACGTCGTCAACGGCGTCATGCTGTGCTCCTTCCACCACCACCTGGTGCATGCGAAGCGGCCTCCGGTCGAGATCCGGCGGCATGCCGGCAGCCACTGGTTCGTCCCGAGCGGGTGGCGCGGCGACCCCTCGCCGCAGCACCGCGCTGCCGCCCGAGCTCCTGGAGGTCCACCGCCGCCAAGGCGGGCTCGTGCGGACGATCCGTGGGGTCGCTGACGGCGGCTCCCGGGTCTTGGATGGCCTCCGTGCCCGCCCGCGTCGAGACCGCTGCTCCTGCGCTCCGCCCCATCACCGCCGGAGCGGTGATCCGGGACGAGGCCGGCCGCGTCCTCCTCGTCGAGACGAGCTACCGCCCCGACTGGCTGACGCCCGGCGGGTCGGTCGAGGCGGGGGAGTCGCCGCGCGAGGCGGCCGCTCGCGAGGTGCGCGAGGAGCTCGGGGTCGCGCTGTCGATCGGCCGTCCGCTCGTGATGCAGTGGGCGCAGGAGCCGGGCGACGACCACGGGGTGCTGCATCTCGCCTACGACGGCGGGGTGGTCGACGCGTCGACCCCGTTCCGGCTCGAGCCGGGTCTCGCCTCGGCGCGCTTCGTGGCGCCCGCAGCGGTCCAGGCGCTGGCCTCGGCGACCACGGCGGCCCGGGTCGAGGCCGCGCTCCGGGCGATCGCGTCGGGCGCGTCGGTCGAGCTGCCCGAGGCGGCGTCGACCTCCTCGGACATCGCCCGCGCCGGGACGGCGACCGCCCGGTCCGCGTCGGCGCCCGACGGGGCGCAGGAGCGCTCGGCCCACCCGCAGGTGGTGCTCCGGTCGCGGTTCGCGGTGGACGACGCGGTCCTCTCTCGCTTGCACGCGGAGGCGTTCGGCGGGGTCGAGCGCCTGCAGCCGTGGGCCGCCCGCCTCGAGCGTCACGGCGTCGCCTGGATCGGCGCCTTCGAGGGCGCGGAGCTGGTCGGCTTCGTGCACGCCTGCGGCGACGGGGGCGCGCACGCCTTCCTGCTCGACGCCGTGGTCCGGTCCGACCGGCAGGGACGGGGGATCGGGCGCCGCCTGGTGGACCGGCTCGTGCGGGAGGTCCGCGCGGTCGGCTGCGAGTGGCTGCACGTCGACCACGAGCCGCAGCTGGCGCGCTTATACCGCGCCTGCGGCTTCCGTCCGACCGCGGCGGGCGTGCTGCGGCTGGACGCCGCCGAAGGCCATCGCGTGGGTCGACGGGACTGAACCGCGATCAGTCCCGGAGCGTCGCGGGGCCGTCGTCCTCGTCGTCGGCGAGGTGGCGGATGGCCAGCTCGTCGCCGCCCTGCGCGGCGCGCCAGCGCCACGCCGAGGCCTCCTCGCGGCGACCCCGGCCGTCGAGCATCACGGCGAGGTTCCAGGCGCTGTACGCGTCCCCGGCCTCGTAGGCGCGGCGGTAGAGCGCCTCGGCGCGGGCGGGGTCGCCCTCCTCGTCGAGCAGGTTCGCGAGCGGCAGCATGGACTCGACCTCCCCGGCGGCCACGCCCGCCTCGAGCACCCCGCGCCCCTCCTCGGCACGGCCCGTCGCGCGGAGCAGCCCGGCGAGGTCCACCCGGGCGGACGGGTACGCCGCGCAGCCGGCCCGGAGGTGCGGCTCGGCATCCGCGTCGTGCTCGAGGTACCAGAGCCAGTGGCCGAGCACGCCCTCGGCGAGCGGGCGGTCCTCGTCGTCGAGCTCGGGCAGCGCCCGGCGCATCAGCGCGACGGCGCGATCGACGGCACCGCGGTCGCGCTCGAGCCAGGCGAGGTCGGTGAGCCCCGCCGGGTAGCCGAGCGCCCACATCGCCTCGCACACCGCGGCGGCCTCGTCCAGGCGGCCGGCGTCGACCAGGGCGTCCGTGTAGCGGCGACCGCTCCAGCCGTCCGGCCGCTCGTGCCACGCCCGGGCGAAGGCCTCGAGGTCGCGATCGTCCACCCCTCGATGATCGGCCCGCCCGGATGGGCGACCGCGCGAGCGAGGGTGCCGCCCGCGCCCCTCACGCGGTCGCTGCGGCGGTACGCGGTCGGCGCGCCGACCGCGTAATGCCCGGAAGACCGCGCGTCGCGGCGCAGCGACCGCGCGTCGCGGGGGTGCGATCTCAGACCGCGAGGGCGTGCACCACGTTGACCGCGCGGTCGAGCAGGTCCTCCGGGACGCCCCAGTAGTCGTAGACGCCACCGCGGTCGCGGTTGCTGCCGCAGACGACGAGGACGCCGGTGCCGAGCCGCTCCTTCAGCGCACCCGCGAGCCAGCCGACGAAGCCGCTGTTGTCGACGCCCTCGGGGAAGTGGAACGAGAAGACGCCGAAGCGCTCGCGGGTCCCGTCGCCGTCCTCCGCCGGGCGCAGGACGCTCCAGGTGTCGTCGTCGCGGACCACCGCGAGCACGTCGTCGTCGAGGACGGGCGGCTGGTCGCGGGGCGACTCGAAGAAGGACCAGGCGCCCGGAAGCACGACCGTCTCCGCGAGGGCGAGGACGCCCTGCAGCCGCTGCTCCGTCTCCTCGGCCGTCTCCCGGCTCACGCTCACCACGGCGTCACCGTAGGCGCCGACGCTGCGAGCGCTCCGGCCGCACGGTGGGAGGCTGAGGCCGTGGAGCAGCAGGACGTGGTCGGGATCGCAGCGGCGCTGGACGGGCTGACCGAGCACTGGTCGCCGAAGGTCGTGGCGCGGGTGAACGACCAGTACGTCAAGGTCGCGAAGCTGCTCGGCGAGCTCGTGTGGCACGCGCACGACGACGAGGACGAGCTGTTCCTCGTCGTCTCGGGGCGGCTCCGGATCCAGCTCGAGGGGCGGGACGAGGTCCGGCTCGGGCCCGGCGAGCTCTTCGTCGTCCCGCGCGGCGTGCGGCACAACCCGATCGCGGAGGAGGAGGTGCGCATCGTGCTGGTCGAGACCGTCACGACCGCGCACACGGGCTCGGTGGTCGTCGAGCGCACCCGCTCGATCGAGGAGCAGCTCGGGCGCTGAGCCGCTGCGCCGGGGACCCGCCTCAGGACCGCGCCGGACGGCGGAGCCGCAGCACGAGCACGCCCACGAGGACCGCGAGCGTCGCCGCGGCGCCGCTCGCGTAGACCGCGCGGTAGGTGTCGGGCGCGACGGCCGCCGCGGCGATGAGGCCGCTCGCGAGCACCGCCCCGATGCGGCGCGTGTTCGTGAAGAGCCCGGAGGCGATGCCGGGGGCGTGGAAGACGTCCTGGAACACGGTCAGCCCGACGCCCGCGACGACGGCGAAGAAGACGGCGTTCAGCGGCTGCAGCGCCACGAAGACGACCGGGTTCGGCGCGACGGCGACCAGCGCGTAGTAGAGGGTCCCGGCGACGCACCCCGCGACGACGAGCGCGCGGGCGGACCGGCGCCCGACGAGGCGTCCGACGAGCAGCAGGGCGGGGATCTCGAGCAGGGCGGCGGCCCCGAGGGCGACGCCCGCCCAGACGATCGGCGCCTGCAGCGACCGTGCGACGTACAGGCCGGCGATCGTCACGGTGGCGACGTTGGTCGCCTGCAGCACGGTGAAGGCGCCGACGACGAGCAGCGGGCGCCCCGTGCGCAGCCGGGCCAGCGCGGCGAGCGGCGACGCCCCCGTCGCGGCGGGCCGCTCGAGGCCGGCGCGGCGCCGGCTCCGCAGCAGCAGCAGCGCGGTCGCGAGGTTCACGGCCGCGGTGGCGGCGAGGAGGACGAGGGCGGCGGCGGGGGAGAAGGCGCTCGTCACGGCCGTGGCGAGGACCGGCCCGACCACCCATGCGAACGACACGATCGCCCGGGTCCGCACCACCCGCTCCGGTGAGGCGCCGCTGTGGCGCAGCTGGGCGAACAGCAGGGTGGACCCGACGCCGGGCGGCCCGCCGAGCAGCACCAGGGCGACGACCGCGAACGGGAGCGCCGGCACGACGGCGAGGGCGCCGATCAGGGCGACGCCGCTCGCGCCGCACAGCAGCAGCGGTCGCAGGTAGTCGCCCCGCCGATCGGCCGCGGCGGGGATGACGAGGGATGCGAGGAAGCCGCCGAGGTTGTACGCCGCGAGCGCGAGCCCCGTCTGCGCGTCGGAAGCGCCGTAGAGCGTGACGAGCAGGACGGCGAGGATCGGGTTGAGGACGGCGAACTGCAGCGCCCAGAACCACGCCGCGAGGGGCCAGAGGACGCGGTCGCGGCCGGCGGTGGCAGTCGTCACCGGGCGATGGCCGAGCGGTGCGGAGCGCCGCAGAGGGCCGGGGGGACGGGGGCGCGCACCCCACGAGCCTGCCAGCAGGACCGGTCGCCGCCCGTCTGCCCGCCCCGCCCGGGGGCGGATCCGGCCGCTCCCCGTGTCGCTGCGACCCGCGAACGGGGGCGGCCCCTACGGTCTGGCCGCATGTCGGCCGAGGTGGAGGTCCGCGCCTCGTCCCGCCGCGCCTCGTCCCGCCGCGCCCTGCTCGGGCTCGGCGCCGCGCTCGCGGCCGGCGCGATCGCGGGCGAGTCGCTCGCCGCGGCCGATCCGGCCGAGGCCGCGCCCGCGAAGCGCGCCTTCGTCGGCCGCCAGTACCCGACCGCATCGGCCGCCGCCGCGGCGGCCCGGGGCGCCCGCTCCGCCGTGTTTGCGCACGACCCCCGGGAGCACCTGCTGCGGCGCGCCACCTTCGGGCCGAGGCCCGCCGACCGGAAGCGGCTGAAGCGCCTCGGCATCGACGCGTGGCTCGACCTGCAGCTGCACCCCGGCCGCATCGACGACGGCCGCGCGAAGAAGGCGGTGCAGCGGTTCCCGCTGGCGTTCGCCCGGCCCGCAGCCGTGGTGAAGGGCAGCAAGCGGTACAGCTGGGACGCCGGGTTCCAGACCGGCCAGGCCACGCTCGCGCGCCAGGTGTTCTCCGACCGGCAGCTCTACGAGGTCGTCGTCGACGTCTTCGCCGACCACCTGCACGTCCCGGTGCCGAGCGAGCAGTGGCACACCGGACCCGGCTACGTCCGGGACGTCATCCGCGCGCACGCCTTCGGCCGCTTCGAGGACATGCTGCAGGCCGCGATGCGGCACCCGGCGATGCTGTCGTTCCTGAGCAACGACGAGTCCGACCGCCGGAACGTGAACGAGAACCTCGGGCGCGAGCTGCTCGAGCTGCACACCGTGGGGCTGCAGGCGAGGTACAGCGAGAAGGACGTGCGCGCGAGCGCCGGCATCCTCTCCGGCCGCACGTGGGACTGGAAGAAGGGCGTCTACCGCTTCGACCCGGACCGCCACGTGACCGGCCGGCTGCGGGTGCTCGGCTTCTCGCACCCCAACCGGCCCGGTCAGGGGGAGGCGGTCGGCGACGCCTACCTGCGCTACCTCGCCCACCACCCCGCGACGGCGCGGACGATCGCCCGGAAGCTCGCGATCCGCTTCGTCTCCGACACCCCGAGCGCCGACCTCGTGAACCGGCTCGCCCGCGTCTACCTGCGGAACGGCACCGACATCCGCGCCGTGGTGACGGCGGTCTTCCGCTCCAGCGACTTCTGGCACGCCGTCGGCACCCGCATGCGCCGGCCGCTCGAGGACGCCGTCGGCGCCCTGCGGGTGCTCGACGTGAAGCCGGCCGCGGGCATGCGGCAGCCGCTCGAGTGGCTGTACTGGAACCTCGACTCGGCCGGGCACGCGCCGCTGCGCTGGGCGCCGCCGAACGGCTACCCGGACGTCGCGGCGGCCTGGCTCGGCGCGGGCGCCATGCTGCAGCGCTGGGACCTGCACCGCGCCTTCGTCCACGGCTGGTGGCCGAAGCTGACGTGGACGAAGCCGTCCCGCCTCGTGAAGCGCACCGACGGCATGACCACCGTGCAATGGGCCGCAGCGGTCGGGCGCCGCCTCACCGGCACGACGCCGAAGCGCGCCCACCTCGTCGCCGCCGTGCGCGGCGCGGGCCTGGAGGTCGGCGCGCCCGCCCCCGTCGACGACTGGACGTGCGGCAAGGTCGCCGCCCTGCTGCTCGACTCCCCGTACTTCCAGCTGCGATAGCGAGACGACCATGCCGACGACGACGCTCCCCGACGACGTGCTGCGCACCCTGCACCCGGACTGCCCCGACTGGGAGCGGCTCGGGCCGAGCCGCGGCGACGCGGCGCTGCGCGCGGTGGCGGAGGCGCAGCGGGTGGCGGAGGAGGAGCGCACGCAGGCCTGGTCCGGCGGCTTCAACCGCCGCACGTTCCTCGCCGGGGGCATCGGGGTCGGCGTCGCCGCGCTCGGCTCGCAGCTGGTGACGAGCCGGGTGTCCTACGCCGCGGCCGCCGAGCGCACGGGCACGCTCGTCGTGCTGTTCCTGCGCGGCGGGATGGACGGGCTCTCGCTGCTCGTGCCCGCAGCCGATCCGCTGCTCGTGAAGGAGCGGCCGCACATCGCGGTGCGCGCCGGCGCCCTGCTCGACTTCGACGCCGCGCGCGGCTTCGGGCTGCACCCGGCGATGAAGCCGCTCGCGCCGCTGATCGCGAAGGGCCGTGTCGCCGCCGTCCCGGCCGTCTCGACGCCGGACCTGACCCGCAGCCACTTCCAGGCGCAGGACTGCCTGGAGCGCGGCTCCAGCGGCTCCCTCACCACCGGCTGGCTCGACCGGGTCCTGGAGGCGTCCGGCCCCGGCACGACCTTCCGGGCGGTCGCCGTCGGCGGCACGACGCCGCGCTCGCTGCAGGGGCCCGCGAACGCGATCGCCATGCGCTCGATCGACGCGCTGAAGCTGCCGGTCGACGACCGGGAGATGAGGGCGACCTCCGCAGCGCTCCGAGCGCTCTACACGGGTCTCGACCACCCCGTCGCGGAGCAGGCCGACCTCGCGCTCGAGGCGCTCGCGACGGCGAAGCGGATCCGGGGCTCCGCGACCGCGAAGCCGGCGACGACCTACCCGAAGGGCAACCTCGGCGACGCGCTGAAGGACGTCGCGGCCCTGATCCGCAGCGGCGCCGGCGTGCGCGTCGCCTGCATCGACGTCGGCGGCTGGGACACGCACACCGGCATGGGCACGCCCGACTCCGGCGACATGCAGCGCCACCTCGGCGACCTCGCCGCGGCGCTCGCGGCCTTCACCGACGACCTCGGCGAGGCGCTCGACACGACGACGATCGTCACGATGAGCGAGTTCGGGCGGCGGGTCGAGGAGAACGCGTCCGGCGGCACCGACCACGGCCACGGCGGCGCCGTGCTCGTCATCGGCGGCGGGGTCGCGGGCGGCGTGCACGGCACCTGGCGCGGCCTCGGGCAGCGGACGAGCCTCGGCGACGTGCCCGGCTGGAACGACTACCGCGACGTCCTCGGGGAGGTCGTCGGCACGCGCGTCGGCCTCTCCGCCGGCCAGCTCGGCCGCGTCTTCCCCCGCTGGAAGGTGAAGCCGGTCGGCGTCATGGCCGCCTGACCGGCGACGAACGCGGACTTGCCGCGGATCGTCGCGACACGCCGCGCGGCCTCGCAAGAGGTGGCAAGTCCGCGGTCGGGGAGGCGCGCGCTTGCCGCGACTTGCGGAGACACGCCGGCGCGGTCAGCAAGGAGCGGCAAGTCCGCGGTCAGGCCTCGAGACGCGGGTCGCCCGCCGTGTGCCGGGGGCGGCCGCGGCGCAGCGAGACCGGCAGCGCCACCCACAGGACCGCCATCAGCAGGAGCCCGACGCCGCCGCCCGCGACCGCCGCGACCGGGCCGACCGTCGCCCCGAACACGAGCGCCAGCACCCCGGCGATCGCGAGGCCCGTCGCGGTGAGCCCCAGGCGCACCATCCGGTCGCCCCACCGCACCAGCTCGGCCATCGCCCGCCGCCGGAACAGCACGCGGTGCAGCGACACCGGCATCAGCACGAGCACCGTGGAGACCACCGCGAGCGACACGACCCCCAGGTAGAGCCCGCGCTGCCAGGGCTCGAGGTCGCCGAAGGCGGGCTGGAAGGCGATCGTCAGCAGGAAGCCGGTCAGCAGCTGCGTCCCGGTCTGCAGCACCCGCAGCTCCTGCAGCAGCCCGTCCCAGTTGCGGTCGAGCCGCTCGGTCGAGGTCTCGTCGCGCCCGTCGGCCGGGTCGGCGTCCCGCCTCGCGTCCACGGACCGGAGGCTAGCGCCCGCCTCGTACGCTGGGGCGATGCCGATCCTCGACGCGCTGCAGCAGGAGGTCGGGCCCGCGGTCAGCACCGCGGACGAGGACCTCGAGAAGGTCCGCACCGACCGCGGCGGGTGGACCACGCCGGAGCGGGCGCTCGCGGTGGTCCGCGCCCGGGGGATCGACGACGTGCGCGCCGTGCTGCGGCTCGCCACCGCCACCCGCACCCCGGTCGTGCCGCGCGGTGCGGGCACGGGGCTCGCCGGCGGCGCGATCGGCACCGAGGGCGCGATCGTGCTCGACCTCGCCGGGATGGACCGGGTGCTCGGCATCGACGCGGCGGACGAGACCGCCGTGGTGCAGCCCGGCGTCGTCACCGACGACCTCGCCCGCGCGCTCGAGCCGCACGGGCTCTGGTGGCCGCCGGACCCGGCGAGCCGCGCGATCTCGACCGTCGGCGGCAACATCGCCACGAACGCGGGCGGGCTGCTCTGCGCGAAGTACGGCGTGACCAGGCAGAGCGTCCGCGCCCTCAAGGTGGTGCTCGCGGACGGCGCCCTCGTCGACCTCGGGCGGCCGACCGTGAAAGACGTCACGGGCTACGACCTCGCCGGGCTGATGATCGGCTCGGAGGGCACCCTCGGCGTCGTCGTGGAGGCGACCCTCGGGCTCCGCCGCATCGACCGCGCGCCGACGGTGACCCTCGCGGCCACCTTCGACTCGGTCCGCGAGGCCGCCGCGGCGTCGGCGGCGATCACCGCGACCGGGCTGCGGCCCGCTGCGCTCGAGCTGATGGACGCCGCGAGCTGCGCGGCCATCGACGCCCTCGTCGCGGCCGGCGGCGGCCCGGAGGGGGACGTGCCGTCGCTCTCCGGGCGGGGCGCCTTCCTGCTCGTGCACTGCGACGGCGCGAGCGCGGAGGCGGACGCGACGACCGCCGTGCGGCTGCTCGAGGCGGCCGGCGGGGACGTCACGCGGGCGGCGGACCCCGCCGCGGGGGAGGCGCTGCTGGCGCTGCGCCGGTCCGCCCACCCCGCCTTCGCCCGCCTCGGCGAGCCGCTGATCGAGGACGTCGCGGTGCCGCGCAGCCGGCTGCCCGAGATGTTCGAGGCGGTGGAGGAGATCGCCGCGCGGCACGGCCTGCCGATCCCCGTCATCGCGCACGCGGGCGACGGCAACCTGCATCCGAACGTGGTGATCCCGCCGCACCTCGCCACCGGCGGCATCCCCGACGTCGCCTGGGCGGCGGCGGAGGACCTCTTCCGCGCCGCGATGGACCTCGGCGGCACGCTGACTGGGGAGCACGGCGTCGGCATCCTGAAGCGCCGCTGGCTCGAGGACGCCCTCGGCGAGGACGTGCTCGCCCTCGGGCGCCGCGTGAAGGCGGCGTTCGACCCGCTCGGCATCCTGAACCCCGGCAAGGCGATCTGAAGGAGCGCGTGCGACACTGCGGCGATGGCGGGTGAGGACCTGACGTCGGAGGCGGACGCGATCTTCGCGCGCGCCGCCCGGCCGCAGCGGCTGTGGCCGCTGGCGATCGGGGTGCTCGTGCTCTACCTCGCGAGCAGCTTCTGGGCGATCGAGCGCCCCTTCGGCGGCTCGGGCCGTGAGGCGGTGCTGCACAGCACGCCGACCTGGTGGGTGCCGCTGCTGATCGTCGGCGTCGTGCTCGGCGGGCGCAGGCTCGGCCGGCTCGAGCAGGAGGCGGGCGGGTCGCCCTGGCGGTGGCCGCGGATCGCCCGGCGCACCCTCATCGGCCTCGCGATCGCCCTGCCGCTGATGTCGTTCGCGGTCGCCCCGGCGTCGGCGGTGATCGCCGCGGACGCGGGCAGCACGCACGTCGGGCTGCCGGCCTCGCTCGTCGTCCAGATCGGCATCGACCCCCGCTGACTGCGCTGCAGCCGACTCTCCGGGTGCTCCCAGGCGCTCCACGCCCCGCTCTGCAGGATCATGGCGGCATGACCCTCGACCCGGGCCCCGCCGCGTGACCGACATCCGGTCCGCGCCCTCGCCCCAGGCGCCGATCGACTTCCCACCCCACGACCCCGGCCACGTCGGGCGCCGCGTCGCCGCGGCGCTCGGCATCGCGCTCGGCGCCGCCGCGCTCGTCGCCGTCGCGCTCTACCTGCTCGGCGGCCTCGGCGTCGCGGGCGCGGGCGTCGCCGCGCTGGCCGCGCTCGTGCCCTTCGCGGTCGTGCTGCTCGCGATCCGATGGATCGACCGGTGGGAGCCGGAGCCGCGGCCCGCCCTCCTGTTCGCGCTGCTCTGGGGCGCGGGCGTGTCCGTCGCGGTGGCGCTGCTGTTCGACCTCGGCGTGCAGATCGCGCTCGCGTCCGCGGGCGGGCAGCCGGACGACTTCGTGCAGGCCGTCGTGCAGGCGCCGATCGTGGAGGAGGCCGCGAAGGGCTTCGGCGTGCTCCTGCTCTTCTGGTTCAACCGCAAGCACTTCGACGGGCCGGTGGACGGCATCGTCTACGCGGCCACGGTCGCGGCCGGGTTCGCCTTCACCGAGAACGTCCTCTACTTCGGCCGCACGCTCGTGGAGAGCGGGATCGGGCCGCAGTTCGTCGTGATCTTCGTCGCGCGGGGCATCTTCTCCCCGTTCGCGCACCTGCTGTTCACGGCCTGCACCGGCTACGCGATCGGCAAGGCGGCGGAGCGCGGCGGCGCCGGTCTCGGCTTCGTCGCCTACCTGCTCGGCCTGATCCCGGCCGCCCTCCTGCACGCGCTCTGGAACGGCGGCCTCTCGCTGGCCCGGAACACCATCGAGTACTACTTCGTCGTCGAGGTGCCGATCTTCGTGCTCGCGGTGGTCGTCGTGCTCGCCGTGCGCACGAGGGAGCGCTCGGTCACGCGGCAGCGGCTGTCGGAGTACGCGGAGGCGGGCTGGTTCACCGAGGCCGAGGTGGCGCTGCTGTCGACCTGGTCGGGCCGCAGGCGCGCGATGCGCTGGGCGGACCAGCAGCCGGACCGGCACCGCAAGCGGGCCGCGATGAACCGCTTCGTCCGCGACGCGACCCGGCTCGGGCACGCCCGGCAGCGCCTCCTGCGGGGACGCACCGCGATCGGGCGGACCCCGGACGAGCGGGAGCTGCTCGGGCGCATCGTCGAGGACCGGCAGGTGCTCACCGCACGGGCGTGAGCAGCGCGGCCGCGGCCGCGACGCACCCGGCCGCGAGCACGATGAAGAGCGCGAGCCACACCGCGGCCGGCACGGCGGTGAGCCGCGCCAGCTGATCCGCGTCGCTGCCGCGCTCGCGGCGGTGGGCCCGCGGCAGCTCGAGGGCGGCCCGCAGCCCGCCGACGAGCAGCAGCGCCGCGACCGCGAGCGCGGCCCGCGTGCGCCAGGCGGGGTCCGCGAACCAGGTCACCGGGCCGACCACCGCCCCGGCGACCAGCACCGACCACAGGCCGAACCAGTTGCGGATCTGCACCAGCACCGCCGCGAGCAGCACCAGGCAGCCCCAGAGCGCGGCGGAGGAGTGCCCGGCGGCGACCGCCCAGGCGACCAGCAGGCCCGCCGCCGACGGGGCCGGGTAGCCGGCGAGCAGGGTGAGCACCATGCCCGGTCCGCGCGGCGGCCCCACGCTGACGGTGAGCCCGCTCGTGTCCGAGTGCAGGCGGATCCCGCGGAGGCGCCGGCGGGTCGCGGTCGCCGCGGCGCCGTGCCCCGCCTCGTGCACGATCGTGACGCCGTGCTTCAGGTGCGGCCACGCCGGGGACAGCAGCAGCGCGGTGACGACGGCGGGCACCAGCACCGCGTCGAGCGGGCCGGGAGCGGGCGAGGTCGCGACGATCCGCGCCCACAGCGCCGCGAGCGCCGCGAGCACGCCCTCGCCGGTCACGACGTCGGGCGGAGCGCGTCGTACCGGCGGAACCCGCTGCGGGCCGCGATGAGCGTCACGAGGGCGATGATCAGCACCCCGCCGACCAGCGGCGGCAGGAAGAGCACGCCGGTGACGGCCAGGGCGCCCGCGTACAGGTCGCCGACCCGCGGGCCGCCGGTCACGACGACGATGAAGATGCCCTGCAGCCGCCCGCGCACGGAGTCCGGTGCGGCCGTCTGCAGGATCGTGGAGCGGAAGATCGCGCTCACGTTGTCCGCGGCGCCCGCCCCCGCGAGCGCGACCGCCGCCAGCGCCACCCAGGCGGGACCGGCGGGGGAGGGGAGCGCGCCCGTCGCCGCGCCGACCGCCGCGACGAGCAGCACCGCGCCGAACAGCACGGTGCAGAGGCCGTAGACCTGGATCGCGCGCTCCACCGCCCGGCCCTGCATGCGCACCGCGCCGACCCGGCCGGAGAAGACGCTCGAGACCAGGGCGCCGATCGCGAAGGCCGCGGACAGCACCCCGACCGTGATCGGGCCGCCGCCGAGCGTCACCGCCCCGACCGCCGGGTACAGCACCCGGGGCTGCCCGAACGTCATCGCCACGATGTCGACGACGAAGCTGGCCCGCACGTTCGGCGCGGACCGCAGGAAGGCGAGGCCGCTGCGCAGCGACGCGAGGCCGGGCCGCTCGACGCGGCCCTCCGGCGGCAGGGGCGGCAGGGTGAGCACGGCGACGAGCGTGCCGACGAACAGCACCGCGTCGATCGTGTAGCACCACGCGAAGCCCACCGCGGCGACGAGCACCCCCGCGAGCCCGGGTCCGGCGGTGACGGCGAGCCCGATGCCGACGCCGTTCAGCGCGCTCGCGGCGGGCAGCAGGCGGGCGGGCAGCAGCCGCGGGGTCGCCGCCGTCTCGGTCGCGACGAGCACCGTCGCCGCGCAGGCCGTGACCACCGTCAGCACGTAGAGGGAGGCCGTGGTCTCCGTTCCCGTCCACGACAGCACCGCGAGCACGATCGTGGCGGCCCACGAGACGAGCGCGGAGACGAGCGCGACGGTGCGGCGGTCGAAGGCGTCGGCCAGCATGCCGCCGTACAGCCCGGCGAGGATCGTCGGCACGAGCGCGAAGACGCCCGTGAGCGCGACCGCGAAGGTCGCGGCCCCCGCCCCGGACTCCGGCCGCACCAGCGCGAAGACGTTCAGCCCGACGGCCACCAGGGTCAGCTGGCTGCCGATGCTCGCCACGGAGCGGCCCGCCCAGAGCCGCGCGAACGCGGGCGACTGCGTCAGCGGCGTGAGGTCGAGCAGCGCGCCGCGGCCGCGCGCACCCTGCTGCTCCATCGGCGTCCATCCTGGCGGACCGGGGGCTGTCAGCCGGACACGGCGGGCCGTGCGGTTGACTCGGGGCCCATGAGCGACATCACCGACACCTCCGTCAAGCCCGAGTTGGAGCCGCCGACCGGTCCCGCGCCCGACCAGCTGGTCATCGAGGACGTCGTCGTCGGCGACGGGGCCGAGGCGAAGCCCGGCGGCACCGTGACCGTCCACTACCTCGGCGTCGACTACGAGTCGGGGGAGGAGTTCGACTCGTCGTGGAGCCGCGGCCAGTCGATCTCGTTCCCGCTCGGCAACCTGATCAAGGGGTGGCAGGACGGCATCCCGGGCATGCGGGTCGGCGGCCGGCGCATCCTGACCTGCCCGCCGGCGCTCGCCTACGGTCCCGCGGGGGGCGGCCACCGCCTCTCCGGCCGCACGCTGATCTTCGTGATCGACCTGCTGAAGGCCTGACCGGGAGTTCCCCGAGCGCCGCGCCGGGAGGGGTTGCGATGCAGTCCCTCCCGGCGCATCCTGAAACCCGATCGATCGCCCGGGCGAGCTGCAGGCAGTGCCGCACCACCGGGCGATCGCCCTGTCCGGGCCCGATCCGCCGTTCGCACAGGGCTGGGTAGCCTCGACCCGTGCCCTCCGCCGCCGAGCTGGTCGACGCGCTCACCCTCGAGGTCCCGGACTTCCCGCAGCCGGGGATCCTCTTCCGCGATCTCACGCCGGTGCTGGCCGACGGCGCCGCGCTCCGCGCCGTCACGGACCGGTTCACGGACGTCTTCGACGGCGGGTTCGACCTGGTCGCCGGCATCGAGGCGCGCGGGTTCCTGCTCGCCGCGGCGGCCGCGTACGCCGTCGGCGCGGGCGTCCTCGCCGTGCGGAAGGCCGGGAAGCTGCCGCCCGCGACCCTGACCGAGCACTACGAGCTGGAGTACGGCTCCGCCGCGCTCGAGATCCGGCAGGAGGCGCTGCAGCCCGGCACGCGCGTCCTCGTCCTCGACGACGTGCTCGCCACCGGCGGCACGGTGGAGGCGACCTGCGCGCTGCTCGAGCGGGCCGGCGCCGTGGTGGCGGGCGTCGGCGTGGTGCTCGAGCTCGCCGGGCTGGGCGGCCGCGACCGGCTGACGGGGCGCCGCGTCGAGGCGATCCGCGTCGTCTGACCCGCGTTCCGCTCCTCCCCAGGCCCGGATCGCACCGATCCTCGGATCGATGCGCCGGATGCGGCCGCAGCCGCCGCTGCAATGCCCAGGCTCGGCGCATGAGCATCCCCGTCGCGCCCCCTCCCGCCAACGTCGTGAAGTGCAGCACGCCCGCCGACCTGCTGCGGCTCGTGCCGTCCCTCGCCGGCGTCCCGATCGAGGACAGCGTGGTGCTCGTCCTCTGGTCGGGCAGGCGCACCCACGGCGCGATGCGGCTCGACCTGCCGACCACGCGGGTGCCGGACGACCAGCGGGCCTGGGCGCGGCACGTGCTCGGTACCGTCTGCCGCGTCGAGGGCGCCGACGGGGTCACCCCGGTCGTCCGCACCGACGCGTCCTTCGCCCCGAGCGGCCGCCCGCCGCACGCCGACCTGCTGCGGGCGCTGAACCGCGAGGCGCAGCGCATGGGCCTGGACGTGCGCGACCTGCTCTGCGTCGCGGCCGACGGCTGGGGGTCGCTGCTCGACCCGGCCCTCCCGCGCGGCGGCCGACCGCTGGACGAGATCGCGCCGCGCGAGGGCGACCCCGCGCCGCCCTCCCCGCGGCGGGCGCCGGAGTACCCCGAGACCGACGAGGCGGCGCAGGACGCCTTCCTCGACGCGCTCGAGCGCTGGTGGCTGCACCCGGAGGGGCCGGGCGGCGTGCTGCACGGGGTGGACCTGCGCCGCCCGGGCTCCGCCTTCGGGCGCGCCGCCGCGCCCGAGCCCGCGATGCAGCGGTACCGGCACGGCGGGGACCAGGCGGACGTCGTCGAGCTGGTGGAGCGCATGCTCGACCCGCACGACGGCGACGGGCCGTGCCCGTGCCGGGCGCTGCTGTTCGCGCTCGCGACCCGGCAGGGCCTCGAGAACCTGGTGCTCGTGCAGTTCGGCTGGGGCCGTGCGCTCGGCGCGGAGCTGTGGCGCGACGCGCACGACGGCGACCCGGCGGCGCCCTCGCTCGCGAGCCTCGGCGCCGCGATCGGCGGCGGTGCCTTCCCGCGCCCGGACGTCGCTCGCATCGCCCGGGCGATCGCGGCCCTCACCGAGGTCGGCGGTCTGCTCGACCCCGAGGAGCGGGCGCCGGTCGAGGGGATGCTCGCCTGGCTGCACTGGGCGGTCGGCGGCGGCAGCATCGCCGGCGTCCTCGCCGAGCGGGCGCTCGCCCTCGACCCCGGCCGGGACGTGCCGTCGCTCGTGCTGGCGCGTGTGCAGCGCGGCGAGCTGCCCGAGTGGGCGTTCCGGGAGGATCCGACGGCACCCGACCCCTTCGCGCCGCCCGTCTGACCCCAGGACGCCGCGGCGTAGGATCGACGGCCCTGAAACGAACGGAAGGCCCCGCCTGTGACCGATGCCGTCGACGCCGAGCTGGAACGCGAGCAGCGCTACGTCGCGGGGCTCTACGACCGGCTCGACGCGCTCCGCGACGAGGCGCGCGGCGAGCTGGAGCGGGTGCGGCGGGGCGGCGGCGGCACCCACCAGGCCCGCACCGAGCGCGACGCGATGGCGCGGCTGTTCGAGGATCGGCTGCAGCAGCTGCGCGACGTCGACGACCGGATGGTCTTCGGGCGGCTGCGCCTGACCGACGGCGCCCTCCGCTACATCGGCCGCATCGGGCTGCGGGACGACGAGCAGCAGCCCCTGCTGCTCGACTGGCGGGCGCCGCAGTCCAGCGCGTTCTACCAGGCGACCGCGGCGACGCCGCTCGGGGTCCGGGTGCGACGCCACCTGACGACGCGCGGCCGGTCGGTGGTCGGCGTCGAGGACGAGGTGTTCGACCCGGACGACGTGCCGGACGACGCCGCGCTGACGGGGGAGAGCGCGCTGCTCGCCGCCCTGGCGGCCCAGCGGACCGGCCGAATGCACGACATCGTCGGCACCATCCAGGCCGAGCAGGACCGGATCATCCGGTCCGAGGCCCGGGGCGTGCTCGTCGTGCAGGGCGGCCCGGGCACCGGCAAGACCGCCGTGGCGCTGCACCGCGCCGCCTACCTGCTGTACGCGCAGAAGGAGCGGCTGGCGCGCAACGGCGTGCTCGTCGTCGGCCCGTCCCGCAGCTTCCTCGAGTACATCGAGCAGGTGCTGCCGTCGCTCGGCGAGACCGGTGTCGTCCTGAAGACGCTGGGCCAGCTGTACCCGGGCGTCGATGCGGGGACGGTCGACCCCGCCCCGGTCGCCGCGATCAAGGGCCGCGCGCGGATGGCGGAGGTGATCCGCCGCGCGGTGCACCTGCGGCAGGTCGCGCCCGAGCGGCCGACCGACGTCGAGGTCGACGGCGTGGTCCTCACCGTGCAGCCGGAGGTGCTGCAGCGGGCGATCCGGCACGCGCAGCAGACGAGGAAGCCGCACAACGAGGCGCGCGTCGTGTTCGTGAAGGACGCGCTGTCCTCCCTGACCGCGCAGCTCGCGGAGCGGGTCGCCGCCCGTGGCGGCACGATCGACGACGAGGACCGCCGGCTGCTGCGGGAGGACCTCCGCACCGCCCACGACGTGAAGGTCCTCCTGAACACCGCCTGGCTGCCGCTCACGCCGCAGAAGCTGCTCGGCGACCTCTTCACGCGGCCGGACTACCTTGCCCGCGCCGCGCCGGAGCTCTCGCCCGCGGAGCGCGAGCTGCTCGCACGCGCCCGTTCCGCCGCCTTCACGATCGGCGACGTGCCGCTGCTGGACGAGGCGGCGGAGCTGCTCGGCGAGGCGGACGTGCAGGGCGACGCCCGCGCGCAGGCCCGCGAGGCCCAGCGCGAGCGCGACCTCGAGAACGCCCGCGCCGCGATCGAGAACATGGGCGTCGGCGGGCTCGTGTCGGCGGAGGCGCTCGCGGACGGCTTCGCGGAGGACGGCAACCCGCTCACGACGGCGGAGCGCGCGGCGATGGACCGCACCTGGACCTACGGCCACATCGTCGTCGACGAGGCGCAGGAGCTCACCCCGATGCAGTGGCGGCTGCTGCGCCGCCGCGGGCCGCTCCGCAGCTTCACGATCGTCGGCGACCTCGCGCAGTCGGCCGCGAGCCGCCCGCCCCGGTCCTGGCAGCAGGCGATCCGGCCCCTGACGGAGGAGTTCCGGCTCGAGCGGCTCACCGTGAACTACCGCACGCCCCGCGAGATCGCCGAGCTCGCCGAGCGCCGCGCGGAGCGGGACGGGCTGCCGATCACGCGGTCCCGCGCGGTCCGCGACGGCGATCCGCGCGGACCGCATCGGCCGCGGCCTCGAC
>NZ_JBHUEA010000023.1:0-51477 GCF_042680685.1 Amnibacterium endophyticum | reverse complement strand
GACCCCGCCGCCGTGCTCGCGGCGGCGGCGGATGCGGCGGAGCGCGGCGCGGCGGCGACCGACCCGCTCGTGGCGCGCAAGGGGCGGGCGAGCTACCTGGGCGAGCGCGCCGCCGGGCACCGCGACCCCGGCGCGCAGTCGTCCGCCTACCAGCTGCGGGCGGCGGCGGACGCGGCGAGGGGCTGATCGTGGGCGTCGGGCTCGTGTTCGTGTCGCACAGCGCCCTGATCGCCGAGGGCCTCGTGCAGCTGGCGGCGCAGATGGCGCCGGACGTGCGCCTGCTCGCAGCCGGCGGGGACGACGACGGCGGGATCGGCACGAGCGCCACGCGGGTGGAGGAGGCGATCCGCGCGGCCGACGGCGGCGACGGCGTCGCCGTGCTCGGCGACCTCGGCAGCGCGATCCTCACCGCCGAGACGGTCGTCGAGCTGCTCGACGACCCGCCCGCGGCCGGCGTCCGCGTGCTCGACCGTCCGCTCGCCGAGGGCGGCGTCGCCGCCGCGCTCGCGGCGCAGGCGGGCGACGGCCTCGACGCGGTCTGCCGGGCCGCGGCGGGGGAGCGGGCCGACGAGCCCGCGCCGGCCGCCGACGGGCTGTCACCCCTCGAGCGCGAGGTGGTGCTCGAGGACCCCGACGGCCTGCACGCGCGGCCCGCCGCGGACCTGGTGCGCACCGTGTCCGGGTTCGACGCGGCGGTGACCGTGCAGGGGACCGACGCGCGGAGCCTGCTCGCGGTCCTCGCGCTCGGGCTGCGGCAGGGCGCGCGCGTCCGCGTCGCCGCGACCGGCCCTGACGCGGACGCCGCGCTCCAGGCGGTCGCGGCGCTCCTCGAGCGCCGCTGACCGCGGCGCCGCGCGGCCCGGATACCCGCCCAGGACGGGCGGACGGGCACGCCACGCCGGGCGCTCCCGCCCCGCTGCGCGACCCCCGTTCGGGGGGTGGCGGAGCGCGCTGCGACGCGCCGGACGCCTCCCCGTCCGGGGGGTGCCGCGGTGCCAGCCTGACCGCGTGCTCACCTCCGTCGTCCTGATCCTCGCCGGCATCACCGCCTGGTGCGTCGCCGCCCTCGCCCTCGCCCTCGTCGTCGGGCCGCTCGTGCGGAAGGGGGACCGCAAGCAGGTGCAGAGCCTGCGTCCGGCCGCCTCGTTCGAGCCGCGGCCGGCGACGGGCGCGATCACGCTGCCGCTCGCCGGCTGAGACCTTCCGCCCCGGCGACCGACGAGGGTCGTCCGGGGCGGTCCGGACGGTGGGGCGCATCCCGGGCGACCTCACCCGTCGACGGGCGGGCGCACGACGCGGTGCGCCCGCCCGTTCAGCTCTCGGTGCTGCTCAGTCCTCGGTGCCCCGGGACTCGCGCAGGCGCCGCGCGCTCGCGACGGCCTTCTCGTGCTGCTGCGCCTTCTTGTCCGACTGCCGGGTGTCGCGCGGCGGCAGCTGGATCTGCTCCTCCGCCGCGATGCCGGCCTGCAGCTCGCGGCTGCGCTCGAGCTCCGCGTCGAACTCGGCGCCGAACAGCAGCGCCAGGTTCGTGATCCAGAGCCACAGCAGGAAGATCACGACGCCCGCGATCGGCCCGTACGACCGGCCGTAGCTGCCGCCGCCGGTGAACGACAGGTAGAGCCCGAGGCCGGTCGTGGCGAGGGCGAGCACGAAGAGCGCCACCACCGAGCCCGTGCTGGTCCACTTGAACTTCGGCTGCCGGATGTTCGGCGAGAAGTAGTAGAGGATCGCGACCGCCGCGATGGCGATGAGCACGAGGACCGGCCACTTCACGATCTGGAAGACCACGAGGCCGACGGGGCCGATGCCGATCAGGCCCGCCGCCTGCTCGAGGATCGGTCCGCCGGAGACGAGCAGCAGGCCGCCCAGCACGACGAGGACCACGACGACGACCGTCACGAACAGCTGCGTCGGCCGCAGCTTCCAGATCGGCCGCCCCTCCGGGATCGAGTAGATCCGGTTCATCGCCCGGCCGAAGGCCCCGACGTAGCCGGACGCGGACCAGAGCGCGCCGAGGATGCCGATCGCGAGCCCGATGCCGGGTGCGGGGGAGGCGGCTGCGTTCTGGACGAGCCCGCTGATCTGGTCGTAGGCCTGCGGGGGCAGTGCGGGCTGCAGGACCTCGTCCTGCAGGGTCCCGATCGCGTTCGGGTTCAGCAGGCCGAGGATCGAGACGATCGCGATGATGCCGGGGCCGAGGGCGAGCACGGCGTAGTAGACGAGGCTCGCGGCGAGATCGGTGCACTTGTCGTTGGAGAACTCGCGGAGGGTGGACTTCAGCGAGTAGCCGAGGGTCGGCTTGTGGAGGTCCTCGGGGCCCTCCGGCTTGGACGGGGCATCCGGGTCGGGGGCCTCGGCCGCCTGGTGCCGGGTCGACGCCGCGACGTCGTCCGGGGTGCCGACGCCGGAGCGCGCCGGTCGCCGCCCGCCCTGCGACCGTCCGCCGCGGGCGCGTCCGATGAGGGCGACCGCTCCGATGGCGGCGGCGGCCCCCGCCGAGATGCCCGCAGCGGTCGTCACCTCCTGGGCGGTCGACCTCGGTGTGCTCTCCGGCATGCCGGACCCCTTCCCTCGACCGGGCAATCGTGCAGGCCCGGGCTGACGGCGCGCTGTGGGCTGGTGCACATCGAGCGTTCGGCCCGTGTTCAGAGCCGGCGGAGGCTGCGTCGCGTCCCGCACCCGTCAGCCGACGCGACCCCGGGTCTCGCGGAGGCGGACCGCGGAGCGGATGGTCGCGTCCCGCCGCTCCGTGCGGCTCGTGACGTCGTCCGCGTCCCTCGGGGGCAGCTGGATGCGGTGCTCGGCCCGCATCCCGGCCTGCAGCTCGCGGGCGCGCTCGAGCTCCGCGTCGAGCTCCGCCCCGAGCAGCAGGGCGAGGTTCGTGAGGTAGAGCCAGAGCACGAAGACGACGACGCCGGCGACCGGGCCGTAGGTGCTGCCGAAGCCGCCGGCCACCGAGAGGTAGAGCGCGAACCCGGCGGTCGCGAGCGCCCAGGCGATCAGGGCGAGGACGGCGCCCGGGCTGGTCCAGCGGAAGCCGGGCTGCCGGACGTTCGACGCGAAGGAGTACAGGAGGGCGAGCGCCGTCGCGGCGATGAGGACGAGCAGCGGCCACCGCACGACCTGGAACACGACGAAGGCGGGTCCGGCGAGGCCCAGGGCGCTCGCGATCCGGGTCACGACGTCGCCGCCGGACGCGAGCAGCAGCGCGCCCGCCGCGGCCAGCAGCACGATCGCGATCGTCAGCGCGATCTGCTCGGGCCAGCGCCGCCACACCGGGCGGCCCTCCGCGACCTCGTAGACGCGGTTCAGCGCGCGCCCCATCGAGCGCACGTAGCCGGACGCGGACCAGAGGGCCCCCGCGATGCCGAGCGCGAGTCCGACGCCCGGCGCAGGGGTCTGCGACGCCGCGCGGATCACACTCGTGACGACGTCGTAGGTGCTCGGAGCGGTGGCCTGCACGGGCTGCAGCCGCTGCACCAGTGCGTCGACGGCGTCCGGGCTGAAGAAGCCGAAGATCGCGAGCACCACCAGCACGGCGGGCCCGACGGCCAGCACGGCGTGGTAGACGAGGGACCCCGCGAGATCGCTGCACCGGTCGGCCCGGAAGGCGAGGACGCTCTGGCGGAGCGCGAACCGGAGGGTCGGCCCGTGCAGATCCGTCGGGCTCCGCGGCTTGCCGGCCCAGTCCGGCGGCGGGGCCGACTCGGCGAGCCGCAGCGTCGCCCGCGAGTCGAGATCGGTGCGGCTCTGCCCGGGATCCCGGCGCGCCTCCCTGCGCTCCTGCCGCCGGTCCACGATCCGGCCGGCGGCCGCGGCGATCCCGACGGCTCCGGCGATCGCCGCGGTCAGCCGGGCCGCCGTCGCGACCTCGGCACCGGTCGTCCTGCTGCTCCCGCGCATCCGGCCTCCTCCCGCGCCGCTCCAGGATCCCCGGCCCCGCTCCACGGTCGCTCAGTCGGCGCTCGTCCACCGGGTTCACCGCGGGCGTCCAGCGGCGGCACCCCTCCGGCTGCGACCGTGGAGGGCCCGACCGGAAGGAGTGTCGAATGCCCCGCCTCGCCCGAACCCTCGTCGTCCCGGCCGCCGCCGTCGTGCTCGCCGCCGGCCTCACCGGCTGCGCGCAGGCCGCGAGCGGGAACACCACGCTGCCCGGTGCCGGCAGCGACCAGGTGGAGGGCGCGGCAGCCCCCGTCCGCTACTCGGGCCTGACCGGGACGACGCGGATCTCGCTCGACCCCGCCTTCACCTCCGCGCTCGACGAGGCCGACGTGCTGCCGCTCGCGGTGGGCGACGCCACCCTGCGGGGCGACGTGCTCGCGCTGCCCGTCACGGGCGGCTCCCTCACGGTGAACCGGTCGATCGGCGCGCGCGTCACCGTGGAGGGGAACCTCGAGCACCTGGGCTCCGGCCTCGTGCTGCGGGCGGACGGGACGACCGTCCGGATCTCGGACCTCGCGCTCGACGACCTCCGCGACGGCGGCGTGCTGACCGGCGACGTCGAGGTCGACGGCCGCTCCGTGGCCACCGGCATGCGCCTCTTCACGCTCGACGGCGGCACGACCTCGCCGATCGGTGCGGACGTGTCGTCCTCGTCGGTGCTGGACGGCTCGACCGTCCAGGTCGCGACGCCGCTCGCCGCCGTCCTCGCCACGGCCTTCGGGGCCGACGCCGTCCCGGCGGGCACGCGGCTCGGCACGGCGACGATCGACGTCCGGGGCCCCTGAGGGGTCAGCCCGCGGCGTAGCCGCCGTCCTCGAGCCCCGCCTCGACCTCGTAGCGGTTGCGTGCGGGATCGCGGCCCGCGAGCGCGTACCGGATCGGCATCGTGAGCCCGTGCCGCAGCCACTGCTGCCGGTGCACGGCCTCGTGCCGCAGCACGGCGGGGGAGTCGTTCGAGGCGGTCAGGTACACGCCCCCGACGGTGGTGCCCCCGCGGCCGAACGCCCAGCGGGGCAGCCCGGTCAGCACCACGAGCCCCGCCTCGCGCCGGACGCGGCCCCGGCTGAGCGGCAGGGCCCACGCGAGCGCGAACGCGGTCGCGACGAGGTAGCCGGCCCTCGTGATCCATCGGTGCACGGCTCCATGCTGCTGCAGCGCGGCGGTCCGGGAGGATGTCGGCGTGGAGGAACGGGTGCGGGAGCCGGACGTCGCAGCAGGGGCCGGCGCGCGTGCGGCCGCGCTCGACGAGGCCGATCCGCTGCGCCCCCTGCGGGACCGCTTCCTGCTGACCGACGAGGTCGTCGCCTACCTCGACGGCAACTCCCTCGGCCGGCCCCTGCAGGACACGGGGGAGCGGCTCGAGCGGTTCGCCCGGCAGCGCTGGGGCGCCCGGCTCATCCGCGGCTGGGACGAGGGGTGGATGGCGGAGCCGGAGCGGCTCGGCGACGAGCTCGGCCGCGTGGTCCTCGGGGCCGCGCCCGGGCAGACCGTCGTCGGCGACTCGACCTCCGTGCTGCTCTACAAGGCGATCAGGGCGGCGCTCGCCGCCCGGCCCGGCCGCGACGAGGTCGTGCTCGCCGCCGCCGACTTCCCCACCGACCGCTTCCTGCTGCAGGGGATCGCGGACGAGACCGGTGCACGCCTCGTGGCGCTCGACGCCCCGCACGACGGCGGGGTCGAGGTCGACCAGGTGGCCGAGGCGGTGGGGGAGCGGACCGCTGCCGTGGTGCTCAGCCACGTCGCCTACCGGTCCGCGGCCGTCGTCGACGCCGCGGCGGTGACCGCGGCCGCGCACGCCGCCGGGGCGCTGACGGTGTGGGACCTCAGCCACTCCGTCGGCGCGCTGCCGCTGCACCTCGACGACTGGCGGGTCGACCTCGCGGTCGGCTGCTCGTACAAGTACCTGAACGGCGGACCGGGCGCCCCCGCGTTCCTCTACGCCCGCCGCGACCTGCTGCCCGCGCTGCGGCAGCCGGTGCAGGGCTGGATGGGCGCCGCGGAGGTCTTCGCCATGGGGGAGCGGTACGAGCCGGACGCCGGGATCCGGCGCTTCCTCTCGGGCACGCCGCCGATCCTCGCGATGCGGCCGATCGCCGACATGCTCGCGCTGATCGACGAGGCGGGCATCGATGCGGTCCGCGCGAAGTCGAGCGCGCTCACGTCGTTCGCGATCGAGTGGTTCGACGCCGAGCTCGCGCCGCTCGGCGTGCGGCTCGCGTCGCCCCGCGACCCGGCACGACGCGGCAGCCACGTGACGATCGACCACGAGCGGTTCCGCGACGTCGTGCCCGCGCTGCAGCGTCGCGGCGTGATCCCCGACTTCCGCGGCCCGGACGGCCTGCGCATCGGGCTGTCGCCGCTCAGCACGTCGTTCACCGAGCTGCTGACGGGGCTCGAGGCGATCCGCGAGGAGCTGACGAGGTAGAGGGTCCGACCGGCTCGATCGCTGCTCAACCTGACATAATGTGCATTATCGGCTCGAAGGGATCGGGGCTCAGGAGGGCCCGCGCGGCCCGCCGATAATGTCCCTTATGTCAGATGCTGCCGAGGGGTGGCGCGCAGCCGCACCTCCAGTCGGCCTCTGGTAGCCATGACCCCGTGGCAGCGGAGCGCATCGCGATCGTGACCGGCGGCGGCAGCGGGATCGGCGCCGCGTGCGCGCGGGCGCTCGCGGCCGCCGGCTGGACCGTCGCCGTGGTCGGGCGACGGCGGGAGCCGCTCGAGGCGGTCGCGGCGGAGGCCGCCGGGGTCCACGCCTTCCCGGCGGACGTCACCGACGAGGCGCAGGTCGACCGCCTGTTCGACGACGTCGTCGCCCGCTTCGGCCGCCTGGACCTGCTGTTCAACAACGCGGGCCGGGGCGGCAGCACCGTCGAGATCGACGAGGTCGACGTGGACGAGTGGCGGCAGGTCGTGGACCTCAACGTCACCGGGACGTTCCTCTGCACCCGCGCGGCCTTCCGCGTGATGCGCGCGCAGGACCCGCAGGGCGGCCGCATCGTGAACAACGGCTCGATCTCGGCGCAGGTGCCGCGGCCGCTGTCCATCGCGTACACCGCGACCAAGCACGCCGTCACCGGGATGACGAGGTCGACGTCGCTCGACGGACGCCGCTTCGGCATCACCTGCGGGCAGATCGACATCGGCAACGCGGCGACGGACATGACCGAGGGCATGTCCGCGGGCGTGCTGCAGGCGGACTTCGAGCGGCGCCCCGAGCCGACCTTCTCCGTCGCCGATGTCGGCGCCTCGCTGGTCCACATGGCCTCGCTGCCACCCGGCGCGAACGTGCAGTGGCTCACCGTCGCGGCGGCCGGCATGCCGTTCATCGGGCGGGGCTGACCGTGGCGCAGCCCTCCCCCGGCGCGACCGCCGCCGCCTGGGACCGCGACCGCACGATCGTGCGCTTCCCCGACCCCGCGGTCGTCGTCGTCGACGAGCGCTTCCGCGACCTCGTGCCGTACCAGGAGGTCGTCGAGCGGCTCTGGACGGGCGCCCGGTGGCTCGAGGGGCCCGTGTGGTTCGGCGACCGCGGCGAGCTGCTCGTCTCGGACATCCCGAACGACCGCATCCTGCGCTGGTCCGAGGCGGACGGGCAGGTGCGGGACTATCGCTCCCCTTCGAACAACGCGAACGGGAGCACGCGCGACTGGCAGGGGCGGCTCGTCACGTGCGAGCACCTCACCCACCGCGTCACCCGCACCGAGCACGACGGCTCGATCACCGTGCTCGCCGACCGGTTCGAGGGCAGCCGGCTCAGCGCGCCGAACGACGTCGTCGTGAGCCGGGACGGCGCCGTCTGGTTCACGGACCCCGCCTGGGGACTGATGAGCATGTACGAGGGCGAGCGCGTGCCGGAGGAGCTGCCCTGCGCCGTCTACCGCGTCGACCCGGGCACGGGCGCGATCGAGGCGGTGATCACGGACATGGCGAGGCCGAACGGGATCGCCTTCTCCCCCGACGAGTCCGTGCTGTACGTCGTCGACACCCACATCCGCGCCTACGACATGGTCGACGGCAGACCGCGGGACGGCCGGTGGGTGATCGACATGGGCCGCGGCACGTCCGACGGCATGCGGGTCGACGTCGACGGCAGGATCTGGGCCGCAGCCGGGCGCGGCGGCGACGGGTACGACGGCGTGCACTGCTTCGCCCCGGACGGCGCGCTGCTCGGGATGATCCTGCTGCCCGAGACGGTCGCGAACCTCTGCTTCGGCGGGCCCAAGCGGAACCGGCTGTTCATCGCGGCGTCCCGGTCGATCTACTCGGTCTTCGTCGAGACGCAGGGCTGCCCGGGCGGCTGAGCGGAGCGCGGCCGGGACCGAGCTGGACGCGCCTACGATCCTGCGGTGCACGACCGGGACCGGTGCGGATGACGACGCGGACCGCTGACCGCTCCCCCGCTGCGGCGGCTCGATGATCCCGCCCGGCGTCGTCCCGCCGATCGGCGCCCTGCTCTCGCTCCGCCTGGATCCCTGGGCGCTCGGGCTCGCCGCCGTCGCGCTGATCGCCTACCTGGCCGGGGTGCGGCGCGTGCGGGCGCGCGGCGGTGCGTGGCCTTCTCGGCGCACGGTCGGCTTCGTGGCGGGCGGCCTCGGGGCCTACCTCCTCGTCTCGCTCGGGTTCCTCGGCGTGTACAGCGCCGACTCGCGCTGGGTGTTCGTCACCCGGGTGGCGCTGCTCGTCGTCGCCGTCCCCGCGCTCGTCGTGCTCGGCCGCCCCCTGTCGCTGCTCGAGGCCGCGACGTCGTCGGCGCGCGTGCACGCCCTGCGCGGGTCGCGGCTCGTCCGCGCGCTCGGCAGCCCGGTCGTGGCGCCGCTCGTGCCGCTCGCGGTCTTCGCGCTGCTGATCACGCCCGTCGCGGGCTGGCTGCGCACCACCGCGGGCGGCGGCGGCGCGGTCGACGTCGCCGTCCCGCTGCTGGGGCTCGCGGTCGCGGCCCCGCTCGCGGAGCCGCTGGTCGAGGCGTCGAGCCTGCGGATCACGGGCGAGTTCACCGTCGCCTTCGTGGAGCTCGTCGCGGACGCCCTGCCCGGCATCCTCATGCGGCTCGCCGCGACGGTGCTCGACGGCGTCGTGCACCGCGCCGCCGGCGCGCCGCTCTGGGTGCCGTCTCCGCTGCGCGACCAGCAGCTGGCGGGCGACCTGCTCTGGTGCCTGGCGGAGGCCGCCGACCTGCCGGCGCTGATCCTGCTGCTGCGGCGCTGGGTGCGCACGGACCGCAAGGAGGCGAAGCGCATCGACGACCTGAGCGACGAGGACTACGACGCGCTCACCCGGGCGCACCTGGGCGATCGCCGACCCTGAGACGCGTCGATGAAGATCCGCTGCGCGGGGCCTGAGGACGGCCCGCGGACGGCGCGTCGTTCGCGCCCGCCCGAGCACGGCGCCACAGTGCGGACGTGGCAGCACGCCGACCCCGGGTCGCCCCGCAGCACGCGCGGCGCGTCCCTCCCCTGCGCCGGGCGCTGCGCTCCGCCGTCCGGGTGACGGCGATCGCCGTCACGGTCCTGCTCGTCAGCGGCGCGGGCGTCGCGGCGGTCTGGCTGCACACGCTCGACGCCGAGGTGGCGTCCCACGCGGTCGCCCTGCACCAGTCGCCGGAGCAGCAGCGGGCGCAGCCGCTCAGCGGCGCGTTCAACGTGCTGCTCGTCGGCGCCGACAACGCGAGCGGCCAGCACGGCTTCGGGGCGTCGCGGCAGTCGACCCAGAACGACGTCGACATCCTGCTGCACGTCGCGGCCGACCACCGCAGCGGCGTCGTGCTGAGCATGCCGCGGGACACGATCGTCGACCACCCGGCCTGCGTCGCGGACGACGGCTCGCAGGTCCCGGCGGAGGCCGCGCAGCCGCTGAACATCGACCTGATGCGCGGCGGCCTCGGCTGCGTGGTGACCACGGTGCAGCACCTGACCGGGCTGACGATCCCCTACGCGGCCGAGTTCAGCTTCCAGGGCACGATCGCGATGGCCGACGCCGTAGGCGGGGTGCCCGTCTGCGTCAGCCGCGCGATCGACGACCCGGACTCGGGGCTCCGCCTGCCCGCCGGCCGGTCGGTCGTCACCGGCCGCACCGCGCTCGCCTACCTGCGCGACCGGCACGGCGTCGGCGACGGCAGCGACCTGGCCCGGATCTCGTCGCAGCAGGCGTACATGTCGTCGCTGCTGCGGCAGGCGACGAGCGAGGGCACCCTGACGGACCCGGCGAAGCTCTTCGCCCTCGCCGAGCAGACGGCGAAGAACGTCTCGCTGTCCACGTCCATGGCGAAGCCGGACGTGCTCGTCGGGATGATGGCGGCGCTGCTGCAGGTCCCGCTGCACGACCTGTCGCTCGTGCAGCTGCCGACGGTGCCCTACCCGGCGAACCCGAACAAGGTGATGCCGGACCCGGCGCTGACCGCGGTCCTGCTGAAGCACCTGCAGCACGACACCCCGGTCGTGCTCGCCCGCGGCACCCACGGCTACGCGACCGACGTCACCTCGACCGGATCGACGACGCGCAGCACGGCGTCGCCCTCGCCCTCGGCCTCGGCCTCGGGCTCGCCGAGCGGCGGCGCGACCACCGCGCCGACGAAGCACGACGCGCCGATCAGCGGGCTGAGCGGTCAGACCGCGAGCGAGAGCACCTGCTCGGTCGCCGCGTCCGGCTGACCCGGCCCCGTTCCGCGGGGCCCTTCCGGGAACGCCCGGGCGCCGGGTGGCACGCTGCCGGGGTGCCCGTCCACGACAACGCCGCGCTGACCGCCGACACCGTGCTGCTCGCCTCGGCGGGCGGCACCGACCACGTCCTGCTCGTCCGGCGCGGCGGCGAGCCGTTCGCCGGGCGCTGGGCGTTCCCCGGCGGGTTCGTCGAGCCCGACGAGATCCTCGAGGACGGCGCGCGGCGCGAGCTCGAGGAGGAGACCGGCCTCCACCTCGACGTTCCGCTCGCGCAGCTCGGGGCCTACGGCGCGCCCGGCCGCGACCCGCGGGGCCGCGTGGTCAGCGTCGCCTGGTGGGCGCGCCTGACGACGGTCGACGCCGCCGCCGCGCTGCCCGCGGTCTCCGGTGGCGACGACGCGGCCGACGCGCACTGGGTGCCCGTCGCGCAGGTGCTGGCCGACGACGCGCTCGCCTTCGACCACGCCGGGATCCTGAGGGACGCGCTCGCCGCCGACGCGGCGCTGCACCCCGCCGCCGGGATCGCCGTGCGCTTCGACCTGCCCGACGCCGACGCGCTCGCGGTCTTCGACGCGCAGGTCGCCGAGCTGCTGCCCGGGATCCGGGCGGAGGAGCCCGGCACGCTCACCTACGCGGTGCACGAGGTGGCGGACGCACCGCTCGCCCGGCTGTTCTTCGAGACGTACACGGCGACGGGGCACGCCGACCACGAGGCGCGGCCGCAGACCGCGCGGTTCCTCGAGCGCATCGGCGAGCTGGTCGACGGCGTCCGCGTCGAGCACCTGGTCCAGCGGGACGCGGTCCGCCGCTAGCGCGCCGCCGCGAGCGCCGCGCGGGTGAGACGCACCGCTCCCCCGACCGCGGCGGGCGTCGCGACGACCGCCCCGAGCGGGATGAGGAACAGCAGGTAGACGGCGACCCCGAAGCCGAGCGCCCGGGCCCGGCACCCCCGCAGCGCGGCCCGGCGCCCCGCGAGCCCGATGCCCCGGGCGTCGAAGGGGGTGCCCGTCAGCTCGAGGGCGAGCAGGCGGCCGCCGAGGACCGCGCCGACCACGGTCGCGATCGCGGCGCCCGCCACGGGCGCCAGCCCGGGCAGCAGCACGAGCACGCCGACGCCGACGGAGGCGAGGGTGAGCCGCGCGCCGTCCCGCGCGGCGCGGGCGAGCCCGGGCAGCAGCGGCACGTCGCGCGCCTCGGGCGGGTCGCCGAGGTGCTCCTCCATCCCGCGGCTGATCCGCTCGTAGAACGGGTCGGCGACCGTCAGCACGACCGCCGTGAAGGTGAGCGCGGCGACCACGAGCGCGACGACGAGCAGCGCCAGCGCGGCGAGCCCGCGCACGACGGTCCGCCACGGGTCGACCCACTCCGCCGCGAACGGCGTGACCGCGGCGGCCAGCCCGTCGAGCGCGACGAGCAGCCAGATCAGCAGGCCCGCCCACACCGCCCCGACGATCAGCGCGGGCACCGCGCCGAGCAGCATCAGCCGCGGGTGCGTCAGCCAGAAGCGGAAGCCGCCGCCGAGGTCGCCGATCCCGGCCAGGAAGGAGCGCACCGCCCCATGCTCCCGCACGGGACGCCCGGTCCGCCGGACCGGGTCAGAGGCGGGCGAGCCCCGCCCGGATCAGGTCCGGCAGGTCCGCCGGCTCGTACGCCTCGCCCGAGGCCTCGAGCTCGTCCGCGGACCACCAGCGGGTGCCGACGATGTCGACCAGCTCGTCCGGCATCCGCTCCGCGTCGCTCGGGTCGAACCGCTCGGTGCGGAGCGCGAACCACGCCCAGTGCCCCGTCTCGTACGGGTGCCAGCGAGTGTCGACCGGGCCGTCGTAGCGGTGGAACTCCTCGCCGACCGAGTCGACCACGAGGCCGGTCTCCTCCCGCAGCTCGCGCACGCCCGCCTCGCCGAAGCCCTCCCCCGGGTCCACTCCCCCGCCGGGGGTGATCCAGCGCGGCGGCACCGCGTGGTCCTTGCCGTAGGTGAGGAACAGCAGCACGCGGTCGTCCGCGTCGGCGACGACCAGCCGGGCGGTGGAGCGCTCCGCCATCAGTCGATCGGGCCGAAGCTCGACACGTCGCCGACCAGCCGCAGGTGGCCGACCGGGATGTCCTCGAGCGCCGCGGCCGTGATCTCCTGCGCGAACTCCTGGACGGAGTAGAGGCGCCCGGCCGCCTCGCGCCGGGCGTCGAGCGCACCCGGGTTCGCCCGGTTCAGCAGCTGCGCGGTCACCGTGCCCTCGATCATGTCGCCGGACACCACGACGAAGCCGATCCCCCGCTCGGTCAGCGCGGGGACGCGCTCGCGCAGCGCGTCCTCGCCGGCACGCTTGCTGCGGGCGACCGGCTCGTACTCGGGCATCGTCGGCGTCGAGCGGATGAAGTGCGCCTGGTGGCTCGTGACGAAGACGACGCGGGAGCCGGAGTCCATGAGCGGCACGGCGGCCTCGAGCACCCGCACCTGCGCGTCGCGGTTCAGCTGCAGCGCGTAGTCCTCGGCGGCACCCGCCTCCATCCCGCCGGAGGCGTTCAGCACGAGCAGGTCGAGCCCGCCCCAGGCGGACGAGACCTCGCGGAACATCGCCTCGACGCTCGCGTCGTCGGTGAGGTCGGCGCGGACGACGAGCGCCTGCCCGCCGGCGTCGCGGACCTTCTGCGCGACCGCCTCGGCACGGCGTGCCTTCTTCTCGTCGCGGTAGTTGACGACGACGTCGAAGCCGTGCCGCGCCAGCAGCACGGCGGTGTCCGCCCCGATGCCCCGGCCGGAGCCGGTGATGAGGGCGCGGTCACGAGGGGCGGGCGTCGCATCGGCGTCGGTCACGACCGAAGAACCTATCGCGCGCCCTCCCGGTGCTACCGTCGAGTACCCGACTCACGGAGGAGCCGTGTTCCCCGACCTGTTCGCGTACACGTGGCTGCTCTGGCTGGTGATCGCGGTCGGCGCCGTCGTCCTCGAGCTGCTGACGCTGAACCTCGTGTTCCTGATGATCGCGATCGGCAGCCTGGTCGGCGGGCTCGGCACCTGGCTGCTCGGCTGGTCGTGGCCCCTGCAGGTCGTCGCCGCCGCCGTCCTCTCGGGCCTGCTGGTGTTCGCGGTCCGGCCGCTGCTCTACCGGCTGCTCGTGCACGGCCGCGAGCCGCACCGCACCAACGTCGACGCCCTGTCCGGCATGTCCGCGCGCGCGACCACGGTGTTCGCGGAGGGCACGGGCTACGCCCGGCTCGCCAACGGCGAGACGTGGACGGCGCGGCTCGACGACGCGCACGAGCACGCGGAGGTCGGCGCGGGCGCACGGCTCACGGTCGTCGCCATCGAGGGCGCGACCGCCGTCGTCGCCCCCGCCGCCCCACGATCCGCCACCACCGCCCCGACCGGCGAAGGAGACCCCGCCACATGATCGATGCCGGAGCCTTCATCGGCCAGCTGTTCCTGATCGTCCTCGCGATCGTCGTCGTCATCTTCGTGATCGTCGTGCTCACGCGCGCGGTCCGGGTGATCCCGCAGGCCCGCGCCGGCGTCGTGGAGCGGCTCGGCCGGTACCACAAGACCCTCTCGCCCGGGCTGAACCTGCTGATCCCCTTCATCGACCGGCTGGTGCCGCTGCTCGACCTGCGCGAGCAGGTGGTCTCGTTCCCGCCCCAGCCGGTGATCACCGAGGACAACCTCGTCGTCTCCATCGACACCGTCGTCTACTTCCAGGTCACCGACGCGCGTGCGGCCACCTACGAGATCGCGAACTACCTCGTCGCGGTCGAGCAGCTCACCACCACCACCCTGCGCAACGTGGTGGGCGGGCTGAACCTCGAGGAGGCGCTCACCAGCCGCGACAACATCAACGGGCAGCTGCGCGTCGTGCTGGACGAGGCCACCGGCAAGTGGGGCATCCGCGTCAACCGCGTGGAGCTGAAGTCGATCGAGCCGCCCGCCTCCATCCAGGACTCGATGGAGCAGCAGATGCGCGCCGAGCGGAGCCGCCGGGCGCAGATCCTCACCGCGGAGGGCACGAAGCAGTCGGCGATCCTGCAGGCCGAGGGCGAGCGGCAGTCCGCGATCCTCTCCGCCGAGGGCGAGGCGAAGGCCCGCGTCCTGCGGGCCGAGGGCGAGGCGAAGGCCATCACCACGGTCTTCCAGGCGATCCACGACGGGAAGCCGGACTCGCCGCTGCTCGCCTACCAGTACCTGCAGACGCTGCCGAAGATCGCCGAGAAGGACTCGAACAAGCTCTGGATCGTCCCGTCCGAGCTGACGGAGGCGCTGAAGGGCATCGGCGGCGCCTTCGGGCGGGGCCTCGCGGAGGCGGGCGGCGCGCCCGCCTCCGACGCCGGCTCCTCCGTGCGCCCGCCCGCTCCCCCGGCATCCGACGCGTGAGCGGAGCGGGATGGTTCGTCGGCCCGCTGCCCCGGATCATCGCGCACCGCGGGCTCGCGCTCGAGGCGCCCGAGAACTCCGTGGAGGCGTTCCGGGCCGCGCTGGCCGCCGGGGCCACCCACCTCGAGACGGACGTCCGCGCGACCGCCGACGGGCACGCCGTGCTGGCGCACGACCCGCGCCTCGCCGGCCGCGAGGTCGCTTCGACCTCGCTCGCCGATCTGCGGGCCGCGCATCCCGCGCTCTGCACCCTCGGCGAGGCGCTGGCGGCCTGCCCGGACGCCCCGTTCAACGTGGACGTGAAGCACCCCGCGGCCGCGGGGCCCGCGGCACGGGCCGTGCTCGCCGCGCACGCGACCTCCCGGGTGCTGATCGCGTCGTTCTCGCGCCGCCGCCGCCTCGCGGCCCTGCGGGCGCTGCCCGGCGCGCCGACCTCGGTGTCCGCGGCGTCGGTCGCGCTGATCGTGCTCGGCGTGCGCCTGCGCCTGCCGGCCCTGCTCGCCCTCGCCGTCCGCGGCGTGCAGGCGGTGCAGGTGCCCGAGCAGGCGCTCCGCACCGACCTGATGACGCCGTGGACGATCGCGGAGCTGCGCCGCAGCGGCGCGGAGCTGCACGTCTGGGTGGTGAACGACCCGGTCCGGATGCGCCAGCTGGTGGCCCGCGGCGTCGACGGGATCGTCACCGACCGCGCCGATCTGGCCCGGGACGCGCTCCGCTGATCGCCGTCGCATCGGGTCCGCGATTGTTCGCGTGGCATTCAGAGGCACTGGGAAGGGCCTGAAAGGACCCGTTTCCGGAATCGTCCGCGCCGGATCACCGTTATACCGGTGACGTCGGGGAGAGGGGTTTTCACATGGCAGATCGCAGTCTGCGCGGAATGCGGCTGGGCGGGCAGAGCCTGCAGAGCGAGGAGGGCGTCGTGTTCTCGGAGCGGACGGTGCGCGAGTACCGGGCCGCGGACGGGACGACGTTCTCCGTGACGTTCGCGGCGGAGGCCGAGATCCCGGAGCGCTGGACGAGCCCGCGCACCGGGCTCGAGGGCCAGCTGCTCGAGGAGGACGGGACGCTCGCGAAGTCGACCGCGAAGGCGGAGAAGCCGGCGCGCACCCACTGGGACATGCTGCTCGAGCGGCGCACGCGCGCCGAGCTGGAGGAGCTGCTCGAGGAGCGGCTGCAGTACCTCCGCGCCCGCCGCGGCAAGGCGAACGACCAGAAGGCGTCGTAGCCTCCGCGCCGGATCCAGCATCCCGCTGCGCCGCACGCGATCGATCGCGTGCGGCGCAGCGGCGTCTGCGGCCGGTCCCGGTCAGCGGGGCTGGCAGCGGGGGCACCAGTAGGTGCGGCCGGGGTGCCGGCCGCGGCCGACGACGAGCGTGCCGCAGCGCTTGCAGGGGCGGCTCGCGCGGCCCACCACCCAGTGCTGCTCGCCGCGCCGCCGGTCGCCGGTCGTGACCTGGTAGGCCTCGGGGGTCGTCGCGCTGTGCCGCAGCGCGCGGGCCGCGAGCCGCACCAGCGGCTCGACGTCGACGTCGGCGACCGGGGCGTCCGGATGCACGCCGCGGAGGAAGCAGACCTCGTTGACCCAGAGGTTGCCGAGCCCGGCGAGGTTCCGCTGGTCGCGGATGGCCTCGAGCACGGGGCGTCGCGGGTCGCTGCCGACCCGCCGCACCGCCTCCGCCTCGTCCCAGTCGTCGCGGAGCGGATCCGGCCCGAGGAAGCCCACCGCCTCGGCCTCGTCGCGGGTCGCGAGCAGCTGCACGATCGGCAGCGAGATCCCCCACGCGGTCGGCCCGTCGACGAGCGCGAGCCGCACCCGGACGTCCGGCCGCACCCGCGCCGGCACCGCGCGGCCCGGACGCGTCACGGTCCACGACCCGTCGAGCCGCAGGTGGGTGTGGAGCGTCAGGCCGCCCGAGAAGCGCTGCAGCAGGTGCTTGCCGTGCGTCTCGTGGGCGGTGAGCGTGCGGCCCGAGAGGTCGGCGCGGGCGTGCTGCGGCACCCGCAGCTCCCCCGCGGCGAGCACCCCGCCGTCGAGCGCGGCGCGGAGCCGGGCGGCGAGCCGGAAGACGGAGTCGCCCTCAGGCACCGCGGCGGGCGAGCGGCCGGGCGAGCAGCGACGCGATGAGCGGCAGCAGCGCGCCGAGCAGGGCGATCGTCGCGCCGAGGGCGACGCCGAACGCGACCGCCGGCGTGATCCCGTTCGCGAGCGGCACCTCGGCGATCACCGTCTGCGGGGTGAAGGGCTTCGAGGCGGCGATGGTCGACCCGTCCGGAGCGATCGCCGTCGTCGAGGCGACCGTGGAGGCGGTCACCATCGCCCGGCCCGTCTCGATCGCCCGCAGCCGCGCGATCGCGAGCTGCTGGTCGTGCTCGTCGGTCTCGCCGAAGTCCGCGTTGTTCGTCTGGCCGACGAGCAGCTGCGCCCCGTCCTGCACGGAGCCGAGGATCAGCCCGTCGTCCACGATGTCGAAGCAGATGTCCACCCCGACCTTCGCCCGCCCGACGTCGATCACCGGCGAGCGCTGCCCGATCGCGTAGTCGCGGCCGATCATCGCGAGCAGCGACGGCGCGAACGGCGTCCAGAACGCGCGATCGGGCACGTACTCCGCGAACGGGACCGGGTGCACCTTGTCGTACCACTCGACGATGCCGGCGCCGGCGACCCAGAGCAGGCTGGTGTTGTAGTCGACGCCGTCCCGCTCGGTGATCGCACCGGTCAGCAGCGGGGCGCCGACCCCGCGCGCCACGACCTCGAGCTGCTGCTGCACCCCGGGGTCGCGGAACGGGTCGAACATCGCCGCGCCCTCCGGCCACACCACGAGGTCGACGCCCTGCCCGACCGCGGCGCCGGTCGCGCGGACCGTCGCCTCCAGGTTCTGCTGCGGATCGTTCTTCGGATCGAAGTAGCCGGCGTGCGTGTCCGGCTGCACCGCGGCGATCCGCATGAAGCCCGTGACGCTGATCGGGAACGACGGGATGCCGAGCAGCACCACCGCGGGCAGCAGCGCGGCGACCAGCAGGCGCGGCAGCACCGAGGCGGCGCGGTCCGGCTTGAGCGCCGCGAAGTCGCGCCGCGGCTCGGTGATCAGGGCGACGCCGACCGCGGTGAGCCACACGAGCAGGAAGGACAGCCCGGACAGCCCGAACCAGGCGGCGAGCGGCGCGAAGGGGCTCGTCGACTGGCTGAGGGAGAAGCGGCCCCACGCGAAGCCGCCGTAGGGCCAGGTGCCGGCGACGACCTCGCGCGACGTCCACGCCGCCGCGACGACGAGCGGGACGAGCACGAGCCGGCCCCAGCGGTCCGGCCAGAGCAGCGGGACCGCCCGGTACGCGAGCGCGATGAGGCCCGCGCCGGCGGCCACGAGCAGCGCCTGGAGGACGCCGAGGGCGAGGAGCGGGATCGGCCCGAGGAAGAGGGTGAGCCAGTCGATCAGCGTCAGCCAGAAGGCGAGGCCGAAGACGAAGCCGGTCAGCGCCCCGCTCCAGAACCCCCTCCCCCGCAGCGCGACCAGCACGCCGCCCACGCCGACGAAGGCGAGGACCCAGACGTTCGGCGCGGGGAACGCCCAGCGGTAGACGAGCCCGGCGGCGGCCGCGACGAGCAGCGCGACCGGCAGCGGCAGCGCGAGGTGCGGCCGGGCGGAGCGGCGCGGGCGCCGGCCGGTGGGCGCGGGCCGCACCAGCAGGTCAGCCGACACTGGAGTAGCTCACGATGCCGCGGCGGATCGCGTCGATCGCCTGCTGGGCGGTGCGGGCCGTGCGGCCCTCGGACACCTGCACGATCTGGTCGAGCAGGTCGATCACCTGCTTCGTCCAGCGCACGAAGTCGCCGGCCTGCAGGTCGGCCTCGCGGAGCACCGCGTCGAGGCCGCCGCCGCGCGCCCACCGGTGCATCCCGCCGACGAGACCGGTCGACGGCGGCGTGGAGCCCGGCAGGCGGTGGCGCCGCTCCAGGTCGTCGAGGCGCTCCCACAGCCCCTCGAGCCGGTGCCAGGCGTCGCGGAACGGGCCGCGCGGGAGGAACCGCTCGTCCGCCGGTCCCTCCTCCCGCCGCGCCTCGAACACGAACACGGTCGCCAGCGCGGCGAAGGCCGGCACGTCGAGGCCGTCCCACACCCGCCGTCGCAGGCTCTCGGCGAGCAGCAGGTCGCGCTCGCCGTAGATGCGGGCGAGCGCCCGCCCGTGCACGGTCAGCGCGGGCGTGCCGTCCTCCCCGACGCGCAGGTAGTCCTCCGCGAGCAGCACCTCGACCACGCGGTCGAAGACGCGCGCGACAGCGCCGGTGCGGGTCGCGATCTGGTGCTGCACCGACTCGGTCTGTCGCTTCAGCCGCCACCAGCGCTCCGCCCAGCGCGACAGCTCCTCGCGCCGCGGCGAGGTGTGCGCGGGGTGCGCGCGCATGCGGCGGCGCAGGTCGGCGAGGTCCTGCTGCTGCCGCTCGCGCGCCTTCGCCGACCGGTCGCCCGGGCGCTTGCCCGCCTTCTCGAGGTCGCTGATCTCGCGCCGGATCGTCGCGTACTCGACGACGTCGCCAGAGCGGCCCGTGTCGTCGCGCATCGCCCGCTCGTAGCCGGCGAGCGACTCCTCCTGCTGCCGCACCTTCCGCGTCAGATCGACGACGGCGCGGTCGGCCTGGAACTGCGCGAACGACGACTCGAGGATCGAGCGCGTCCGGTCGCGGCCGAACCGCTCGATCAGGTTGACCGCCATGTTGTAGGTCGGCCGGAACGAGGAGTTCAGGGGGTAGGAGCGGCGGGAGGCGAGGGAGGCGATCGCCTGCGGATCGAGGCCCTCCTGCCAGCAGATGACGCTGTGGCCCTCGACGTCGATGCCGCGACGGCCCGCCCGGCCGGTCAGCTGCGTGTACTCCCCCGGTGTGATCGGCACCCGGGCCTCGCCGTTGAACTTCTCGAGCTTCTCGAGCACGACCGTGCGCGCGGGCATGTTGATGCCGAGCGCCAGCGTCTCGGTCGCGAAGACGACCTTCACCAGCTTGCGCTGGAACAGCTCCTCCACGACCTCCTTGAACGCGGGCAGCAGCCCCGCGTGGTGCGCGGCGACGCCCCGCTCCAGGCCCTCGAGCCAGTCCCAGTAGCCGAGCACCCCGAGGTCCTCGTCGAGCAGCGTGCGGCAGCGGTCGTCCACGACGGCCCGGATCTCCTCGCGCTCCCACGACTCCGTCAGCCGGACGCCGTCCCGCATCGCCTGCCGCACGGCGGCGTCGCACCCGGCGCGGCTGAACACGAAGAAGATCGCCGGCAGCAGGTGGTGCTCGTCGAGCATCCCCACGATCTCGCTGCGCGGCATGCCGTAGCCCCGGGGGTTCCCGCCCCGCGAGTGGCGACGGCCCACGTCCTGCAGCTGGCGCGTCGACAGGGTGCGGCCGCCCGAGCGCGCCATCTGCGCCAGCTCGGGGTTCACCCGGGCGGCGCCGCCGCTGGCGGCCTGCGTCGCGTCGAACAGGTCCACGAGCTTCGAGCGCATCAGCACGTGCTGCTCGAGCGGCACCGGGCGCTCCTCGGAGACGACGACCCGCGTCTCGCCGCGGACCGCCTGCAGCCAGGCGCCGAACTCCTCCGCGTTGGACACGGTCGCGGACAGGCTGACCAGTCGCACCTGCTGGGACAGGTGGATGATCACCTCCTCCCAGACCGCGCCGCGGAAGCGGTCGGCGAGGTAGTGCACCTCGTCCATCACGACGTACGCCAGGTCGTCGAGCAGGTCGCTGCCCGCGTAGAGCATGTTCCGCAGCACCTCGGTCGTCATCACGACCACGCGGGCGCGGGGGTTGACCGCGGTGTCGCCCGTGAGCAGGCCCACCTGCTCCGAGCCGTACAGCTCGACCAGCTCGCCGTACTTCTGGTTCGACAGCGCCTTCATCGGCGCCGTGTAGAAGACCTTGTCCCGCGGGCTCGCCATCGCGAGCCAGACGGCGAACTCCGCGACGATCGTCTTGCCCGCGCCGGTCGGCGCCGCCACCAGGACGCTGTCGCCGTCCTCCAGCGCGATGCAGCCCTCGACCTGAAACGGGTCGAGCTCGAAGGCGAGGGTCCGTCGGAAGGCCTCGACCGCGGGATGGGCGGTGCGCCGCCGGGACGCGGCGTACCGCTCCGCGGGCGACAGCACCGCCGCCCCGGCCGACGGATCCACCGGCCCGGGCACCACCCCTACAGGCTACCCGCGTCCTCGAGGGTCGCTGCGTTCCGCTTCGCCAGTCGACGGTCGTGCGTGAGCGTCACGCCCACCGCCGCGAAGTAGAGCGCGATCATCGGGATCGCGAGCAGGATCATCGAGACGACGTCGGCGGACGGCGTCGCGATCGCGGTGAAGAGCGTGATCACGAGCACCGCGACCCGCCACGCCTTCAGGATCGCCTTGCCCGTCAGCACCCCCGCGAAGTTGAGCAGCACGAGGAACACCGGCAGCACGAACGCGACGCCGATCGCGAGCATCAGCCGCAGCGCGAAGTCGAGGTAGCTCTTCGCGTCGATCAGCGAGGCGCCTCCGACGGCGAGGCTGACCATCAGCGACACGATGTGCGGGATCACGAGGAAGCCCGCGGCGCAGCCCGCGAGGAACAGCGGGACGGCGCTGAAGAAGAAGCCGAAGACGTACTTCTTCTCTTGGCGCGTGAACGCGGGCGTCAGGAAGGCGAAGATCTGGTAGAGCCACACCGGGCTCGTCAGCACGATCCCGGTGACGATCGCGATCTCGAGCCGCACGTCGAAGGCGCTCGTGATGCTCGGGAAGTTCAGCGACGCGAGCCGGCCCTCGCCGTCGCCCACGCTCCGCAGCGGGAGCGCGAGCAGGTTCAGGACCCACTCGGACACGAACCAGCCCGCGACCGCACCCACCAGCACGGCGAGCGCCGCCCACATCAGCCGGCGCCGCAGCTCGAGCAGGTGCTCGATCAGCGGCATCCGCCGTTCGTCGTTGCGGTCCTTGCCCCGCGCTGAGCGGGGCGCGGTGGCGGTCAGCGCTCGTCGGGCGAACGACGCGTCTGCGTCCCCGCCGGCGGCTCGTTCGTGTAGACGACCTCGCGCTCGGTCTCCGCCTTGCCGGCGTCACGGCGCTCGTCCTTCATGTCGTCCTTCACGTCGTTGATCTCCTTGCGGAAGATCTTGATCGACTGGCCGAGGCCCTTGGCGAAGATCGGCAGCTTGGACGCACCGAAGAGGACGAGCACGACGGCGACCACGATGATGAGGTGAAAGCCGGTCAGACCCTGGAAGAGACCACCCATGAGCTACTCCGTTCCGGCGACATCGCCGTTCAGATCGGAGGATCCGATCATCCTGTGCAGGCAGTGTAGGCAGGGATCGGGCGCTGCGTGGGTCCCGCGCCGCACTTCGTGGCCTGCTCGTGATGCGGGTCAGGCCCCGTAGCGGTCCAGCCCGGCCCGCGCCCAGTCCCGCACGGCGCGGCGCGCCTCGGGTGGGCCGACGACCTCCACGAGGCCGGCGCGCTGGGCGACGAGTCGCTGCAGCCCCTCGAGGTGGGCGATGCGGAGCCGGGTGCGCACGCGGCCGCGGCGCGAGCCCGGCTCCGTCTGCGGCCGGTCCCCCAGGTAGTCGGCGAGCAGCGGCAGGGCGCCGTCGGCGACCTCGATGAGGACCTGCAGGTCCTGCTTGGAGGGCTGGAAGATGCGGTCGGGCAGCGTCAGGTCGTCCGGGCGCTCGGTCGTCGCGTCCGCGTCGACCCGCACGTCGCCCATGCGGTCGAGCCGGAAGGTGCGGAGCGCGCGCCGCGAGCGGTCCCAGCCGCGCAGGTACCAGGACTCGTCGACGGACTCGACGCGCAGCGGCTCGACGGAGCGCTCCTCGCGGGCGCCGCGGCCGCTCACGTAGTCGAACACGAGCACCGCGCCCGCGGCGGTGGCGTCGCGCACGGTGCCGAGCCGCCGGTCCGCCTCGCCCTCGACGGCGACCGGCGCCGGGGCCCCGCTCGCCGCGCGCTGCAGCTTGGCGGTGAGCGTCGCGACGGCCTCCCGGTCGGCGTTCTCCGGCAGCGCCGAGACGTACTGCAGGCCCGCGATCAGCGCGGCGGCCTCGCGGGCGGAGAACCGCGGCGAGTCGTCGATCGCGATCTGCTGCGTGATCGCGATCTCGTCGTCCTGCAGGAAGCGGTCCCAGTCGATGTCGAACAGGTCGTTCGGCTGGTACGTCTTCGTCTCGCCGGGCACCCCGGACACGGCGATCAGGGCGACCGCGTCGCGGATCCGCTGCTCTCCCACGCCGAAGTGCGCCGCGGCCTGCGCGACCGGCACGCCGTCGTTGTCGAGCAGGTAGGGCACGAGCGCCAGCAGGAAGGTGAGGCGGTCCTGCACCCGCATCGGCTGCGCGTCAGCCATCGCCGTCCTCCGCCCCGCCGTGGTCGGCCGCCGTGCGTCGCAGCCGCTCGCGCACCGCGTCGCGGAGCGTCGCGGGCTCGAGCACCCGCACCTCCGGCCCGAAGGCCGCGAGCTCGTCGGCGAACAGCGCCTCGTCCGTGTAGTGCAGGACGGTGCGCCCGTCCCCGTCCTGCTCGCCGCGGCTGCCGAGCCGGGCGGCGGCGTCCGTGCCGTCCTCGACCTCGAGCACCGCCCGGTTCGCCGCGAGCACGTCGCGCAGGGCCTGCCGCGCCTCCTCGGCCGGGTCGCCGGGGAACGGGTCGAAGCCCTCCCCGGTCTCCGCCACCGCGCCGACGACGCGGCTGAGCAGGAAGGTGCGCCGGGCGCCCGCGCCGACGTCCTCGCCGTGGACGTGCCACCGGCCGCCGAACTGCACGAGGGCGGCGGGCCGCAGCCGTCGCTCCCGTACCCGCTGCTCCCCCGGCTTCAGGTAGCCGAACCGCACCTCGCGCCGCCGCTCGATCGCGGAGCGCAGCGGGTCGAAGGCGGCGTCGCGGGCGCGGAGGCGCGGCGCGAAGCCGATCAGCGGCGCCTCCGTGTCGATCCCGAGCGACCGGAGCTTCAGCAGCGCCCGGCGCGACTCCCCCGACAGCGAGCCCTCCCGCCACGCGAGCGCGGCGAGCTGCAGCAGCGCGAGCTCCTTCGGCGTGAACGCGACGTCCGCCGGCAGGTCGTACTCGCCCTTCGGGATCCGGTACCGGGTGAACTGGACGGCGCCCTTCTCCTGCGGCAGCTCGATCGACTCGAGCGGCACGCCGAGGTCGCGCACGTCCTCCTTGTCGCGCTCGAACTGCCGCTCGAGGCTCGCGTTGTCACCGCCTCGCCGGTAGCGCTGGCGGTAGCCCTGCACCGACTCCAGGATCTCCGCCTTCGTCAGCCCCTGCTCGGTGGTGAGCAGGGCGAGCACCAGGCTGAAGAGGCGCTCCTCGTTCGAGACGGGCTGGGCCACGGGCGGGGTCAGGCCTTCCCCAGCAGGTCGACGACGAAGACGAGGGTGGCGCCCGCGGGGATCTTCCCGGTCGCCTGGTCCCCGTACCCCTGCGCCGGCGGGATGACGGCGAGCACCTGGCTGCCCACCCGCTGGCCCGCGAGCGCCTTCGCGAGGCCCGGGATGATCTGCCCGTCCGAGACCGGCAGCGTGACGGGGGCGCCGTTCGCCCAGCTGGAGTCGAACACCTCCCCGTCGGCCGGGTCGCCCGGCTTCCAGACCACGCCCGTGTACTGCACGACCGCGTCCTCGCCGCGGCGGACCACCGGGCCGTCGCCCGCGCGCAGCAGCGCGACCTGCAGCGACTTCGGCGGCGCCCCCTGCGGGAGCGTCACGCCGGGGCGCCCGTCGGCGGCCAGCACGACGGCGGGCAGGCCGCCGGCCATGACCTGCGGCGTCCCGTCCGCCCGCGCGAGGTAGGCGCGGCGCACGTCGACCACCGCGACGAGCGAGTCGGAGGCGGTGAGCCCCTCCGGGCGCGACGCGGCGGGGATGCCCTGCCCGGGCGGCATGACGGCGGTGAGGCGCTCGCCCTCGCGGGCGCAGACGAGCGCCTTCCGGAGGCCGGGGACGCCGACGGAGCCGACCACGAAGCGGGCCGCCGCGGCGTCGCCCGTGTACTCGGTCGCGGTCACCGCCTGCCCGGTCGTCCCGTCGAGGAACGTGACGTCGGCGACGACCTGCTGCTGCGGGTCGATCGGCTCTCCCCGGCCGGCGATGTTCGTGGTGACCTGCGTGCGGTCCACGTGCATCGGGCTCGGGAAGGAGACCGTCGGCTTCGCGCCGAACGCGCCCTGCACCGTCACGGAGTCCGACGCGGGCCCGGAGGCCGCGAGCGGGCGGCAGCCGTCGTCGGAGCCCGCGGAGCAGCCCGTCAGCGCGACCGCGGTCATGAGGACCGCCGCGGCGGACGCGACGAGGCGGGACGGGGTCGGGCGCACGGCTGACGATCCTGCCAGATCAGGCCCCCGTGCCGTCCGGCCCGACCCCGCGCGCGGCCGCGATCTCGGCCGCGCGCCGGGCGGTCTTCCGCAGCCGCTTCGGGCTCTGCTCCCGGTCCCCCACCGCGCCCGGCGTCCACAGCTCGACGTCCTCGTCGCTGAACTCCTTCGGCGCGCGGCGGGACGTGCGCGGGGCGACGACGCCGTCCGCCAGCCGTCGCGCCGTGACGAGGAAGCCGGTGTGGGCGACCATCCGGTGGTCCGGTCGCACCGCGAGGCCGTCGACGTGCCAGCCGCGGATCAGCGTCTCGGTGGTCAGCGGCTCGGTGAACACGTCCGCGTCGCGCAGCGCCTCGACGGTGCGCGAGACCTGCGGGACGGTCGCGATGTAGGCGACGACGACGCCGCCCGGCTCGAGGGCGCGCGTCACCGCGGGCACCGTCTCCCAGGGCGCGAGCATGTCGAGCACCACGCGGTCGTAGGCGCCGGGCCGGCCCGCGTCGAGCACCTCGGCGAGGTCGCCGACGGTGAGCGACCAGCGCTCGGGACGGGCGCCGAAGAAGCCGGCGACGTTGTCCGCGGCGACGTCCGCGAACTCCTGCCGCCGCTCGACCGAGTGCACGGAGCCCGCGGGCCCGACCGCGCGCAGCAGCCAGAGCGTGAGGGCGCCGCTGCCGACCCCCGCCTCGACGACGCGCTGGCCGAGGCTCACGTCCGCGGCCTGCAGGATCTGGCCCGCGTCCTTCGGGTAGACGATCGCGGCGCCGCGCGGCATCGACATGACGTAGTCGGTGAGCAGCGGCTTCAGCGCGAGGTAGCGCGTGCCGTCCGAGCCCTCGACCACGGAGCCGTCGGGCAGGCCGATCAGCGCGGCGTGGGGCAGCGTGCCGCGGTGGGTGTGGAAGACGCCGTCGGGCGCGAGCGTGATCGTGTTGCGGCGGCCCTTGTGCCCGGTCAGCTGGACGCGGTCGCCGGGCGCGAAGACGCCGGTCACGCTGGCGCGCCTCGCAGCTGGGCGGCGACCTCGGCGAGGTCCTCGACGCCGCGGCCCTCGAGCGTCGGCCAGAGCCGCCAGGCGTCGCCGTCGGGCAGCGACGCCATGTGCGGCACGCCGATCGCCGCCGCACCCGCGGCGACCGCGGAGGCGAGCCCGGGCGGACTGTCCTCGATCGCCACGCACTCCTCGATCCGCACCCCCAGCAGCTCCGCCGCGCGCAGGTAGGGGTCGGGCGCCGGCTTCGGCCGCTCGACGTCGTCGCCGGCGACGAGCGCGTCGAACCCGCCGAACGGGACCGCGGCGACGACGGCCTGCGCCATCCGGCGCACCGACATCGTGACGAGCGCGGTCGGCACCCCGGCGTCGCGGACCGCGGCGAGCAGCGCGAGCGCACCCGGCCGCCACGGGATCTCGTGCTCGAGGTGCGCGCTGACGTGGTCGGTCTGCCACTGCACGATCTCGTCGACCGGCATCGCGACGCCGTGCTCCTGCAGCACGCGCGCCCCGTCGCCGAGCCCCATGCCGACGAGCGCGCGCGCCTGGTCGTGCGTCCAGGTGCGGCCGAACCGGCGCATCAGCTCGGTCTCGGCCTCGAACCAGAAGGGCTCGGTGTCGACGAGGGTGCCGTCCATGTCCCAGAGCACGGCGGCGGGCAGCTTCGGAACGGGCACCGGCCGAGCCTAGCCACGCGCACAGCGAACACCCCCGCGGGCCCGACCCGCCGCCGCCTAGGGTGGATCGGACCGGCCGGACGCCGGTCCTGACGAGACGGAAGCGGTGCGGTTGGCAGAGTCGAAGCGGTTCCAGCGCGGGCGCGTCATGGTCGTGGCCTTCGAGGGCTGGAACGACGCCGGCGAGGCGGCGACGAACGCGGTCCGGATGGTGCGGGACGCGCTGCCGCTGACCCCCGTGCTCGAGATCGACCCCGAGCTGTACATGGACTACCAGTTCAACCGGCCGACGGTCGGGGTCGACGAGCACGGCGAGAAGTCGCTGACCTGGCCGGGCGCGACGATGTACGGCCCGGTGTCGCACCGCCGCGGCCGCGGGATCGTGCCGGAGGGCGAGGAGCCCTCGCCGCGGATCGACCGCGACGACCTGTACGTGCTGCTCGGCGTCGAGCCGTCCCGCAGCTGGAAGGCCTTCGTCGGCGAGATCATCGACAGCGCGCTGGTCGCCGACGTCGAGGGCATCGTGATGCTCGGCGCGATGCTCGCGGACGTGCCGCACACCCGGCCGATCTCCACCTTCGCCTCGAGCGAGGACGCGGAGGTGCGGTCCGAGCTCGACCTCGAGCGCAGCTCCTACGAGGGGCCGGTCGGCATCCTCTCCGTCATCTCGGACGCGGCCGCCCGCGTCGGCATCCCTACGGTCTCCATCTGGGCGTCCGTCCCCCACTACGTGCACAACGCGCCCTCGCCGAAGGCGACCCTCGCCCTCGTCGAGCGCCTGGAGGCCGTGCTCGGCGTCGACGTGCCGCGCGGCGACCTCGAGACCGAGGCCGAGGCCTGGGAGACCGGCATCGACCAGCTGGCCGGCGAGGACGAGGACATGGCCGCCTACATCGAGCAGCTCGAGAAGGCGCGGGACACGATCGACTCCCCCGAGGCCTCCGGCGAGTCGATCGCGCGCGAGTTCGAGCGCTACCTGCGCCGCGGCGACGGCCCGGGCCGCGGCGAGCAGCCCCCGCCCTGGCGCCCCGGCGACTGATCGCGGCCTGCACGTCGGATATGGCCTCCGTGCGTCGGGTGCGGTGTACCTCGAAGCACCTTCTGATGCACCGGATCCGACGAGACGGCGCCGAATCCGACGGGATCAGTCGGCGAGCGCGGCGAACACCGCCCGCTCGACCTCGGGCCACTGGAAGAGCACCTGCGACCAGGTGAAGCGGAGGACGCGGTAGCGCTCGGCGGCCGCGACGAGGTCGCGCCTCCGGTCGCGGGCGAACGCCTGCGGATCGTCGTGCCACGCCCGCCCGTCGAGCTCGATGACGAGCCGTCCCTCCACGAGCAGGTCGACGACGCCGATGCCGGGCAGGTGCACGAGGACGTCCACGCGCAGCCCCGCAGCGCGGAGCAGCACCCGGACGATGCTCTCGAGGCCGGACTCGGCCCTGCCGTCGACTGCCGCGACGACCACGCCCAGCCGCGGCGGCAGCGAGGCCATCAGCGCCGGGAGGTCCCGCTCGCGCAGGTGCCGCTGCTGCAGCGCCGAGTCGAGGACGGCCACCGCCCACGCCGGCTCGAGCGCGAGGAGGACGTGCCGCAGCACCATCAGGATCGGCGCGATTCCCGTGCGCCTCGCGGCTGCGAGGGACTCTCCCGGCTCGCGGTGCACCACGACGTCGGTCCGCCCGCGGAGCAGGCGCGTCGCGTCGTCGGGGTCGCGGAGACGGTGGTCCCGTCGTGCCGCCGCCACGTGCAGCCGGGCAGCCTCGTTCGCATCAGCGTCCCGCGGCAGACGCTCGGTGCCGGCAGCATCCGGCGGGGTCCAGATCCCGAGGGCCCTGGTCGCCGACGGGCCGGTGAGGACGCCGCCGACGCGCGCGGCGCGGACGACCTGCTCCGGGGTGTCGGGCAGGGTGACGAGGCCCTTGCGGACCGGTCTGACCGCACCGGCCTCCACGGCGGCGCGCAGCTGGCGCTCGGTCCGTCCGAGCGCCAGGAGCTGAGCGGTGGTCCAGAAGCGCTGCACGGCGCGAGCATGGCTCGGGGGCAGCCCGGGCGACCGGCGCATCGGCCTCCTGTGCGTCGCACCACCGTCCTCCGCCCCTGGGGAGGAGCGGATGCGCCGCTCGGGTCGGCTTCGGTGCCGCTCGGTCGGGTCCGGTGCCCTCATCGGCGGCCTGAGATCACCGGATCCGACGGGCGGGCACCGGATCCCACGCGCCTACGGCTGGACGAGGCCCGAGAGCAGGAGGCCGTAGAGCAGGACGCCGAGGAGGATTCGGTAGGCCACGAAGGGCAGGAACGAGCCGCGGTTCAGGTAGCGCAGGAAGAACGCGATGACGACGAGGCCGACGCCGAACGCGACCACCGTCGCCGCGAGGGTCTCGAGGCCGGTGAACACCTCCGGGCCCGGCTCGCGGACCACCTTCACCAGCTCGAACAGCCCCGAGCCGAACACGGCGGGCACCGCGAGCAGGAACGAGTAGCGGGCGGCCGCGGCGCGCGTGTAGCCGAGCACGAGCCCCGCCCCGATCGTGCCGCCGGACCGGGAGACGCCCGGGATCAGCGCGAGGGCCTGCGCGAAGCCGAAGATGATGCCGTCGCGCGTGGTCAGGGACTCGATCGTCTTCCGCTTCGCGCCGATGCGGTCCGCGATGCCGAGCAGGATGCCGAACACGATCAGGGTCGTCGCGACGATCCAGAGGGAGCGGAACGAGGTCTCGATCAGGTTCTGGAGCAGCAGGCCGAGGATCACGATCGGCAGCGAGCCGATGATGATCAGCCAGCCCATCCGGTAGTCCTGGTCCATGCGCGGCACGAGCGGCTGCCCGTCCGGGCCCGCCTTCTTGGACAGGCCCAGGAAGAACGCCCGCACGATGCGGACGATGTCCTTCCAGAAGTAGACGAGCACCGCCGTCTCGGTGCCGAGCTGGATGATCGCGGTGAAGGCCGCGCCCGGGTCCCGTCCGCCCTCGAGGAAGATGCCGGCGATCCGGAGGTGCGCGCTCGAGCTGACGGGGAGGAACTCGGTGAGCCCCTGGATCAGCCCCAGCACGATCGCCTCGATCATCCCCATGCACCGCTCCAGCCGGGCAGGGGGTCGTCACCTGCCCGCGGAAGGCTAGCGGCGCACCCGTCCCCCGATCGGGGGCCGCGCCGCGGGTCGCCTCAGTACGTGCGCAGCAGGTCGGTCAGCACCCGGGTGCCGAAGTCGAGTGAGGACAGCGGCACGCGCTCGTCCACCCCGTGGAACATGGCGGGGAAGTCCAGCTCGGGCGGCAGCTGCAGCGGGGCGAAGCCGTAGCCCGTGATCCCGAGCTTGGACAGCGCCTTGTTGTCGGTGCCGCCGGACAGCAGGTACGGCAGCACGGGGGCCCCGGGGTCGTGCTCCCCGAGCAGCGCGACCACCTTGTCCACGAGCGCGCCGTCGAACGGGTTCTCGAGGCCGATGTCGGCGTGCACGGTCTCGAGCTCGATGTCGGGGCCGATCAGCTCGCGCACCCGGGCGAGCACCGCCTCCTCCTCGCCGGGCAGGGTCCGGATGTCGACGAGCGCGGTCGCCGTGTCCGGGATCACGTTGTGCTTGTAGCCGGCCTGCAGCACCGTCGGGTTCGTCGTCGTGCGGAGCGTCGCGAGCAGGAACCCCGCGGCCGAGCCGGTCGCGAGCGCGACTGCGTCGGGGCCCGCGGCCCGGGGGTCGACGCCGAGCATCCGGCCGAGCCGCCCGATCAGGCTCTCGGTCGTCGTCGTCATGCGGACCGGCCAGTCCTCGCGCCCGAGCGCGGCGACCGCCTCCGCGAGCCGCACGACCGCGTTGTCGCGGATCAGCCGGGAGCCGTGCGCGGCCGGCCCGCGGGCGGTGAGCCGGACCCAGACCAGCGCCTTCTCCCCCGTCTGCAGCAGGTAGGCGCGCCGGCCGCCGAGGCTGACGGAGTACCCGCCGACCTCGCTGATCGCCTCCGTCGCCCCCTCGAACAGCTCCGGGTGGTGGTCGACCACGTGGTGGGAGCCGAAGTCGCCGCCGGCCTCCTCGTCGGCGAAGAACGCGACGACGAGGTCCCGGGCGGGCCGGCGGCCCGCGCCGAGGATCGACTCGAGCGACGCGAGCACCATCGCGTCCATGTCCTTCATGTCGACCGCGCCGCGGCCCCAGAGCAGCCCGTCGCGGACCTCGCCCGCGAACGGGTCGACGCTCCAGCTCGTCGCGTCCGCCGGGACGACGTCGAGGTGGCCGTGCACGACGAGGCCCGGCCCGCGGGACTCCCCCTCGACCCGGGCGACGACCGAGACGCGCCCCGGCGCCGCCTCGAACAGGCGCGGCTCGAGGCCCATGCGCTGCAGCACCGCCTCGACGTAGCCGGCGGCCTCCGCCTCCCCGTCGCTCCTCCCCTCGCCCCAGTTCACCGAGGGGAAGCGGATCAGGTCCTGCGCGATCGCCGCCGTGCGGCTGAGCTCCGTCACCCGCCCACGCTAGCCCGCGGCTGCGACCCCGGCACGGGTGGCGACGGAGCCTCTGCGCTCAGACCGCGCTCGAGCGCTGCCAGCGGTCGATCCCGTCCGCGATCGCGTGCTCGTCGATCGCCTGCAGCTCGTCGTCGGAGAAGGCGAGGTTCCGCACCGCCGCGAGGTTGTCGTCCAGCTGCCGGACGCTCGAGGCGCCGATCAGCGCGCTCGTGACCCGCTCGTCGCGCAGCACCCACGACAGCGCCATCTGGGCGAGCGACTGCCCGCGGTCCGCCGCGATGGCGTTGAGCGCCCGGACGTGGACGAGCGCCTCCTCGGTCACCGTCGAGGCCATGTCGGCGTCGCGCGCCGCCCGCGACTCATCGGGCACGCCGCGCAGGTAGCGGTCCGTGAGCAGCCCCTGCGCGAGCGGCGAGAACGCGATCACGCCCACGCCGAGCTCGCCCGCCGTGTCGAGCAGCCCGTCCTCGATCCAGCGGTTCAGCATCGAGTAGGAGGGCTGGTGGATCAGCAGCGGGACGCCGAGGTCGGCGAGGATCGCCTTCGCCTGCCGCGTGCGGTCCGGCGAGTAGCTCGAGATCCCGGCGTAGAGCGCCCGGCCGGACTGCACGGCGGTCGCGAGCGCGCCCATGGTCTCCTCGAGCGGCGTGTCGGGGTCCGCCCGGTGGGAGTAGAAGACGTCGACGTAGTCGAGGCCCATCCGCTCCAGCGACTGGTCGAGGCTCGCCAGCAGGTACTTGCGGCTGCCGTGGTCGCCGTAGGGGCCGGGCCACATGTCGTAGCCGGCCTTCGTCGAGATGACGAGCTCGTCCCGGTACGGCCGGAAGTCCTCGGCGAAGATCCGGCCGAAGTTGGTCTCCGCGCTGCCGTAGGGCGGCCCGTAGTTGTTCGCGAGGTCGAAGTGGGTGACGCCGGAGTCGAAGGCGCGGCGGAGCACCGCGCGCTGCCGCTCCAGCGGGTCCACGTCGCCGAAGTTGTGCCAGAGGCCCAGCGAGATCGCGGGCAGCAGCAGCCCGGACCGGCCCGTCCGGCGGTAGGGCATCGGGCCGTAGCGGTCGGCGTCGGCGGCGTAGGGGGTCTGTTCGCGGGGCACGGCAGGAGTCTTCCGCGTCGCGCCCGAGCGTCGGCCGACGAGGAGGCCGCGCGACTGGTAACGTCTCCGTCCGGCGCCTCACGGCGTCGCACCGGTCCGGGTGGCGGAATGGCAGACGCGCTAGCTTGAGGTGCTAGTGCCCTTTATCGGGCGTGGGGGTTCAAGTCCCCCCTCGGACACGGATCGAAGGGGCCGCGCAGCAGCGCGGCCCCTTCGTCGTCGAAGGCGTCAGACCGGCGCGGGCTGGTCCGCCGGCCAGCGCAGCAGCGCCGCGGCGGGTGCGCCGAGCTCGCCCGCGGGGGCGAGCAGGATGCGGGCGTCCGTCAGCAGCGCCGCGCGCACCACGGCGTCGAGCGCGCCGACCTCGCCGATCACCGGCGCGGTGCCCGCGTCCCCCGGCTCGGCCGCCAGCCACGGCACGTCGCCGAGGGCGAGCAGGCGCTCGTCCGCCAGCGCGCCCACGTCGACGAAGACCGTGTCCGCCTGCGCCTGCCGGAGGGCCTCCACGACCGCGGCCAGGCCGCGGGTCGCCGCGGGGCGCTCGCGGCCGAGACGGGTCCGCAGCAGGTCGACCGCGTCGTGCCGGTCGCGCTGCTCGACGGCCGCGACCTGCTCGGCGACGAACGCCGACAGCACCGCGGCGTCCGCGCCGTCGGAGCGCGTGTCCTTCTTCAGCTCCACCGCGAGGGCCCGGCTCCGCTCCCCCAGCGCGTCGAGCAGCAGCCCGCGCGCCCGGACGTCGCCGGCCACCACGACGAGGCGCGGCCGCACCTCCTGCACGAGCCGGTCGACCTCGGCGGACAGCTCGCCCTGCGTCTGCTTCCAGAGCTCCTCGACGTGCTCGTGGTGGTTCTGCTGCGACCACCCGCCCGACGCCGCCTTGTGCAGCGTGTCGGTGCGGCCGGTCAGCGTCGTCTCCAGCTCGGGGAAGAAGGCGCCGGTCCGGTGCACGGCGATGTCGCCGCCGTCGCGCGTCACCTGCACCACCAGGTACGCGAACTCGTCCACGCCCGCCCGGATCAGCGGCGCGACGCTCGGCAGCTCGCCGACGTCGAGGGTCTCGGGACCCGCGGCGGGCCCGGGGATCGGCTCGTCGACCACGACCGCGCCCTCGCGGGCGATCAGGTAGCGCGTGAACGGGCTCGGCAGCCCGGTCGGCTCCCCGAGCGCGCCGTCGAGCGCCCGCAGCGTCGCCTCGTCGGCGCCCGCCGCTCTCAGCCGGTCGAGGGCCGAGCGGCGGCGGGACTCCGCCAGCCCCTCCGGGTTCTCGCGGTCCCCGGACAGGTCCAGGTACAGCGTGCTCCAGCCGCCCTGCCGCCTCACGGCATCGGTGAGGCGTGCGCGCAGCGTGTCCGTCATCGTCGACTCCCCTCGCGGGCGGGCACTCACCCGCCCTTCCCGGCACCGTAGGAGCCGCAGCCTGACGCTGTCCGGGAGTCGCCGGGATCAGGGCGTCGGCACCGGGAGCGGGGCGCAGGTGAGGTCGGGCCCGTCGCCCGCGGCCCGGTCCGGGAGCGAGCCGTCGGCGAGGTAGTCGGCCACGGCGCCGTCGACGCAGGCGTTGCCGTTCAGGGACTCGGCGTGCGAGGTGCCGCCGGGCTCCGCGAGCAGCCGGGCGGCGGGGAAGCGGGCGCGCACCGCGAGGCTGCCGCTGAAGGGCGTCGCGGCGTCGAGCGTCTCGCCGATCAGCAGGATCGGGGGCACGTCCTTCCCGTCGACCTCCACGGGGGTCCCGGCCTTCACCGGCCAGGTGCGGCACGGCAGGTTGAACCAGGTGTTCAGCCAGGTGCCGAACGGCGCCTTCTCGTCGACCCGCCGGGTGTCCCGCTCCCAGGTCGACCAGTCGCCCGGCCAGGACGCGTCGGTGCACTCGACGGCGAGGTAGACGGCGTAGCCGTTGTCGTCGGTCGTCTCGTTCAGCGCCCGCCAGTAGCGCTGCGCGAGCCCGGTGTCGCCCCGGGCGGCCTGCGCGAACGCCGTGCCGAGGTCGGGCCAGAGGCTCTGCGAGTAGCCGGCGTAGAGCAGCGTGTCGGCGAGCTCCGCGGAGCCGAAGACGCCGTCGGCCGGATCGGCCGCCAGACGCCGCTGCAGGTCGCGGTAGCTCGACTCGACCGCCGCGCGGGTGCCGCCGAGCCCGTAGCGGGAGTCGTACCGCGCGAGCCAGTCGAACCACGCCTCGAGGGCCGTCTGGAACGCGAGGTCCTGCGACAGGTTCGCCCGGTACCAGACCTCCGACGGATCGACGTTCGAGTCGAGCACCATCCGCTTCACCCGGTCCGGGAACAGCGTCGCGTAGACCTGGCCGAGGTAGGTCCCGTACGAGTACCCGTAGAAGCTGATGGCCGGGACGCGGAGCGCGATCCGCAGGTACTCCATGTCGTTCGCGGAGTCCTCGGTCGTCATGTGCTGCAGCAGGTCGCCGCCGCGGCGCCCGCACGCCGACGCGTAGTCCTCCGACCGCTTCCGCCACTGCGCGATCACCCGGTCGCCGAGGTCGGGGTCGTACGCGGGGCGCGGCCCGTCGGCGTAGTCGGGGACGCAGCTGAGGCGCGGCTCGGACGCGCCGACCCCGCGCGGGTCGAACCCGATCCAGTCGTACCGGTCGCCCACGCCCCGCGGCACGGCGGCACCGCGCGTCGCGAGCCCGAGCCCGCTGCCGCCGGGGCCGCCCGGGTTCGCGAGCATCACGCCCTCGTACGGCGTGCGCGTGTGCCGGACGCGGGAGACGGCGAGCCGGATGGTGCGGCCGTCCCGCGGCGACGACCAGTCGAGCGGCACGCGCACCGAGGCGCACTCGGCCCCGGCGGCGCGGAGGTCCTGGTCGTCGCAGCGGCCCCAGTCGATCGCGGCCGGCGCCGGCCAGGCCGACGGCGCGGCGACCGAGGCGGACGGCGCGGCCCCGGGCGCCCTGGCGGCGAGCAGCACGCCGGACGCGATCGCGGCCGCGGCGACCAGGGCGACCGCGGTGACGGCGGCGACCACGACGACGACCGGCCTGCGCATGCGCTCCTCCCCCGCCGGCCCGTGACGGGCGGCGTGCCGGAGCGTACGGGGCTCCCCGGACGCCGGGGTGCGGACCCGGTCACGATCCGGGAACACGTCGGCGCGACAGCGGCGCCGGCGTCAGAGCAGCGCGAGCGTCGCCCGGTCCTCCTCGCCGCCGTACCAGCGGTCCAGCACCTCGCCGAAGACGGGCTCCTCGGGCGCGACCCGGCCGAAGAGGGTCGCGGAGGACCGCAGCTTCACGGCGTCGATGCCGCCGAGCAGCGCCTCAGCGCTCCGCGCCGGGGCGTCGGCCGCCGTCCGCATCGCACGCCTGAGGCGCGGGCCGAGCACCGGGTGCGCGAGGAGGGCGCGCGCCTCCGCCTCGTCGCGGATCGCGTAGAAGCGCGCCGTCGGGCTCTGCCCGAGCCCGGCGAGCTGCGGGTAGACGAACCACATCCAGTGGCCGCGCTTGGCGCCCGCCGCCACCTCCGCCATCGCCCGCTCGTACGTGCCGCCCTCGTCCTGCGCCGCCTCGAACCGCTCCAGCCCCTCCGCCATCCCGGCACCGTAACCGGGTCGCCTCGGTACCGTGCGGGCATGACGATCGCGAGGCGCTACACGGTGACGGGCGAGGTGCAGGGGGTCGGCTTCCGCTGGGCGGCGCAGGGCGAGGCGGAGCGGCTCGGGCTGGTCGGCCGCGTGCGGAACCGCACCGACGGCGCGGTCGAGATCGTCGCCCAGGGCGAGCGGGCGCGCATGGACGACTTCGCGCACTGGCTGGAGCAGGGCCCGCGCGCCGCCCGGGTCGCGGACGTCGACGCCGAGCCGGTCGACCCGATCGACGCGGACTCCTTCGAGATCACCCGCTGAGCGCTGGGTTCGTCGGTCCACGGAGATCTCGCGGAGCCGCGGCGAGCGGACCAGGATGAGCAGGTGGACGGGGACCCGGAGCTGCTCGCCGCGCTGAAGCGGATCGTCGACGTCGCGAACCGGTACGAGGAGCAGCAGGGGCCGCTCACGCCGCTCGGCGAGCGCGTGCGGGCGCACCTGGGGGTGGATCCGATCACCCTCCCCGTCGTCGCCGAGCCGGTCCCGCAGCACCGGATCGTCGACCTCGACCTCGCGCTGACCGAGCTCGGCGCCGGGGGCGCGCTGCTCGGCGTGCGGGGCGGCAACCGGCAGCACGAGGAGTTCGCCGCGATGCTCGCGAACGGCTGGGCACGGTACGAGCCGGGTGCGGTCGACCACGCGCTCGTCCCCTCCGGGCCGCACGAGCGCCGTCGCGTCGTCGCCTTCGGTCTGCGCCTCCTCGTGTTCGAGGGAGAACCGGTCGCCGTGCTCCAGCGTGTCGCGAACCGGCAGGTCGGGCGCGAGCAGGCGCTCGTCGAGGTGCTGGCGGCCGACGGCGTCGGCGAGCGCCTGCTCGCCGCGGCCCGCCGCCTCATGCACGAGCGCAGCGTCCTCCGCGGGCAGGTGCTGACGCTCGTCGCCTCGGGCGGGTTCGGCGAGGACGGCGAGTCGGTGTTCGTGGAGCGCGAGCCCGTCGCCGAGGACGACGTGGTGCTCGCGCCGGGCGTGCTCCCCACGGTGCGCCGGCACGTGCTCGGGATCGCGGAGCACCGCGACGCCCTGCTGGGGGCCGGGCAGCACCTGAAGCGGGGCGTCCTGCTCTACGGGCCGCCCGGTACCGGCAAGACGCTGACCGTGCGGCATCTCATCGGTGCCGCGGAGGGGGTGACCGTCGTGCTGCTCACCGGTCCCGCGATCCGCTACATCGGCGAGGCGACCGACCTCGCCCGCGGCCTGCAGCCCGCGATGGTCGTGCTGGAGGACATCGACCTCGTCGCGATGGATCGCGGGCACTTCGGGCCGCAGCCGCTGCTGTTCGCCGTGCTCGATGCCCTCGACGGCATCGACGGGGACGCCGACGTCACCTTCCTGATGACGACGAACCGGGTCGACGTGCTCGAGGAGGCGCTCGCGCAGCGACCCGGCCGCGTCGACCTGGCCGTCGAGATCCCGCGTCCGGACGCTGCGGCGCGGCGGCGGCTGTTCGCGCTGTACGCGGCGCGGCTGCCGCTCTCGCCGCACGCGGTGGAGCGCGCCGCGGACCGGGCTGCCGGCACGACCGCGTCCTTCGCGAAGGAGCTGATGCGCCGAGTGGTGCTCGCCGCGGCGATCGAGGCCCGCCCCGCGGAGGACGCCGACCTGGCGACCGCGCTCGACGAGATGCTGGCGGCCGGGGCCGAGCTGACCCGGAGCCTCCTCGGCGTCGAGCGGGAGGAGTCCGAGTCCGAGCCCGCCGTCCGGGGCGCCGGCTGGAGCGCCGACGCGCCGCTGCCCGGCCGCTCCGCCCGCTTCGACGAGTAGGCCGGTCAGGCGAAGCGGACGGCGGCCTGCAGACGGGTGCGGACGTCGAAGATCTCGCTGCCGCCGACGACGCGGCCGTCGGGCAGGCCGTCGCGCAGCGCGGTGAGCAGCAGCGAGGCGCGCAGCACCACCTGCTCGGCGCCGCGGGAGGTGCCGACCGCCTCGGCGGGGTCCTCCAGGTGCTCGTCGGGCAGCACCAGCAGCAGGCCGGTAAACCGGACGCGAGCGGCGCGGGCGACCGCCTTCGCGCGCACCGCGAGGTCGTGGACGGGCCGCTCGCCGAGGATCGCGTCGCCGTGCAGCTCGCCGCGGCGCACCTGCACGGGGGCGCCGTAGTCCTCCGACTGGATCGCGAACAGGCCGGTGGGGCCGAGCACGAGGTGGTCGATCTTCTCGTCCGGGACCCCGGTGGCCACGTCGTGCCAGACCGTGTAGCCGATGCCGAGCGTCGCGAGGCGCCGCGCGGTCGCCTCCTCCGCGAGCGCGTCGGCGAGCAGCCGCTTGATCTCGCGGGGCGCGCGGCGCACGAGGACGGGGTCGTAGGGGTCCGGAACCGGCTCGCCGATGCCGACCCACTCCTTCACGAGGGCCAGGTAGCGCTCCCGCCGCCAGCCGCCCGGGTGCCCGTACGTGCGGGCGGTCGGGCGGGAGTGCGGGACGCGCTCGCCGCGCGCGGGCGGCGCCGCCCAGGCCTCCTGAGTCCCCGTCGGCGTCCGGCCGCCGTCGTAGCGGGCCCGGGCATCGGGGCTGCCGATGCGCTCCCAGGCCGTCTGCACGGCGATGAAGCGCTGCGTGTCGCCGCCGGTGTCGGGGTGCGTCTCGCGGAGCAGCCGCCGGTACGCCCGCCGCAGGTCGTCGTCGCTGGCGGAGGCCGGCACGCCGAGCACCTCGTACGGCGACGCCGACATCGGGCTGTCGCTCACATGGCCTCCCTCCTGCACGACGGCCGGACAGCCTGCCACCGCGCCCTATGAGTCCGCCAAGCGGGGTGGTGGGGGTGGTCTCGACGGGCTCGACCGGCGGGCCGGCGGTCAGGCGGGCGGGTGCCAGAAGCCCTCGTGCGAGGCGCGGGCCTCGTCCTCGAGCAGCGGCCCGGTCACCTCGACGCCCCGTCGACCGGCGGCGAGCACCGTGCGGCACGGCAGCGCGAGCGTCGGGTTCGCGGGGTCGTCGCCGGTCATGGCGAGCAGGCCCTCCTCGCTCAGCCCGTAGACGACCGCGCCGATGCCGGCCCAGTGGATCGCGCCCGAGCACATCGCGCACGGCTCGCAGCTGGTGACGAGCGTCATCGCGGCGAGCTCCTCCGGCTCGAAGCGCTGCGACGCGATCGACACGAGGTTCGTCTCCGCGTGGCCGGTCACGTCGTGGCCCGTGACGACGGTGTTCTCCGCCTCGGCGGCCACCCGCCCGTCGGCCGTGACCAGCAGCGCGCCGAACGGGTGGTTGCCGGCGGCCCGCGCCCGATCCGCGATGCCGATCGCCCGCCGCAGCAGCGCCTCGTGGTCCATGCCCGCACCGTACCGGCGGCGGTGGCGTCCAGGCGCCCTCCCTACGCTCGCGGGCATGTCCCAGACCATCTACGTGGCCTCGGCGGAGGGGCACACCGGCAAGTCGGCGGTCGCGCTCGGACTGATGGAGGCGCTGACCCGGCGCGTGGGGCGCGTCGGCGTCTTCCGGCCGGTCTCGCGGTCCGCCGACGGCGACTACGTGCTCGACCTGCTGCTCGACCGGGCGACGGCCGACGTGAGCGCCGCCGACGCGGTCGGCACCACCTACGACGTCGTCCACCACGACCCGGAGGCCGCGCTCGGCACCATCGTCGAGCGGTTCCGGGCGATGGAGGCCCGCTGCGACGCGGTGCTCGTCGTCGGCAGCGACTACACGGACGTCGGCACCCCGACGGAGCTCAGCTTCAACGCCCGCGTCGCCGCGAACCTCGGCGCGCCGGTGCTGCTCGTGCTCGGCGGGCGGCGCAGCGGCGGCCGGGGGGCGAGGAGCGCGGCGGAGGTCGCCGGGTTCGCGGAGATCGCGCTCGGCGAGTTCCGCGCGGAGCACGCCGAGCTCGTCGGCGTCGCGGTCAACCGGGCCGAGCCGGCCGAGCTCGGCGCCCTCGGCGCGGCGCTCGCGCCCCTGCTGCCGGCCGGCACCCCGGTGTTCACGATCCCGGAGGACGCGGCCCTCGTCGCGCCCGCGCTCCGCACGGTCTACGCCGCGGGCGAGGCCGAGTGGCTGTCCGGCGACGCCGCCCTCGGCGAGCGGACGGTGTCCGGCGTCGTGGTCGCGGCGATGACCCTCGAGAACCTGCTGCCCCGCCTCGTCGAGGGCGCGCTCGTCGTGATGCCGGGCGACCGCACGGACACCCTCGTCGGGGTGCTGCTCGCCCACGCGAGCGAGACGCTCCCCTCGCTGACCGGGATCCTGCTGACGGGCGGGATCGACCCCTCCCCCGCCGTCGCCCGCCTGATCGAGGGCCTCACCGTCGACCTGCCGATCGCCCGCACGGCGCTCGGCACCTACGAGACGGTGACCGCCGTGTCGGCGGTGCGCAGCACGCTCGCCGCCGAGTCGCCGCAGAAGGCGGCCGAGGCGCTCAGCCTGTTCGAGGCGCACGTCGACGCGGACGCGCTGCTGTCGCGCGTCGGCATGCACGCCTCCAGCGTCGTCACGCCGCTGATGTTCGAGTACGGGCTGCTCGCCCGGGCCCGCGAGCGGCGGCGTCACGTCGTGCTGCCGGAGGGCGACGACGACCGCGTGCTCGAGGCCGCGGGGATCGTGCTCGCCCGCGACGTCGCCGAGCTGACGATCCTCGGCAACGAGGTGCGGGTGCGCTCCCGGGCGCTCGGCCTCGGGCTCGACCTCGGCCGGGCCCGCGTCGTGAACCCGCTGACGTCGCCGCTGCGCGAGCGGTTCGCCGCCACCTACGCGCGGGAGCGCGCCCACAAGGGCGTCTCGCTCGAGATGGCGCGGGACACGGTGACCGACGTCTCCTACTTCGGCACGCTGATGGTGCACGAGGGGCTCGCGGACGGGATGGTCTCGGGCGCGAGCCACACGACCGCGCACACGATCCGGCCCGCGTTCGAGCTGATCAAGACCGCGCCCGGCGTCTCCGTCGTCTCGAGCGTCTTCCTCATGGCGCTCGCCGACCGCGTGCTCGTGTACGGCGACTGCGCCGTCATCCCCGACCCGACCGCCGCCCAGCTCGCCGACATCGCGATCAGCGCCGCCGGCACCGCGGAGCGCTTCGGCATCGACCCCCGGGTCGCGATGCTCAGCTACTCCACCGGCTCGTCCGGCAGCGGCGCGGACGTCGAGAAGGTGCGCGAGGCCACGGCCCTCGTGACCGAGCGCGCGCCCGACCTGCTGGTCGAGGGCCCGATCCAGTACGACGCCGCCGCCGACCCGGCGGTCGCGGCGACGAAGATGCCCGGCTCCCCGGTCGCGGGCCGCGCGACGGTGTTCGTGTTCCCGGACCTCAACACCGGCAACAACACCTACAAGGCGGTGCAGCGCAGCAGCAACGCGCTCGCGATCGGCCCGGTGCTGCAGGGGTTGAACAAGCCGATCAACGACCTGTCGAGAGGAGCGCTCGTGCGCGACATCGTGAACACGATCGCGATCACCGCGATCCAGGCGCAGGGCGCGCCCGTGCCCGCATGACGGACGCCGCGCCGGCGGGGCCGGTGGGCACCGTCTTCGTCCTGAACGCGGGCTCGTCCTCGCTGAAGTACCAGCTCGTCGACCCGGGCACCGGTGCCGTCCACGCCGCAGGCGGCGTCGAGCGGATCGGCGAGCCGGGCGGCGTCCCGGACCACGAGGCGGCGGTGCGGCGGGCGCTGGAGGAGATCCGGGGGCTGCCGCGCCCCGACGCGTGCGGGCACCGGGTGGTCCACGGCGGCGAGCGGTTCGACGCCGCGACCGTCGTCACCGACGAGGTCGAGGAGGCGATCGACGCGCTGTCCGCGCTGGCACCGCTGCACAACCCGGCGAACCTGCAGGGCATCCGCGCCGCGCGGGCGGTGCTCGACGTGCCGCAGGTGGCGGTCTTCGACACCGCGTTCCACCGCACGATCCCGGCGGCGGCCGCGACCTACGCGATCCCGGCGGACGTCGCCCGCGCGCACCAGGTGCGCCGCTACGGCTTCCACGGCACCTCGCACCAGTACGTCTCGCGAGCGGCCGCGGAGCTGCTCGGGATCCCGCTCGAGCGCTCGCGGATCGTCGTGCTGCACCTCGGCAACGGCGCCTCGGCGTGCGCGGTGCGGGACGGCCGCTCGGTCGACACGTCGATGGGTCTGACCCCGCTGGAGGGCCTCGTGATGGGGACGCGGTCCGGCGACCTCGACCCCGCCGTCCTCTTCCACCTGCACCGCACCGCGGGGCTCGGCTTCGACGAGCTGGAGCGGATGCTGAACCGCGAGAGCGGGCTGAAGGGGCTGACCGGCAGCGGGGACATGCGCGACGTCGCCGCGGCCGCGCAGGGCGGGGACGACGCGGCGGTGCTCGCCCTCGAGGTCGTGCGGCACCGGCTGCGGGAGTACCTCGGCGCCTACCTCGCGGTGCTCGGCGGCCTCGACGCGGTGGTGTTCACGGCGGGGATCGGCGAGCACGATGCGGACCTCCGCGCGACGACGCTCGCACCGCTGAAGCACCTCGGGCTCGAGGTCGACCCGGAGCGCAACGCGTCCGAATCAAGGGACGCCCGCCGCATCTCCCCCGACGGGGCGCCGGTCGCCGTGCTCGTGGTGCCGACGAACGAGGAGCTGGAGATTGCGCGGCAGACCGCCGCCGTCCTCGCCTGAGCGCGCGGCGGCGGCCGGTCAGGCGCCGACGAGCGCCTGCTCGAGGGTCCGCGCCCGGCGCCCGGTGAGCCGCGGCACGTCGTCGGACACCGCGGCCATGCGGCCGGACGCGATGGCGGTGTAGGTGCTGACCCACGCGTCCAGCTGCCACCGCTCGTCCGACAGGGCCCGGCGGGAGGCGTAGGCCTCCTCGACCGTCTCCTCGCGGTAGGAGTACGGTCGGCCGAGCGCCGCCGTCATCCGCGCGGTCGCGGCGGCGAGGGTGAGGGCCTCCGGGCCGGTGAGCACGTAGGTCGCGCCGGCGTGCGCGGCCGGATCGCGCAGCACCTCGACCGCGGCGTCGGCCACGTCGTCCCGCGCCACCAGGGCGACGGCGCCGGCGCCCGCCGGGCCGCGGATCACGCCGGCCTCGTCCGCGAAGAGCGGCAGCACGTCGGCGTAGAAGCTGTCGCGCAGGAAGGTGAAGGCCGTCCCGCTGTCCCGCACCGCCTGCTCGGTGTGCCAGTGGTCCCGGCCGAGCGTGAAGTCGGCGTCCGGCGCGGCGCCGTCGAAGCTCGTGTAGACGACGTGCCGCACCCCCGCTTCGGCCGCCGCCCGCACCGCGGTGCGGTGCTCCTCGAGCCGGGTCGCCGACTCCGCGCCGGACACGAGCAGCAGCACGTCGACGCCCGCGAACAGGCCCGCGTCCGCCCCGCCGTAGGTGCCGGTCCGGATCTCGGGGTCGCCGTCGATCCGCGGCGCCCGTGCGGGGTCGCGGACGATCAGCACGTCGACCGCGGGGCCGAGCAGGTGGGCGACGCGGCCGCCGAGGCGACCGGTGGAGCCGGTGAGCGCGAGGGTCATGCCGGGTGCAAGCCGGGGCCCGCCCGCACTGTTCCTCAGCCGAGGAGGATCAGCAGCACGCCGCCGAGCGCCGCCGCGCCGGCGAGCACGAACAGGGTCACGCCGGCGAACGTCACCCCGGCGGGCCGGGCGCCGCGCGGCACCACGTCCTCCTCCTCGTCGCGGGCGGGGGCGCCCGGCACCGGGTCGCGGGGCGTCGCGAGCAGCCGGATGCCGCCCGCGAACAGCGTCGTGACGACCACGGCCGAACCGAGCGCGACCAGGACGACGAGCGCGAAGAGGTGCCACTGGACGGTCATCGGCGGGCCGCCTTCCGGCCGCGCCGCGGGCGGGACACGGCCGTGCCCGCCGCGTTGACCTCGGCCTCGAGGCTCGAGGCGTCGACCCGCTCGGGCCGCGCCCTGAGGAAGACGGCGAGCATGAACGCGACCCCGAGCGCCACCACGACGACGACGCCGACCGTGCCCAGGCCGACCAGCAGCGCGGCGAGCGCGCCGACGACCGCGGCGGCCGGCATGGTGAGCAGCCAGCCGGCGACGATCCGGCGGGCGGTGCCCCACCGCACGACGGCGCCGCGGCGGCCGAGCCCGGAGCCGATCACGGAGCCCGAGGCGACGTGCGTGGTGGAGAGGGCGAAGCCGACGTGGCTCGACGCCAGCACGGTCGCCGCCGTGCTCACCTCCGCCGAGAAGCCCTGCGCGGGCTTCACCGCGGTCAGCCCGGTGCCCATCGTGCGGATGATCCGCCAGCCGCCGCTGTAGGTGCCCGCCGCGATGGCCAGGGCGCACGCGGCGATCACCCAGAGCGCCGGGCCGCTGCCCGCGGGCTGCAGGCCGCCCGCGATCAGCACGAGGGTGATCACCCCCATCGTCTTCTGCGCGTCGTTCGTCCCGTGCGCGAGCGCGACGAGGGAGGAGGAGAAGACCTGGCCGACGCGGAAGCCCCGCCGCCCGTCGGGCCGCCCGTCGCGGCGACGCGTGATCGCGTACGCGAGCCGGGTCGCCGTGAAGGCGACGAGCCCGGCGGTCAGCGGCGCGAGGACGGCCGGGATGATGACCTTGCCGACGAGCACCGACCAGTCGACGGCGCCGAGCCCCGCCCCGGCGACCGCCGCGCCGACCAGGCCGCCGAACAGCGCGTGGCTCGACGAGGACGGCAGGCCGAAGTACCAGGTCGTCAGGTTCCAGAGGATCGCGCCCATCAGGCCCGCGAGGATCAGGGCGGGCCCGATGCCGCCGCCGCCCTCCCCCTCCGCGGTCAGCAGGCCGCCGGACACGGTGCGGGCGACCTCCGTCGAGAGGAAGGCGCCGACGAGGTTCAGCACGGCGGCCGTGCCGACCGCGACCTTCGGCTTCATGGCGCCCGTCGCGATCGGCGTCGCCATCGCGTTCGCGGTGTCGTGGAAGCCGTTCGTGAAGTCGAAGACGAGGGCCAGCACGATCACGACGACGACCAGCGTGATCGTCGCGGTCATCCCGCGACCGCCTGGGGCTGCTTCGGCACGGTCGGCGATCGTACGCGGCACGCCGCGGAGCGCCCCGGCGCGGGCGCGCCCGGCGGACATACTGACGCGATGCTCCGCCTCGCCGCTCCGCTGATCGCCCTCGCGATCGCCGTCGCAGCGGGTGCCGCGGCGCCCGCCGACGCGGCCGAGGCCGCACCGGTGCTCCAGCGGACGTCCACGGCGACCGGGCACGACGTCTCCTACCCGCAGTGCGGCCGCGTGCTGCCGACCCGCGGCGACATCGCGGTCGTCGGGGTCAACGCCGGCACCGGCGTCACCACCAACCCGTGCCTCGCCGAGCAGCTCGCGTGGGGCGACGCCCCCGCCGCGGACGGCACGCCGCGCCTCGCGGACGTCTACGTCAACACCGCGAACCCGGGCCACCTGGGCGGCTGGTGGCCCTACGCCGACCTGACGCGCACGGGGATCCCCGTGACGAACCCCGAGGGCACCTGCGTCGGCGCCGAGGACGCGGCCTGCGCCTACGTGTACGGCTGGTCCATCGGCGCGGATGACGTGCTGCGCCGCGGGGTGCCCCGGGCCGGCGAGCGGACGTGGTGGCTCGACGTCGAGACGATGAACACCTGGAGCTGGGACCGGGAGGCGAACCTCGCGGTCCTCGAGGGCATGGCCGCGGCGATCCGCGCCGTCGGCGGCGACGTCGGCATCTACTCGACGACCCGCCAATGGGGCCTGATCGTGGGCGACGCGGCGCCGTCGAGCGCACTCGCGGGCGCGCCGTCCTGGACGGCCGGCGCGATCACGCGGGCCGGCGCGCTCGAGAACTGCCGCGAGCCGGCGTTCACGCCCGGCGGCCGGACCGTCATGTCGCAGTGGGTCCAGGACGGCCAGGACCACGACATCGCCTGCCGGCCCGGCGTGGTCGGCACCGTCCCCTCGATCGACGGCGACCCGGTCGTCGGCGGCCGCCTGACCGCCGACCCCGGCGCCTGGGGGCCGGCCGGCGTCGGCATCGCCTACCGCTGGTCGCGCGACGGCGTGCCGATCGCGGGCGCCACCTCGCCCGCCTACGCGCCGACCGCGGAGGACGCGGGCGCGGCGCTGACCCTGCAGGTGCGCGGCACCCGTGCCGACGCACCCGCCCTGGCCCTGACGAGCGCACCCGTGGTCGTCGCACCGGCGCCCCTGCCGAGCCCGGCGGCGACGAGCACGCCCCCGATCCCGGCACCGCCCGCGACCCCGACCGCGACGCCCACGGACACCGCGGCGCCGACCACCCCGCCGAGCGACGCGCCCTCGACCCCGGCCACCCCGGCGCCGCCGAGCTCGTCACCCGCGGCCGGGTCCGACGAGGCCTGAGCGGGAGACGCACCCGTGATCCGCCGCCTGGTCGCCGCCGCGCTCGCCGCCGCCGTCGTCGTCGCGGTCGTGCCCGCGCTCCCCGCCGCCGCCGCGGCCCCGCGCATCGGCGCCGACGTGTCGAAGTACCAGTGCGGAGCCCCGTGGGCGGGCGCGCAGGCGTTCGCCGTGGTCGCGGTGAACGACGGCCTGCCGACCGGCACGAACCCCTGCCTCGCGGAGCAGCTCGCCCTCGCCGTCGCCTCCCCGGGCGGCGGGCGCCCCTCCGTCTACGTCAACACCGCGAACCCGGCGCCGCACGAGGCGTCCTGGTGGCCGACGCGGGACCGCACGAAGCGCGGCGTCGCCGTCCGCAGCCCCTACGGGCGCTGCCGCGGCGGCGCCACCGCCGCGTGCTCCTGGGTCTACGGCGCCTCCCTCGCCCTCGACGACCTGCAGATCCGGGGCGTGCCGAGGAACACGGCCGCCCGCTGGTGGCTCGACGTCGAGACCGCGAACACCTGGCGCGGCAGCCGGAAGCAGCACCGGGCCGTGCTCGAGGGCATGACCTGGAGCCTCGTGCGCGCGGGGCAGCGGGTCGGGCTGTACGCGCTCGACCACGAGTTCCGCGACCTGATCGGCCCCGTGCCGACCTCGAGCGCGCTGACCCGGCTGCCGACCTGGCTCGCGGGCGCGGCCGACGCCGCCGCCGCCGCGGCGCGGCGCTGCAGCGCCGCGCCCCTGACCCGCGGGCGGGTGCTGCTGACCCAGTGGACGACGACGGCCGGCACGGACCGGTTCGACCTCGACCTCGCCTGCAGCGTCCTCTCGCCCGCGCCGCGGCCGACGGCGACGGGCCGGCACCTCGTCGGCGCGCGCCTGACGGCGAAGGCGGGCACCTGGGCCGCGGGCACCCGGCTGCACTACCGCTGGACCCGGGACGGGAGGCCGATCGCCGGAGCGACCTCGCCCACCCACCGCGTCGTGAGGGCCGATGCGGGCCACCGGGTCGCGGTCGTGGTCACCGGCACGCGCGACGGCTCGAGCCGCGCGGTGCGCACGAGCCGGTCGGTCGCGATCCGCCGCTGAGGGCGCTCCCGGCTCGGCACGGCAGGCTGAGCGCATGAGCGATCCCGAGTTCGAGGACGTGCCCGGCGTCGAGGCCGACACGGCCGACGTGATCGAGCAGGCGGAGTCCGCCGGCGGCGAGCCCGTGGACGACGCGCTGCGCTCGCGCGAGCGGATCCCGGTCGAGGACGCGCCCCTGGACGAGCGGATCGCGCGCGACGCGGACGAGGCCGCGGGCGGCGCCGGGGTCTGACCTCCGGACGAAACATGCGCCCCGGTTGACTGGGGGCCATGTCGCTGCTCGTCGTCCGCGCCCGCCTCATCACCATGGTCGGCGACGACCTCGGCTACACGGAGGACGGCTGGCTGCACGCGGCCGACGGCCGCATCGTCGCGCTCGGCTCGGGCGAGCCGCCCGCGATCGCGGACGCCGAGGTCGTGGACGTGGCCGGCGCGTTCGTCGCCCCCGGGTTCGTCAGCGCGCACAGCCACCTGTTCACCTCGGGGGCGCGGGGCCTCGGCGTCGACTCGACGCTGTACGGCTGGTGCGACTCCATGCTCGGCCTGATGGCGCACGCGAGCCCGGAGGACTACTACTGGGCCACCCTCCACGGCTCGCTCGACTTCATCGCGAACGGCACGACGACCGCGTTCGACTTCACCGACCCGCGCATCCCGTGGGAGCCGATGGTCGACGGGGCGAAGACGGGCGCCGGCGAGCTGCGGCCGTTCGCGCACCAGGCCGCCCAGATCGACGCGAAGGCCGACGCGGGGCTGCGGTTCGTCAACGCGGCGAGCCTCGACGACGCGATCGGCTCGGACGACGAGGTGGTCGACCGCTTCGGCCTCGTCGTCGACCACTGCGCGTCGGTCGACCCCGACCTGTGCCTCGGCGCCGCGATCATGGGCGCGGTCCAGTGGTCGCCGCGGCCGAACGCGGCCGAGCTCGAGGTCGCGGTGATGCGTCGGTACGGCGTGATCAACGAGGCGCACTTCCTCGAGACGCGCGAGGAGGTGGAGCTGCAGCGCTCGAAGTTCGCGCGCTACCGCGACGCGGGCGCGCTCGGGCCCGACCTGGTGTTCGGGCACTTCATCCAGACGACGCCCGAGATCATCGCGGAGGCCGCGGCGGGTGGCGCCGGCATGTCGTGGCAGCCCGCCTCCAACGGCCGGCTCGCGAGCGGCACCGCCGACCTGCCGACGATCCGCGCGGCCGGCATGCGGGTCGGCCTCGGCCTCGACGACCAGGCCTGCACGGACGTCGCCGACCCGTGGCAGAACATGCGGATGGGGATGTACTCGGTGCGCGCCGCCACCGGCGACCCGGCGTCGATGCTGCCGGAGGACGTGCTGCGGATGGCGACCCTCGGCTCCGCAGAGGTGCTCGGCGTCGCGGACCGCGTCGGCAGCCTCGAGCCCGGCAAGCTCGCCGACCTCGTCGTCGTCGACCCCCGCTCCCCCGACGTCGGCCCGCTGTGGCACCCCGTCCGCAGCTACGTGCTCGCGATGTCGCAGCGCAACCTCAAGCGCGTGTACGTCGGCGGGGTGCTCGCGGCGCAGGACGGCGTCCCGACGAACCCGCTCGCGGCCCGGGCGGTGGAGGAGGTCCACCGCCGCATGCCGGAGGTCGCGGCGCGGGGCGGCTACCCCGTCTGACCTCGCTCCTCGGTCACCAGATGACGCCGTAGCCCGTCGTCCAGAGGAAGGCGGTGAGGCAGCCGAGCGCGAGGCCGAGCAGCGCGGGCACGAAGCCGGAGCGGCGCGTGGAGGTGCGCACGAGCCCGATCAGGCCGAACACGATCGCGAGCACGGTCGGCACTGCGCTGAGGATCAGGCCGATGAACAGGGGGATGATCCCGACGACCAGGCCGACGATCCCGAGGACGAGGCTCGCGACGGCGAGCCCGTTGGGCCGCGGCCCCTGCGGGTCGTAGACGACGGTGCTCACCGCGCGGTTCGACGTGCTGGGCATCGCCCCATCGTCGCGGTCGCACCCCGCAGCGGGCTGGGAGCGGCCTCGCAGCCGCCCGTCAGCCGCGGCCGATGCCGGTGACGGCGGCCGCGAGGGCGCCGAGCGGGCCGACGCCGAAGCCCGGCGAGACGAGGCGGCCGATGCGGGTCTCGCGGAGGCGGTCGCCGTTGCGGTGGATCGTGTGCCAGGTGCGCACCCCGGACCGGGTGAGGCGCGGCACGGAGGTCACGGCGCGGGTCGAGATCGCGACCGCGAGCCGCGGCTCGAAGCGCACCCGCCGGCTGCGCCCGAGCCGCATCGTGAGGTCCAGGTCGTCGTGCACGGCGGGGTCGGCGGAGTGGACCGCGCCGCGCACGTCCTGCCACACGGCCCGCCGCATCGCGAAGTTCGACCCGTACAGCGGCACCTGGCCGAGCGCGATGCCGAGCACGCCGAAGTAGGCGCCGTGGTACCCGGCGCTCGCGATGAGGCGCCGCGCCGGGCTGAGGTCGGCGAAGACGCCGCGACCCGTGACCGCGGCCAGCGCGGGGTCGAGCGCGAACGCGCCGCGGATCTCGCGCAGCCAGTTCACCGGCGGCATGGAGTCGGCCTCGAGGCGGGCGATCAGGTCGCCGGAGCACGCGTCGTAGCCCGCCGCGGCCGCCGCGGCGATGCCCGGCCCCTGCCGCGGCAGGAAGCGCGCACCCGCGGCCTGCGCCACGAGCTCGGACTCCCCCGACCCGACGACGACGACCTCGTCGGGCTGCACGTCCTGCCGCGCCAGGGCGGCGAGGCACAGCCCGAGGTACGGCGCGCCGTCGCGCACGGGCACGACGACGGAGATCCGGGGGGTCGTCACGGCTCCCATTGAAGCGCGTCCACCGGGACAATGGGTGGCCGACACCTTGGAGGACCCCATCCCCGACCAGCAGCCGGGCCGCGTCGCGGTCTACATCGACTTCGACAACGTCCTCATCTCGCGCTACGACGAGGTGCACGGCCGCGGCGACTTCCACCGCGACCGCCAGAAGGCGCACAGCGGTTCGCTGCCCGAGCAGACCTTCACCGAGCGGCTGGAGGCCGCGACGGTGGACGTCGGCGCGATCATCGACTTCGCCTCCTCCTTCGGCACCCTCGTGCTCACCCGGGCCTACGCGGACTGGTCCGCGCCGGTGAACGCGCGCTACCGGGGCCAGCTGGTCGGCCGCGCGGTCGACCTGGTCCAGCTCTTCCCCGCCGCCGCCTACGGCAAGAACGGCGGCGACATCCGCCTCGCGGTCGACGCGGTGGAGGACATGTTCCGGCTGCCGGACCTCACGCACGTCGTGATCGTCGCGGGCGACAGCGACTACATCGCGCTCGCGCAGCGCTGCCGGCGGCTCGGCCGCGTCGTCGTCGCGGTCGGGGTCGCCGGCTCGACGAGCCGCGCCCTCGCGGCGGCCTGCGACGAACTCGTCACCTACGACGCCCTGCCGGGCGTGAAGCCCGCGCCGCCCCGCCAGGACGAGCCGCCGCGCGGCCGCCGGCGGGGTCGCCGCGACGCCGACGAGGGCCCGCGGTTCGAGGAGGTGGACGACCCGGACGACGTCGTCGAGGCCGACGACGACGAGGACCCGCAGGTCGTCGCCACGGAGCTGCTGGTCCGCGCGCTGCAGCTCGGGCACGGCCGCGGCGACGACGCCGACTGGCTGCACAACAGCCAGGTGAAGGAGCAGATGAAGCGTCTGGACCCGTCGTTCAGCGAGCGCCGCCTCGGGTTCCGCTCCTTCAGCGACTTCCTGCGCAGCCGCTCCGACTTCGTCGACCTCGACGAGAGCAGCACCGCACGGCTGGTGCGCCTGTCGGCGTGACCCTCAGAGGCCGAGCAGCGGCAGCACGAGGGAGGCGACGCCCGTCAGCGTGAGGGCGAGCAGGCCGAGCACCCAGGCGGAGCGGCGGCGCGCCGCGCGCCGGACGTCGCCGGCGAGGCCCGCGAAGGCGACCAGCAGCTGCGGGCCCGCCTCGCTCGTCGGCTGCCAGGTGCGCGCGTCGTCGAGGACGCGGACGAGCGCGGCGACCTCGTCGGCGGCGAGCACGGCGGGCTGGGCGAGCAGGTACCGGCGCAGCTGCTCCGCGCGGAGCACGCGCGCGGCGCGCGGCTGCGCCCGGACCGCG
>NZ_JBHUEA010000022.1:8403-58770 GCF_042680685.1 Amnibacterium endophyticum | reverse complement strand
CCTGCGGCTCGGGAGCCGCGGCGCCATCCTGCTGCGCGTCCTGCTCGGCATCCGCGATCGCCTGGTCGATCGGGCGTCCCGCGAGCGTGGAGGCCGCGATCTGCGCGAGCGCCGTCTTCGCGCCGTCCGTGATCGTGTGCGTCGAGGCGGGCTTCGGCGGCGGGGGCGTCTGCTGCTGCCCGCCGCCGCGGCGGCGGCGCGACTCGCCCCGCGCGTCCGGCGCCGGGGCGTCCCCGATCGACTCCGCCAGCCCGATGCCGAGCCGCTTGCGGGTCATCTGCACGAGGCCGAGCGAGGTGACCTCGGCGACCTGGTGCTTGGTGCGGTCGCGGGACAGGCACTCCACCAGCCGCCGCAGGACCAGGTCGCGGTTCGACTCGAGCACCATGTCGATGAAGTCGACGACGATGATGCCGCCGAGGTCGCGGAGCCGCAGCTGCCGCACGATCTCCTCGGCCGCCTCGAGGTTGTTCTTGGTGACGGTCTCCTCGAGGTTGCCGCCGGAGCCGACGAACTTGCCCGTGTTGACGTCGATGACGGTCATCGCCTCGGTGCGGTCGATGACGAGCGAGCCGCCGGACGGCAGCCACACCTTGCGGTCGAGCGCCTTCTCGATCTGCTCCACGACCCGGTGGGCGGAGAAGACGTCGGCCTCGCCCTCCCACGACTCGAGCCGGTCGAGCAGGTCGGGCGCGACCTGCTGCAGGTAGCGCTCGATCGTCGCGCGGGGCTGCTCGCCCTCGACGATCAGCTTGGAGAAGTCCTCGTTGAAGACGTCGCGGACGATCTTGACGAGCAGGTCCGGCTCGCCGTGCAGCATCGTCGGGGCCTGCGCCGTCTCGACGAGGTGCTCGATCTCGGCCCACTGGTTCGCGAGCCGCTGCACGTCGATGGTGAGCTGCTCCTCCGTCGCGCCCTCGGCCGCGGTGCGGACGATGACGCCGGCCGAGTCGGGCAGCGCGTCCTTCAGGATCTTCTTCAGCCGGGCGCGCTCGGTGTCCGGCAGCTTGCGGCTGATCCCCGACATCGAGCCGTTCGGCACGTAGACGAGGTAGCGGCCGGGCAGCGAGATCGCCGAGGTGAGGCGGGCGCCCTTGTGGCCGATCGGGTCCTTCGTCACCTGGACGAGCACCTGGTCGCCGGACTTCAGCGCGACCTCGATCTTGCGGGCCTGCGAGCCCTTCTCGCCGAGGCGCTCGCTCGCGGCCTCCCAGTCGACCTCGCCGGAGTACAGCACGGCGTTGCGGCCGCGGCCGATGTCGACGAACGCGGCCTCCATCGAGGGCAGCACGTTCTGCACCCGGCCGAGGTAGACGTTGCCGATCAGGGAGACGTTCTGGTGCTTCGCGACGTAGTGCTCGGCGAGCACCCCGTCCTCGAGCACGCCGATCTCGACCCGGTCGTCGTTCGTGCGCACGAGCATCACGCGGTCGACGGCCTCGCGGCGGGCGAGGAACTCGGCCTCGGTGACCACGGTGCGGCGCCGGCCGGCGTCCCGGCCGTCGCGCCGGCGCTGCCGCTTCGCCTCGAGGCGCGTGGAGCCCTTGACCTTCTGCGGCTCGGTGATCGGCTCGCGCTGCGGCTTGGCCTTCGCGACCACCTCGGCGGCGCCGTCGCCCTGCTCCTCCTGCGCGCCCCGGCGGCGGGAGCGGCGGCGGCGCCTGGCGGAACCGCCCTGCTCCTCCTCGTCCTGCTCGTCCTCGGGCTCCGGCTCGCGCTCCCGCTGCGGGGCCGGACGGCCGCCTCCGGCGGAGCGCGGCACCGGCGGCGGCGCCTGGAAGAGCACGGCGAGGGCCGGCCGCGCGGGCTGCTGCGGCTCCTGCGACGCCTCGGCGTCGTCGCCCGAGGGCTCGGTCGACGACGCGTCTGCCGGGACGATCACGTCGCCCTCGGACTGCTCGTCGGCGGCGTCGGGCGCCCCGTCGCCGTCGGCGTCGCTCGGTGCGGGCAGCGGCGCGGGCGGGGTCACCTCGTCCGTCGTCGGCATCGCCCGGTAGGTGCTGCGCCGTCGCGGCGCGGCCTCCCCCTCGACGTCCTCGTGCTCCTGGTCGTTCTCGCGGTACTCCACCATCGCTGGTGCACTCCTCACGCGGATGCGGCGAGGCCGCCTCCGGGCATCTGCGCGGCGACGGCGTCTCCACCGTGCCGAATCCTCGTTCTCCGTGTCGGGCACCTGTCGGTGACCGGTGGCGGGACAAGCGCCGTGCCCGTGCCGGGCGTCGGCCCGCTTTCCATCGCGGACCTGTCGAAGCGTTCGACCCCCGATGCGGGCTGCGCCGGGAACCTAAGAGGCAGTATCGCACGCGCCGGGTCGAGCGCCCGGAGTCCAGGACCGGTGTGATACTCGACGGCGTGATCGAGCGGATGCGACGGCCTTCGATCCCCCTGTCGATCCTGCTCGTGGTCGGCGGCGCGATCGGCCTCGTCGCCGCCTTCGCGCTGACGCTCGACAAGATCGCGATCCTCGAGGACCCGAACTTCCAGCCGGGCTGCAACGTGTCGGTGCTCGTGCAGTGCGGCGTGAACCTCAAGTCCCCGGAGGGCTCGGTCTTCGGCTTCCCGAACCCTCTGCTCGGGCTGATGATGTTCCCCGCGCCCATCTTCGTCGGGGTCGCGTCGCTCGCCGGCGCCCGGTTCCCGCGCTGGTTCTGGGCGGTCTTCAACCTCGGCATGGCCTTCGCCATCGGCTTCGTCGCCTGGTTGATGACGCAGAGCGTCTTCAACCTGAAGACGCTCTGCCCGTGGTGCATGGTGGTGTGGGCGGTCGTGATCCCGATGTCGCTCGGCGTCACGCTGTACAACGTCAGGGAGGGCAACCTCCCGCTCGGCCGCACCGCGTCCCGGGTCGCCGGCGCGCTGTTCGGCTGGCTGACGATCGTCACGATCGTGGTCTACGTGATCTTCGTGGTGATCGCGCAGGTCCGCCTGGACGCCCTCAACAACATCTTCTGACGTCGCTCCACCAGCGGGTCGAGGTGGTCTCGAGGCTTCGCTGCGCTCCGCACCTCGACCAGCGGTGGGCGGCGCGAAGCGCTCGCCGCGGACGGGGCCTGCGGAGCAGGTCGCGTCCGCGGCGCACATCACCCGCGGAGGGCGCACAGCGCCCCGGCGCCTCATGGCGCCGAAGCTCGGCGACGGAGTCGACGAAGCGGCCGTGGCGGGGCCGGCGAAGCCGGTCGCGCCACGGCCGCTCCCTATGGGCTCAGAACCAGAGCGCGAGCTCGCGGGCGGCGGACTCCGGGGAGTCGCTGCCGTGGACGAGGTTCTGCTGCACCTTGAGGCCCCAGTCGCGGCCGAGGTCGCCGCGGATGGTGCCGGGCGCGGCGGCGGTGGGGTCGGTGGCGCCGGCGAGGGAGCGGAAGCCCTCGATGACGCGCTGGCCGGCGACGCGGACGGCGACGATGGGGCCGGACTGCATGAACTCGACGAGGGGCTCGTAGAACGGCTTGCCCTCGTGCTCGGCGTAGTGCTGCTCGAGCAGGGCGCGCTGCGCCTGGACCATCTTCAGGTCGGTGATGCTGTAGCCCTTCGCCTCGATGCGGCGCAGGACCTCGCCGGTCAGGTTGCGGGCGACGCCGTCCGGCTTCACCAGCACCAGGGTCTCCTCGATCTCGGGCACGGGCTCTCCTTCGTTCAGGCTGCTGCGGGTCAGGCGGCGGCGTTCCGCCGGTCGATCCGCCCGCCGACAATCATGCTGTAGGTCCAGAGCGCGCCGAAGATGAGGCCGACGATGCCGACGCCGAGGTTGAGCACGACGCCGGCGACGAACAGCACCTGGACGGCCCAGCCGAGCGCGATGCCGGCCCGGCGGGTCGCGAGGCCGGCGGCGATCACGATCAGCACCAGCAGGACGCCGCCGCCGACGAGGCTGAGGCCGGCGGGCAGCGCGCGGAGCCCGAAGACGACGAGCGTGGACAGGGCGACGACGACGAACTCGAAGGCGAGCACGATCTGGGCGAGGCTGGCCGTGACGCTGCGCGGCCGCCGCGGTCGCCCCGGTCGCCCCGGGCGGTCGCTCATCGCTCCGCCCGCAGCAGCTCGAGCGCGCGTGCGACGAGGGTGATGGAGCCGAACACGACGACGCCGCCGCGCTGCCCCTCCTCGCCGGGCTCCGCGTCGTCGGCGAGCTCGCGCGCGGCCTCCAGGGCCCGCTCCAGCTCCGGTTCGACGACGACCCGGTCGGCCCCGACGACGTCGACCACCGTCGCCGCGAGCGCGTCCGGATCGGTCGCCCGGTCGGAGGGCGCGGTGGTGACGACGAACTCGTCGACCGCGTCGGCGGCGGCGCGGATCATGCCGGGCGCGTCCTTGTCGTCGAGCACCGCGACGACGGCGACGAGGCGCGAGAACGGGAAGGCCTCGGCGAGCCCGGCGACCATGGCGCGCACGCCGTGCGGGTTGTGCGCGGCGTCGACGACGACCACGGGGTCGGAGGCGGCGACCTGCAGCCGGCCGGGCGAGGTCGCCGCGGCGAGGCCCTCCTGCAGCACGTCGCCGACGATCGGGCGGGCGCCGTCGCCGAGGAACGTCTCCACCGCGGCGATGGCGACGTCCGCGTTCTGGGCCTGGTGCGCCCCGAGCAGCGGGACCAGCAGGCCGTCGTAGCGGCCCGCACGCCCCTGCACGTCGATCAGCTGGCCGCCGACGGCGGGGGTGCGCCGAAGCACGCGGAAGTCGCGGCCCTCGAGGCTCAGCGTCCCCTCGCTCAGCTCGACGGCGCGCTCGATCTCGGCGAGCGCCTCGGGCGCCTGCGCGGCCGCGACGACCGCGGCGCCCGGCTTCACGATGCCGCTCTTGGTGCGGGCGATCTCGGCGACGGTGTCGCCGAGCCGCTTGGTGTGGTCGAGGTCGACCGGGGTCAGCACCGCGACCTGCCCGTCCGCGACGTTGGTGGAGTCCCACTCGCCGCCCATGCCGACCTCGATGACGCCGACGTCGATCGGGGCGTCCGCGAAGACCGCGAACGCGAGGACCGTCAGCGCCTCGAAGAACGTGAGCGGCGGCTCGCCCCGGCCGGCCAGCTCGCCGTCCGCGAGCCGCAGCACCTGCTGCACGTCGTCCCACGCGGCGACGAGCGCCTCCGGCGCGATCGGCTCGCCGTCGACCACGATCCGCTCGCCGAGGTAGCCGAGGTCCGGGCTCGTGAAGAGCCCGGTGCGCAGGCCGTGGGCGCGCAGCAGGCTCTCCGTGATGCGGGCGGTGGAGGTCTTCCCGTTCGTGCCCGTGATGTGCACGATCGGGAAGGTCCGCTGCGGGTCGCCGAGCAGCTCGAGGGCCCGCCTGGTCGCGTCGAGCCGCGGCTGCGGCGCGACCTCGCCGACGCGGCCGTAGATCTCGTCGAGCATGCGGTCGAGGTCGGTCTCAGGCATCGAGGACGCTCCCTCCCGCGCGGCGCAGCTCGAAGCGCGCGGCGCCGCCGTCGAGCACCACGAGGTGCCCGTCCGGCCAGCGCAGCACGCGGTCGCCCGTGCCCGGGTCCGCCGGCGAGACGTCGAGGGAGGTCGCCAGCACCTCCCCCGCGATCAGGTCGCCGTGCTCGGCCAGCACCGCGCGCAGCCCCTCGTCGCCCTGCACGGCGAGGTCGATGCGGTCGCCGACGTCGAGCCCGGCCGCCCGCCGCGCCTGCTGGACGTCCCGGATGAGGTCGCGGGCGCGCCCCTCCCGCTCGAGCTCGGCGGTCACCGCCGTGTCGAGCAGCACGAAGCCGCCGGAGGGCAGCAGCCCGAGCGCCTCGTCCGAGGCGCCCTCGGAGCGCTCGAGCACCAGCTCGTACTCCCCGGGCAGCAGCGGCACGCCGCCGACGGCGACGCCCTCCCCTTCAGCGACCCAGTCGCCCGCCTTCGCGGCCTTGATCACGGCCTGCACCTCGCGGCCGATGCGGGGACCGAGCGCGCGGGCGTTCACGGTCAGCCGGCGGCTGATGCCGTACCGCTCGGCGGCGCCGGCGTCCTCCGGCCGCACCTCGACGCGCTTGACGTTCAGCTCCTCGCGCAGCAGGTCCGCGCCGTCCTCGGCGAGCCGGTCCGCGTCGGCGGCGACGACGACGAGCCGGTCGAGCGGCAGCCGCACGCGGCGGCCGGCCTGCTTGCGGAGCGCGAGGCCGGTGGAGACGACCTCGTCCACACGGGCGAGGCGCTCCAGCAGGTCCGGGTCGTCCGGGAACGCGGCGGCCTCGGGCCAGTCCGTCAGGTGGACGCTGCGGCCGCCGGTGAGCCCGCGCCACACCTTCTCGGCGACGAGCGGGAGCAGCGGCGCCGCGACGCGGCAGACGGTCTCGAGCACCGTGAACAGGGTGTCGAAGGCGTCGACGGAGTCCGCCGGCAGCGGTGCGCCGGCCTCGCGGGCGGCCCAGAAGCGGTCCCGGTTGCGGCGCACGTACCCGTTCGTCACGAGGTCCATGAACTCGCGCAGCGTCTGCGCGGCGCCCGCGGTGTCGAAGGCGTCGAGCTGCTCGCCGACGCGCTCGACGAGGCGCCGGGTGGCGGCCAGGACGTGGCGGTCGAGGCGGTGCGTGGAGTCGGTGCGCCAGCGCCCCTCGATCCCCTCCGCGCCCGCGTAGAGCGTGAAGAAGTACCAGGTGCTCCAGAGCGGCAGCAGCACCTGCCGCACGCCCTCGCGGATCCCCTCCTCGGTGACGATGAGATTGCCGCCGCGCAGCACCGGGCTGGACAGCAGGAACCAGCGCATCGCGTCGGACCCGTCGCGGTCGAAGACCTCGGCGACGTCCGGGTAGTTCCGCAGGGACTTCGACATCTTCTGCCCGTCGTCGCCGAGCACGATGCCGTGGCTGACCACGGTCTTGAACGCGGGCCGGTCGAACAGCGCGGACGACAGCGCGTGCAGCGTGTAGAACCACCCGCGGGTCTGGCCGATGTACTCGACGATGAAGTCGGCGGGCGTGTGGGAGTCGAACCAGTCCGCGTGCTCGAACGGGTGGTGCACCTGGCCGTACGGCATCGAACCGCTGTCGAACCAGACGTCGAGCACGTCCTCGATGCGCCGCATCGTGCTGCGCCCCGTCGGGTCGTCGGGGTTCGGGCGGGTCAGCGCGTCGATGTAGGGACGGTGCAGGTCGACCTCGCCGTCCTCGTTCACCGGCAGGCGCCCGAAGTCGCGCTCCAGCTCCTCGAGCGACCCGTAGACGTCGGTGCGGGGGTGCTCCGGGTCGTCGCTGCGCCACACCGGGATCGGGCTGCCCCAGTACCGGTTGCGGCTGACGGACCAGTCGCGGGCGCCGGCGAGCCACTTGCCGAACTGGCCGTCCTTGACGTTGTCCGGCACCCAGGTGATCCGCTGGTTCAGCTCCACCATGCGGTCGCGGTAGGCGGTGACGCGCACGAACCAGCTGCTGACCGCCTTGTAGATCAGCGGGCGGCGGCAGCGCCAGCAGTGCGGGTAGCTGTGCTCGTAGGAGCGCTCCTGCAGCAGGCGGCCCTTCGCCCGGAGCGCGCGGATCAGCGGCCGGTTCGCCTCGAACACCTGCAGGCCGGCGACGGCCTCCAGCTCCGTGCCCGTGAACATCGGCAGGAAGCGTGCCTTCTCGTCGACGGAGATGATCGTCGGGATGCCGGCCGCGGTGCAGACCAGCTGGTCGTCCTCGCCGTAGGCGGGCGCCTGGTGCACGACGCCCGTGCCCTCCTCGGTCGACACGTAGTCGGCGACGAGCAGCCGCCACGCGGCGCCCGTGCCCCAGACCTCCGTGTCGGCGTAGACGTCCCAGAGCCGCACGTACTGCACGTCCGCCAGCTCGGCGCCGCGCACGGTCCGGCGCACGGCGGCGCGGGCGGCGTCGGCGGAGTCGTAGCCGAGCTCCTTCGCGTAGTCGCCGACGCGGGCGAGCGCGATCAGGTAGTCGGCGCCCAGCACCTCGGCACCGGGCGCGGTCTCGCTGTCCGCGGTGCCGGCCGGGCCGCCGGGCACGACGGCGTACTCGATCTCGGGGCCGACCGCGAGCGCGAGGTTCGTGGGCAGCGTCCAGGGCGTGGTCGTCCAGGCGAGGGCCCGCACGGCGGTCAGCCCGAGCGCCTCCGCCCGCTCCCCCACCAGCGGGAAGGTCACCGTCACGGACGGGTCCTGGCGGCGCTGGTAGACGTCGTCGTCCATCCGCAGCTCGTGGGTGGACAGCGGCGTCTCGTCGTTCCAGCAGTACGGGAGCACGCGGAAGCCCTCGTAGGCGAGGCCGCGGTCGTGCAGGGTCTTGAACGCCCAGAGCACGCTCTCCATGAAGGACGGGTCGAGCGTCTTGTAGTCGTCGTCGAAGTCGACCCAGCGCGCCTGGCGGGTGACGTAGGCGCGCCACTCGTCGGTGTACTTGAGCACGCTCGCTCGGGCCGCGGCGTTGAAGACGCCGACGCCCATCGCCTCGATCTCGTCCTTGGTCGTGATGCCGAGCTGGCGCATCGCCTCGAGCTCGGCCGGCAGGCCGTGCGTGTCCCAGCCGAAGCGGCGGTGCACCTGCTTGCCGCGCATGGTCTGGTAGCGGGGAAAGGCGTCCTTCGCGTAGCCGGTGAGCAGGTGCCCGTAGTGCGGCAGCCCGTTCGCGAAGGGCGGGCCGTCGTAGAAGACCCACTCGGGCGCGCCCTCGCGCTGCGCGATCGACGCCCGGAAGGTGTCGTCGGCCGCCCAGTGGGCCAGCACCTCCTGCTCGATCGTGGGGAAGGCCGGGCTCGGGCTGACGCGGTCGCCGCCGTCCTTCGGGTAGGTCATCTGGTCCTCCGTGCACGTCTTCGATCAACGCTGTGCACGGGGACGCCTCCTCGACGCGGTACCACCCCGCTTGACGGCTCGCGCCGCCCGCTCTCACTCGGCTGTGACGGGCCGCCCCCGCCCGGTTCTACTTGCCTCGCGGCGTTCTTCCGGGGACTCCCCGGTGATGGCCGGATCGCAGTCGCTGGCGGAGATCGTACCGCCGGGCGCGGGCCCTTTCGACGCCGCTCCGAACCGAGGCGCGGCAAGGTGTCGGCAACGGTGCATGCACGGCGGGAACGGTGCCCGCTCGGTGGCTCCAGGTGCACCGGATCCGACAGCAGCGCACCGCTTCCGACGGGGAACGCCGCGGACGAAGGCGGCATCGCGGGCCGGCACGAGCGGAGCCGATCAGGCGCGTGCATCCGCCGGACGCGACCCGCCGCGCAGGCCGCGGGCGACCGCTGCCAGGCAGGCCGCGACGACCACGGCAAGGAGGATCAGCAGCACGGGCTCCGGCACGACCGCGGCGAGCGCTGCGAGCAGCACGGGCAGCAGGAAGCCGAGGTAGGTGAGGGCGTAGTAGACGGCGGTGAGCGCGGCGAGGTGCTCGGCCGGCGCCATCCGCTGAACCTCCGTCAGCCCGGACACGATGCAGACGCCGTAGCCCGCGCCGAGCACCAGCGCCGCGGGCACGCCGAGCAGCGGTGACCCGTTGAGGGCGACCAGCGCCGCGAGCAGCATGCCGACGACGGCGACCGAGAGCCCGACGACGAGCTGCCGGCCGCCGGTCGCCGCACCGATGCGCGCGGCGAACGGCTGCACCGCAGCACCCGCGGCGAGCCCCACGACCGCCAGCAGCGTCGCGTAGGCGATCGCGCCGCCGCCCGTCCTCGAGGCGACGAGGGAGGGGATCGTCGCGAAGGCGACGGCGGCGCACCCGAACACCCAGGGCGCCGCCGGTGCGACCACCCGGGTGAAGCGCTGCCGCACCGCCCGCGGCACGGGCCCGGGACGACGGAGCGCGCCGGGCTCCCGGGGCGCGCGGGTCTCGCGGGCGAGCACGAACGGCACGGCGGCGGCGACCGACAGCACCGCGTGGACGACGTACGGCAGCACGGTCGGCGCAGGCCCCCACTGCGCGATCGAGCCGGACACCGCGGGTCCCAGCCCGAACCCGGCGGTGAGGGTCAGCGACGCCCGCCGCGCGGCCGCCGGGGCGGCGACGCCGGCGGACAGCTCCTTGATCCACGAGCTGCCGGCCACCATCGCGGCGGCGACGCTGACGCCGCTGACGAAGCGGCCGACCGCGAGGACCGGGAGGGCGGTCGCGCCGAGCGCCAGGACGACGCTGCCGAGGCAGCCGAGGACGAGCCCCGCCCCGACGACCGGCTTGCGGCCGAAGCGGTCCGACAGCGGGCCGACGACGAGGAAGCCGGGGATGATCCCGACGATGTACACGGCGAAGAGCAGGTCGACCTCGACCTGCGTGTAGCCCTGCTGCTGCCGGTACAGCAGCAGCAGGGGCGAGAAGTGGTTGCCGCCCCACGCCACCATCAGCAGCGCGGGCGCGACCCGCCACCAGCCGCGCTCCCCCACGGCCTCACGCTAGGCCCCTCAGGAAATGCGGATCCGCGAACCCGGCCGTAGGCTTGCCGCACCGCCTGAGGAAGGCGGACATCTGAGGCACCAGCCACGCGGTGCCGCCCACACCGTGAGACGAGGTCCCTCCATGTCGACGACCGCACCCGCCCGGAACGCCTTCGGGGTGCCGGACAAGCCCTCCCTGGAGGGGCTGGAGGCCAAGTGGTCCGCGGCGTGGGAGGAGCAGGGCGTCTACCTGTTCCCCGGCACCGAGGGCGGTCGCGCGGGGGTCTTCTCGATCGACACCCCGCCGCCGACGGCGAGCGGCTCGCTGCACATCGGGCACGTGTTCTCCTACACGCACACCGACCTGCTCGCCCGCTACCGCCGCATGCGGGGCGACCGGGTGTTCTACCCGATGGGCTGGGACGACAACGGCCTGCCGACCGAGCGGCGGGTGCAGAACTACTACGGCGTCCGCTGCGACCCGAACCTGCCCTACGACCCGGGCTTCACGCCGCCCGCCGAGGGGGACGCGAAGTCGACCCGGCCCGGCGACCAGGTGCCGATCAGCCGCCGGAACTTCATCGAGCTGTGCGAGCGGCTCACCGTCGAGGACGAGCAGAAGTTCGAGGAGGTCTTCCGCCTCGCCGGCCTCTCGATCGACTGGCGCCAGACCTACCGCACCATCGACGACCGCTCGCGCGCCGCGAGCCAGCGCGCGTTCCTCGACAACCTCGAGCGCGGCGAGGCCTACCAGGCCGAGGCGCCGAGCCTCTGGGACACGACCTTCCGCTCCGCCGTGGCGCAGGCCGAGCTGGAGGACCGGGAGCAGCCCGGCGCGTACCACACGATCGCGTTCGAGGGCCCGGACGGCCAGGTGGTCATCGAGTCGACGCGCCCCGAGCTGCTGCCCGCCTGCGTGGCGCTCGTCGCGCACCCCGACGACGAGCGGTACGCCGCGCTCGCGGGCCGCACGGTGACGAGCCCCGTCTTCGGCGTCGAGGTGCCGGTGCTGCAGCACCCGCTGGCGCAGCCCGACAAGGGCACCGGCATCGCCATGATCTGCACCTTCGGCGACCTGACCGACGTGACCTGGTGGCGCGACCTCTCCCTGCCCACCCGCGCGGTGATCGGGTTCGACGGCCGCTTCCTGCCCGAGGCGCCCGCCGCGATCGAGTCGTCGGCCGGCCGGGAGGCGTACGCCGAGCTCGCCGGCAAGACCGTGTTCTCCGCCCGCACCGCGGTCGTGGAGCTGCTACGGGAGCGCGGCGCCCTGCTCGGGGAGCCGCGGAGGATCACCCACCCGGTGAAGTTCTACGAGAAGGGCGACCGCCCCCTCGAGATCGTCACGACGCGGCAGTGGTACCTGACGAACGGCGGCCGGGACGAGGCGCTGCGCGAGCGGCTGCAGGCCGCCGGGAAGCGGCTCGAGTTCGTGCCCGACTTCATGCGCGTCCGCTACGAGAACTGGGTCGGCGGGCTGACCGGCGACTGGCTGGTCAGCCGTCAGCGCTTCTTCGGCGTGCCGATCCCGGTCTGGTACCGGCTCGACGAGGACGGGAACCCGCTGTTCGACGAGGTGCTGCTGCCCGAGGCGGCGCAGCTGCCGCTCGACCCGTACACCGACGTGCCGCCCGGCTTCGAGGAGGCGCAGCGCGGGCAGCCGGGGGGCTTCACGGGCGAGCCGGACGTGCTCGACACCTGGGCGACCTCGTCGCTGACGCCCCAGCTCGCGGGCGGCTGGCTCGACGACCCCGCGCTGTGGGAGACGGTGTTCCCCTTCGACCTCCGCCCGCAGGGGCAGGACATCATCCGCACCTGGCTGTTCTCGACCCTGCTGCGCAGCGAGCTGGCGCACGGCGAGCTGCCGTGGCGGAGCACGAACATCAGCGGCTTCATCGTCGACCCCGACCGCAAGAAGATGTCGAAGTCGAAGGGCAACGTCGTGACGCCGGCGGACATCCTCGAGCAGCACGGGTCGGACGCGGTGCGCTACTGGGCGGCCTCCAGCCGCCTCGGCACCGACGCGGCGCTCGACGTGCAGAACCCCACGCAGATGCGGAAGGGCCGCCGGCTCGCGATCAAGGTGCTGAACGCGGCGAAGTTCGTGCTCGGCTTCGACAGCGAGCCGGACGCCGGCCTCGTGGTCGAGCCGCTCGACCTCGGCATGCTCGCCGCGCTCGACGACGTGGTGCGCCAGGCGACCCGCGCCTTCGACGCGGCCGACCACGCGCGGGCGCTCGAGGTCGTCGAGCCGTTCTTCTGGACCTTCTGCGACGACCACCTCGAGCTCGTCAAGGAGCGGGCCTACGGCGAGGGCCCCGGCCGCGACTCCGCCGCCGCCGCGCTCCGGATCGCGCTCGACACGCTGCTCGGGCTGCTCGCGCCGTACCTGCCCTTCGCGACGGAGGAGGCGTGGAGCTGGTCGCACGAGGGCTCGCTGCACACGACCGCCTGGCCCGTGCCGTCGGACCTCGGCGGCGACGCCGCGCTGCTCGACGCCGCAGGATCCGCGCTGATCGGGATCCGGCGCGCGAAGACGGAGATGAAGGCATCGCAGAAGACCCCGGTAGCATCCATCACGATCAGCGGCCCCGAGGCCCTCGTCCAGCGGATCGAGCTCGTGGCCGGCGACGTGGGGGCGGCGGGTCGCATCCGATCGATGTCTTTCAGGACACGCGGGGACGACGTGGAGGTCTCCGACGTCGTGTTCGCCGCGGACGAGTCGGATGAGGTGCAGGACGCATGACGGTGACCATCAGCGCGCTGGGCGAGCGGGAGTTCTTCGCCTGGTACTCCCTGCTCGCGGAGTACGCCGCGAGCAACGACGTGACGCTGTCGGACGAGCACGTGATGCGCGTGTTCACGGCGGTGCAGGCGCCCGGGTCCTTCGGGCTGGTGGCCCACGACGAGGGCGGCTCGGTGGTCGGCCTGGTGCACGTGCGCCGCGTCGAGCGCCTGCTGACGGAGGAGGCGGCCTACGAGGTCGAGGACCTCTTCGTGTCGCAGGACGCGCGGCGGCAGGGCGTCGCGACCGCGCTGATCGAGCACGTGCGGACGCGGGCCGAGAGCGACGGGCTCGGCCGGCTGCGCTGGGTCGCGAAGCAGGACGACCCGGCCGCCAAGGCGCTGCAGGAGAAGTTCGCCGCCTCGGCCGGCGGCTGGGTGCTGCAGAGCCTGCCGGTCGCCTGATGCAGCTCGGCACGCGCTGGGCGCTCGGGGCGAGCGCCCCCGAGCGGCTGCCCGAGCCGGTGCGCGCCGCGGTCCGCTCCGTCGAGACGGAGCTGGCCGAGGCGGGTCAGGACACGGACGGCTGGGGCTGGACCCTGACCTACCTCGAGGGCTCGCCGATCGTCGACCTCGACGACGGGACGCGCATCCGGCTGACCGCGGAGGACGTCGCGCTCGTCACCTCGGTCGACCTCGACACCGCCGACGAGGACTGAGCCCCGGCGGGTCCGAGCCCGGAACGGACGAAGGCCCCGTCGCGATCGCGACGGGGCCTTCGTGCTCGGGCGGGTTCACCAGGTGGGGCCGGACCAGGCGCGACGCTCGAGGGCGTCCCGCACGTCGGCGGAGGCGCGCTCCGCCGCCCGGTTCCGCTGCGCCGTGGCGGCGAGCTCCTGGCGCTCGGCGTGCTGCTGACCCCACAGGATCAGTGCCAGGCCGAGCCGGAGCGCGACGCGGTCGACGGTGCTCAGGGCCGGCAGCTCGCCGAACCGCTGAGCGGTGCCCTGCGCCCGCTCGTCCTGCAGTGCATGCATCGTGGGCATGGTGGTTCCTTCTGTTCTCTTCGGACCGGTCGGTCCTTCGCGTTCCGGCGCGGGCGCGCACGGACGGGTGCCCGGGATCGGGCGATGGGCGCCGGAGTCGGCGCGGCGTCACGAGCGGGCGTCGTGACGGACGGGTGCTGCTGCGCGGGAGGGGGCGGAGGCCCCGGTCTCAACCAGCGGTCAGGAGCACTGACGGCCGAGGAGGGCGTGCACCGGCGCGGCGATGGAGATCATCGGCTGCATGGGGATCACGCTCCTTCCTGGTGTCGGCGTCCGGTCACCGTAGCGCCCGGCCCCCCGGCGGGGCAAGAGGCGCGCCGGATCATGTCGGGCCGTCGTCGTCCGGGCGCACGACCGGGAACCCGCGGAAGACGAGCTCGACGCGGCGCCGGGTGCCGTCGTCGGGCCGACCGCGGTAGCGCTGCATCACGGCCGCCACCTCTCGGCCCAGCTGCTCGAGCTCGGCCGGGTCGAGCAGCACGTTGGACGAGTTCGCCTGCGCGGCCGCGAGCCACGCCTCCCCGAGCTGCTCGCGCTGCAGCCAGTAGTCCGCGAACCGCTGGTCCTCGAGCCTGGCGAACTCCATCTCGACCAGGTTCTCCGCGTCCCGCGCGCTCCCCTGCCCGGCGGTGAGCTCGACGGGCCCGGGCACCCGCTCCCACCAGCGCTCGCGGCCGTTGCCGAGCGACTCGTCCTCGCGGACGAAGCCGTGCTTCTCGAGCTGCCGCAGGTGGTAGCTGGTCGAACCGCTCGACTCGCCGAACCGCTCCCCCAGCGCCGAGGCCGTGGCGGGCCCGAAGGTGCTGAGCTCGCTGAAGATCCGCACGCGCAGCGGGTGGGCGAGCGCCTTCAGCGCGTCCACCTCGAGCCGGCGCGGCTCCTCATCGGTCATGAACGCAAGGATAGCTTTGCAGAGATATCTTTGCAAGCAGGTCTTTGCAGTCTGCGACGACCCCGCGGTGCGCGGGGCCGCAGACGGCGAGAGGCCCCGACCGGCGGACCGGGCGGGGCCTCTCGCGGACGAGGACGGATCAGGCCGACTTCTCGGCCGGGCGGATGCGGCCGCGCGGCACGATCGTCGGCGCGGCGTTCTTCTCGACCGCGTCGCGCGTGATCACGACCCGGGCGACCTCGTTGGAGGACGGCACCTCGAACATCACGGGCCCGAGCACCTCCTCGAGGATCGCGCGGAGGCCGCGGGCGCCGGTCTGCCGCAGCACGGCGAGGTCCGCGATCGCCTCGAGGGCGCCGTGGTCGAACTCGAGGTCGACGCCGTCCAGCTCGAACATGCGCTGGTACTGCTTCACCAGCGCGTTCTTCGGCTCGGTGAGGATCTCCATGAGCGCGTCGCGGTCGAGCGGCAGCACCGTGGTGACGACCGGCAGACGGCCGATGAACTCCGGGATCAGCCCGAACTTGTGCAGGTCCTCCGGCAGCACCTCGCCGAAGAGCGTCTTCTCGTCGACCTTGCTGTGCAGCTGCGCGCCGAAGCCGATGCCCTTCTTGCCGACCCGCTGGCTGATGATCTGCTCGAGGCCCGCGAAGGCGCCCGCGACGATGAACAGCACGTTCGTGGTGTCGATCTGGATGAACTCCTGGTGCGGGTGCTTGCGGCCGCCCTGCGGCGGCACCGACGCGGTCGTGCCCTCCAGGATCTTCAGCAGCGCCTGCTGCACGCCCTCGCCGGAGACGTCGCGGGTGATGGACGGGTTCTCCGCCTTCCGCGCGATCTTGTCGACCTCGTCGATGTAGACGATGCCGGTCTCGGCCCGCTTGACGTCGTAGTCCGCGGCCTGGATCAGCTTCAGCAGGATGTTCTCGACGTCCTCGCCGACGTAGCCCGCCTCGGTCAGCGCGGTCGCATCCGCGACGGCGAACGGCACGTTGAGGCGCTTCGCGAGCGTCTGCGCGAGGTAGGTCTTGCCGCAGCCGGTCGGGCCGATCAGCAGGATGTTCGACTTCGCGATCTCGATGTCGTCCTTCAGCGAGTCCGCGCTGGTGAGCGCGCCCTTCGCGCGGACGCGCTTGTAGTGGTTGTAGACCGCGACCGACAGGGCGCGCTTCGCCGCCTCCTGGCCGATCACGTACTCCTCGAGGAAGCCGAAGATCTCCTTCGGCTTCGGCAGGTCGAAGTCGCTCGTCGTCTCGTCGGCCGCCTCCGCGAGGCGCTCCTCGATGATCTCGTTGCAGAGCTCCACGCACTCGTCGCAGATGTAGACCCCGGGGCCGGCGATCAGCTGCTGGACCTGCTTCTGACTCTTGCCGCAGAACGAGCATTTCAGCAGGTCGGCGCTTTCACCCATTCGAGCCATCGAGCGTCTCTCCCCTAAGAGTCGGTGAACGCGGTTCGGACGAGCCTAACCCGGGACCGGGCGGACACGGGGGGCATGTGCAGAGGGTGTCGCGCGACCGGTTCGGGGGCCGGGACGCGACGACGCCCCGGACCGGGGCGGTCCGGGGCGTCGTCGCGCTCGATCCGATCAGGCCGGGGCGAGCGCCGGGGTCGCCGACTGCTGCTTGCGCGTCGACAGGACCTGGTCGATCAGCCCGTACTCGAGGGCGTCCTGGCCGTTCAGGATCTTGTCGCGCTCGATGTCGCGGTTGACCTCCTCGATCGACCGCTTCGAGTGCTTCGCCAGGGTCTCCTCCAGCCAGGTGCGCATGCGCAGCACCTCGGCGGCCTGGATCTCGATGTCGCTCGCCTGACCGCCCGAGCCGCCGGAGGTGGCGGGCTGGTGGATAAGGATGCGGGCGTTCGGCAGCGCGAGGCGCTTGCCCGGGGTGCCGGCGGCGGCGATGACCGCGGCCGCGGACGCCGCCTGGCCGAGCACCACCGTCGAGATCTGCGGGCGGATGTACTGCATCGTGTCGTAGATGGCGGTCATGGCCGTGAACGAGCCGCCGGGCGAGTTGATGTACATCATGATGTCGCGGTCCGGGTCCTGGGACTCGAGCACCAGCAGCTGGGCCATGATGTCGTCCGCCGAGGCGTCGTCCACCTGGACGCCGAGGAAGACCACGCGGTCCTCGAACAGCTTCGCGTAGGGGTCCTGCCGCTTGTAGCCGTAGGCGGTGCGCTCCTCGAAGCTCGGCAGGATGTAGCGGCTCGACGGGCTCTGCGCCGCCGATCCCGGGCGGTCGGTGTTCATCCAGTTCATTCGTTCGTCTCCTGCGTGCTCAGAGGGTGCCGACGGTCTGCTTGCTGTCCGTGCCGCCGCCGCCCGCGACGTCCGCCGCCGAGGCGCGGATGTGGTCGACGAAGCCGTACTCCAGCGCCGCCTCCGCGTCGAACCAGCGGTCGCGGTCGCCGTCGGCGTTCACCTGCTCGACCGTCTTGCCGGTCGCCTCCGCCGTGATCTGGGCGAGGCGGTTCTTCATGTCGATGATCAGCTGCGCCTGCGTCTGGATGTCGGACGAGGTGCCGCCGAAGCCGCCGTGCGGCTGGTGCAGCAGCACGCGGGCGTTCGGCGTGATGTAGCGCTTGCCCTTCGTGCCGGCCGTCAGCAGCAGCTGCCCCATCGAGGCGGCCATGCCGATGCCGACGGTGACGATGTCGTTCGGGACGAACTGCATCGTGTCGTAGATCGCCATGCCGGCCGTGATCGAGCCGCCGGGCGAGTTGATGTAGAGGTAGATGTCGCGCTCGCTGTCCTCGGCGGCCAGCAGCAGCAGCTTGGCGGCGATCTCGTTCGCGTTCTCGTCGCGCACCTCGCTGCCGAGCCAGATGATGCGGTCGCGGAGCAGGCGGTCGAAGACGCTGGGGTTCGGGCTCATGTCGGCCATTCGCAGCACTTCCATTCGTGTCGTTCGAAGCGTGATGACCACGGTAGTGAGGCGGACCCGGACGACCCGGTCCTGTTCGCCGTGGGCGTGGTGGCCCGTGACGGCGGGCGGGCGACGCGGGCCGCGAGCGCTCGACGCGGTGCCGCGCGCCGCTGTCGGCGCGCCCCGGTACCCTCGTCGGACCGCGGGGCGCGACCCGCGGTTCTCGACGCCCGCCAGTCACAGACGGGAGCCCGCATGCTCGTGCTGCTCGTGCTGTTCGGCGTCACCGCCCTCGTGCTGCCGCGGCTCACCCGCGTGCTCGGGACCCGCGCCTTCCTGGTCGCGGCGGTCCCGCCGACGGCGGCCTTCGTCACCACGCTGCTGCAGGGCCGGACCGCGCTCGCCGGCTCGGTGACCGAGCGCGTCGAGTACCTGCCGCAGCTCGACTTCGCGATCGCCCTGCGCCTCGACGCGCTGTCCTGGGCCGTGGCGCTCGTCGTCACCGGGGTCGGCGCGCTCGTCCTGCTCTACTGCGTCTCCTACTTCAAGGACGACGAGCCCGGGCTCGGCCGCTTCGCCGCGACCCTCACCGCCTTCGCCGGCGCGATGTACGGGCTGGTCGTCTCGGACGACGTCTTCCTGCTCTTCACCTTCTGGGAGCTCACCAGCGTCCTGTCCTACCTGCTGATCGGGCACTACGCGGACCGGCGGGCCTCCCGGGGCGCGGCGCTGCAGGCTCTGCTCGTCACCACCTTCGGCGGCCTCGTCATGCTCGTCGGCCTGGTGCTGCTCGAGGCGGCGGCGAACGAGTCCACGCTCTCGGGGCTGATCGCGAACCCGCCGGCGCTCGACGACCCGATGGCGATCACCGGCGTCGCGCTCGTGCTGGTCGGCGCGGTGTCGAAGTCGGCGAACTGGCCCTTCCACTTCTGGCTCCCGGGCGCGATGGCGGCGCCGACGCCGGTGTCGGCGTACCTGCACGCCGCCGCGATGGTGAAGGCGGGCGTCTACCTCGTGCTCCGCCTCTCCCCGGCGTTCGCCCTCGCCCCGGGCTGGCGGGAGACGCTCGTCGCGCTGGGCGTCGTGACGATGCTCCTCGGCGGCTGGCGGGCGCTCCGCGAGCACGACCTCAAGCTCGTGCTGGCGGGCGGCACGGTCGCCCAGCTCGGCTTCCTGATGATCATCAGCTCGATCGGCTCGGCGGCGAGCCAGCTCGCCGGCGTCGGGCTGCTCGTCGGGCACGCGCTGTTCAAGTCGACCCTGTTCCTCGTGACCGGCATCGTCGACCACGCGGTCGGCACCCGCGACCTGCGCCGCATCTCCGGGCTCGGGCGGCGCCTGCCGCTGCTCGCGGTCACGGGGGCGCTCGCCGCCGCCTCCATGGCCGGCGTGCCCCCGCTGCTCGGCTTCGTCGCCAAGGAGTCGGTGCTCATCGCGCTGGCCGAGACGCCCGGGCCGTGGGGCCCGATCGCGCTCGTCGGCGTGCTGCTCGGCTCCGTGCTGACCGTCGCCTACGCGCTCCGCTTCGTCTGGGGCGCCTTCGCGACCAAGCGCGGCGTGCTGCAGACGGAGGTCGATCCCGAGCGTCCCGCGTTCCTCGCGCCGCCCGCCCTGCTCGCGCTCGCCTGCCTCGTGCTCGGCCCGCTCGCCACCGTCGTCGTGGACCCCGCCGCCGCCGCGGCCGCCGAGGGGCTGCCGGGCGAGGCCGGCCACCTCGAGCTCTGGCACGGGTTCACCCCGGAGCTGCTGCTGTCCGCGGCCACGATCGCGGGCGGCGTCGCCCTGTTCCTGCTGCGCGAGCCGCTCACCCGGGTGCAGCGGGCGCTGCACCCCTCGTGGAGCGCGGAGAGCGTGTACCGCGCCGTGGTCCGCGCGATCGACACCGCCGCCACCCGCGTCACCGCGACCATCCAGCGCGGGTCGCTGCCGTTCTACCTCGCCGTGATCCTCGGCGTCTTCATCGCCGGCACCTCGACCGTCCTGATCGTCACGGACTCCGCCGCGGTGCCCGGGCTCTTCGCCACCCCCGCGCAGGTGGTGACGGCGGTCGTCATGGCGGTCGCGGCGGTGGCCGCGGCGGCCGCGTCGAAGCGGTTCCAGGCCGTGGTGCTCGTCGGCGTCACCGGGTTCGGCATGGCCGTGCTCTTCGCGCTGCAGGGCGCCCCCGACCTGGCCCTCACCCAGGTGCTCGTCGACCTCGTCACCCTGATCGCCTTCGTGCTCGTGCTGCGACGGCTGCCCGCGCGGCTCGGCGTCGCCCACGGCCGCACGCGGCCGGTGATCCGGCTCGCCCTCGGCATCGGGGTGGCCGTCACCATGACCACGATCGTGCTCACGACCCTCGCCGCACGCACCGCGACGCCGGTCTCCGTCGCCTACGAGCGCCTCGCCGTCGAGCTCGGTCACGGCGCGAACGTCGTGAACGTCGCGCTCGTCGACATCCGCGGCTGGGACACGTTCGGCGAGATCACGGTCGTCGTCGCCGCCGCGACCGGGGTCGCGAGCCTGGTGTTCGTCGGCGGCCGGCTCGACCGGATGCCCGCGCTGCGGGGGCACCAGCGGCGCCGGCTGTTCCGCCGCTCCCCCGCCGCGGTCGACCCCGAGGTGACGAGCGGCACCTGGCTGCTCGCCGGACGCACCCTGCAGCCGCAGTTCCGCTCGATCCTGCTCGAGGTCGTCGTCCGGCTCACCTTCCACGCCGGCATCGTGCTGTCGGTCTACCTGCTCTTCGCGGGGCACAACCTGCCGGGCGGCGGCTTCGCGGGCGGGCTGGTCGCCGGGCTCGCGCTGACCGGCCGCTACCTCGCCGCCGGCCGGTACGAGCTGGGGCTCGCGGCGCCGCTCAACGCCGGCGTGCTGCTCGGGCTCGGCCTGCTGCTCGCGGGCGGCACCGCGCTCGCCCCGGTGCTGATCGGTGACGCAGCGCTCACCTCGGCCTACTTCTCGGCCGACCTCGGCTGGTTCGGGTACCTGTCCTTCAGCACGTCCACCATCTTCGACATCGGCGTCTACCTGATCGTCGTCGGCGTGGTGCTCGACGTGCTCCGCAGCCTCGGCGGCGAGGTCGACCGGCAGTACGAGGAGTCCCAGGGCCGCGAGGACGCGGAAGATCCCCAGGAGGTGGTCCGGTGACCGTCTCGGTCGCGCTGCTCGGCGCCATGTGCGCGCTGTACATCGCCGGCGTCTACCTGCTGCTCGAGCGCAGCGTCACGCGGATCATCCTCGGCTTCCTGCTGATCGGCAACGCGACGAACCTGCTGCTGCTCAGCATCTCGGGGCCCCCCGGCGCCCCGCCGATCGCCGGCAGCGGGCAGTCGTCCGACCCGCTGCCCCAGGCGCTGATCCTCACCGCGATCGTGATCACCTTCGCCGTCTCCGCGTTCCTCATGGCGCTCGTCTACCGGTCGTGGCGGCTGGCGCAGGAGGACGTCGTCGTGCGCGACGAGGCGGACGCGCAGCTCGGCCGCAGCGACCAGCCCGCGACCGAGACGGCGGACGTCGACGAGGAGAGCGAGTTCGACCGCGTGGACGACGACGAGCTGCGCACCGGCGCCGACGAGGGCGGGATCCGATGACCGCGCTCGTCCCCCTGGTCGTGCTGATCCCGGTGCTCGGCGCGGGTCTCGCGCTGCTCGCCACGGGTCGGCCCCGCCTGCAGCGCACCATCGCGGCGATCGCGCTGACGGCCGTGCTCGGCATCGGGATCGTGCTGATGGTCGCGGTCGCCGACGGCGCGATGCTCGTGCTGCCCGTCGGCGGCTGGCCGATCCCGTTCGGGATCGTGCTCGTCGTCGACCGGGTCTCGGCGCTGCTGCTCACCGTGTCCGCGGCCGTGCTGCTCGCCGTGCTCGTGTTCTCGATCGGCCAGGGCATCGCGGACGGCGACGACCGGGAGGCGCCGGTCTCGATCTTCTACCCGACCTACCTCGTGCTCGCGACCGGCGTCTTCGACGCCTTCGTGGCGGGCGACCTGTTCAACCTCTACGTCGGCTTCGAGATCCTGCTGGTCGCCAGCTACGTGCTGATCACGGTCGGCGGCACCGAGCCCCGCATCCGCGCCGGCACCACCTACATCGTGGTCAGCCTCGTCAGCTCCGCGCTGTTCCTCGCCGCCGTCGGCGCCGTCTACGCGGCGGTCGGCACGGTGAACATCGCGCAGATCGCGCAGCGCGCACAGGACCTGCCGCAGGGCGTGCAGATCCTGCTGCACGTCATGCTGCTCACGGCCTTCGGCATCAAGGCCGCCGTGTTCCCGCTGTCGTTCTGGCTGCCGGACAGCTATCCGACGGCACCGGCGCCGGTCACCGCGGTCTTCGCCGGCCTGCTCACCAAGGTCGGCGTGTACGCGATCATCCGCACCGAGACGACGCTCTTCCCGGGGCCGGAGCTGAACCCGGTGCTGCTCGTCATCGCGATCCTGACCATGGTGGTCGGCGTGCTCGGCGCGATCGCGCAGGCCGACATCAAGCGGATGCTCTCCTTCACCCTGGTCAGCCACATCGGGTACCTGATCATGGGGGTCGGGCTCGGCACGGCCGCGGGCACGGCGGCGACGATCTTCTACGCCGTGCACCACATCGTCGTGCAGACGACGCTGTTCCTCACCACCGGCCTGATCGAGCGCCGGGCCGGGACGACGACGATCACCCGGCTCGGCGGCCTGCTGTGGACGTCGCCGGCGATCGCCGTGCTGTTCCTGCTCCCCGCGTTGAACCTCGGCGGCATCCCACCCTTCTCCGGCTTCCTCGGCAAGCTCGGGCTGCTCGAGGCGGGCGTCTCCCGCAACGATCCCCTGGCGTTCACCGTCGTCGGGGTCGCGGTCGGCACCAGCCTGCTGACCCTCTACCCGCTGGTGCGGGTCTGGAACCTGTCGTTCTGGCGACCGGCCGAGCAGGTGGCGCAGGGGTCCCGCCTGACCGACCAGCTGCACGAGGACCCCTATCGGCCCGCGGAGGTCGCCACCCGGGCGCTCGCCCGACCGATGGTCTGGGCGACCGGCGGGATGGTCGCCCTCGGCCTGCTGCTCACCGTGCTCGCGGGCCCGCTGTACGACTACAGCAGCAACGCGGGCGCCACGCTGCAGAACTGGTCGGTGTACGTGGAGGGGGTGCTCGGCCGATGAGCGACGCGCCGCGCCGCGTGACGAACCGCTGGACGACCGGGCCCCCGCTCGTCATCGGGCTCGTCGTGCTCTGGCTGCTGCTCTGGCGCTCGATCGCGCCGCTCACGATCGTGACCGGGATTATCACCGCGGTCGTGGTCGTGCGGGTCTTCGAGCTGCCGCCGGTGCCCCACGTCGGGCGGTTCCGGCCGATCGCGGCGCTCAGCCTGCTCGTGTGGTTCGCGGGCCAGGTCGCCATCGCCTCGGTGCAGGTGGCGGCGCAGGCCTTCGCCGCGCTCGGGCCGTCGCGGGGGCCGACCTCCGCGATCGTGCGGGTGCAGCTGCGCACCAGGGACGACCTGCTGCTCTCGCTGACCGCGGTCATCATGGCCCTGATCCCGGGCACGGTCGTGGTGGAGCTGGACCGCGCCGACTCGGTCCTCTACCTGCACCTGCTCGACGGCGGCACCCCGGAGGCCCGGGAGCGGTGCCGGCAGGAGGTGATCGAGAGCGAGCGCCGCCTGGTCCGCGCGATCGGCTCCCCGGGCGAGCAGGAGGCCGCCGGATGAGCGGCTCCCCGATCCTCTGGGCCGTCGGCGTGCTGCTGACCGCCAGCGCGGCGCTCGCGGTCTACCGCGTCGTGCGCGGCCCCACGATCCTCGACCGGATGATCGCGAGCGACGTGCTGCTCACGGCGATGATGCTCTCGGTCGGCACCGAGATGGTGATCGAGGACCGCGACGACCTGGTGCCGGTCCTGCTCGTGCTCGCCTGCACGGCGGCGTTCGCCACGGTCGCGGTCGCCCGGTCCGTCTCGAAGCACGACCGGCGGGAGCCGGACGAGGTGGCCGTGGACCCGCTCGGGACCGTCGAGCAGGCGCCCGCCGTCCTGCGCCAGGCGCTGCGGGACGCCGAGCAGATGAACGACGAGCGCCTCGACGCCGACGACCTGCGGCCCACGAGGAGGGAGGAGCCGTGAGCGACCTGATCGCCCAGCTGCTGCTGCTCGCGGGCGCGCTCTTCGCGCTGGCGTCCGGCGTCGGCCTGCTGCGCTTCCGCGACGCCCTCGCCCGGCTCCACGCCGGGACGAAGCCCCAGGTGCTGGGCCTGGTCTGCGTCCTCGCCGCCATCGCGATCGGCAACGACCGGTGGGACCTGGTCCCGGCGCTCGTGCCGGTGCTCGTGCTGCAGATGATCACGATCCCGGTGTCGGGCCACATGATCGCGAGGGCGGCGTACCGGACGGGCAACTTCCGCGAGGACCGGCTGAGCGAGGACGAGCTGGCACCCGCGATCGAGGAGGCGAGCCGCCGCGACGCGGAGGACCGCGAGCGCCGCGAGGACCGCGAGGGCCCGGAGGCGGCGGCCGCCGCGCAGGACTAGGCGTTTTCCGCGTCCTCCGGACGGTCGGCCGCGGCGCGCGCGGCTGGCAGGATGCGCGCGAGGGCGGGCGCGTCCTCCGCGCCCGCCCTCCGCAGCTCCGTCGTCAGGCCTTGGCCGCGGCCTCGTCCTCGCTCGCGGCGGCCGCGTCGCCCTCGTCGACGACCTCGACCGGCTCGTCGGTCTCCTCGTCCGCGACGTCCTCGGGCGAGTCGGCGACCACGAAGTCGGACAGGTCGACGGCCTCGCCGTTCGTGTCGACGACCTTCACGCGACCGAGCAGCACGCTGATCGCCTTGCTGCGCGCGACCTCGCCGAGCAGCGCCTGCACGCCGTTGTTCGCCTGCAGGGCCTCGATGAACTCCTGCGGCTGCATGCCGTACTGCTGCGCGGACTGGACGACGTACTGCGCGAACTCGTCCTGCGAGACGCGGATGTCCTCCTGCTCGGCGACGGTGTCGAAGAGCAGCTGCGAGCGGAACGCCTTCTCGCTGGCCTCGGTCACCTCGGCGCGGTGCTCGTCGTCCTCGAGGCGCGACTCGCTCTCGAGGTGGCGGTGCACCTCGTCCTCGATCAACGACGCCGGCACCGGCACGTCGACCTCCGCGAGCAGGGCGTCCGCGATCTTGTCGCGGGCCTGCGACACCTGCGCGAACTTCTTCTGGCGCTCGACCTGGCCCCGGACGTCGTCCTTCAGCTCGTCGAGCGAGTCGAACTCGCTCGCCATCTGCGCGAAGTCGTCGTCGAGCTCGGGCAGGTCCCGCTCCTTCACCGCGAGCACGGTGACGTTGATCTCCGCCTCCTCGCCCTCGTGGTCGCCGCCGAGCAGCGTCGAGGAGAAGGTGGTCGACTCGCCCGCGGTCAGCGACTCGAGGGCCTCATCGATGCCCTCGATCAGCTCACCCGAGCCCATCTCGTACGAGATCGCGTTCGCGGTGTCGACCTGCTCGTCGCCGATGGTGGCGACGAGGTCGATCTGCACGAAGTCGCCGGTCGTCGCGGGACGGTCGACGGTGGACAGCGTGCCGAAGCGCCCGCGGAGCTCGTCCAGCTGCTGGGCGACGTCGTCGTCGGTGACCTCCAGCGGGTCGACCGAGACCGTCAGGCTGTCGAGCGGCGGCAGGGTGATCTCGGGGCGCACGTCGACCTCGACGGTCACCTGCAGGTCGCCGGAGAAGTCCTTGGCGTCCGGCCACGCCGTGATGTCGGCCTCGGGCCGCCCGAGCGGGCGGATGTCGTTGTCCTGCACCGCCTGGCGGAAGAAGCCGTCGAGGCCGCTGTTGACGGCCTGCTCGAGCACCGCGCCGCGCCCGACGCGCTGGTCGATGATGGGCGGCGGCACCTTGCCCTTCCGGAAGCCGGGGATCGTCACCTGCTCGGCGATCTCGCCGTACGCCGACGTGATGCTCGGCCGCAGGTCCTCCGGCGGCACGGTGATGGCGAGCTTCACCCGGGTCGGGCTCAGCTTCTCGACGGTCGTCTCGACCATGGGGAACTCCTCGTCTGGTGGCTGTCGGGGGCCGTCCGGCACCCGCTGTGCGGGCGGTCGGGGCGACAGGATTCGAACCTGCGGCCTCCCGCTCCCAAAGCGGGTGCTCTACCAAGCTGAGCTACGCCCCGCCGGCTCGGCCCCGCCTCGCTGCACGCGCCGGGGCCGGAACGACCGGCGGGAAGTCTAGCGAGTCGGCTGGGGGTTCCCCCTGGCACGGCGAAGGGGCCGCCCCGGATCCGGAGCGGCCCCTTCGAACACCGAAGCGATCAGTTGTCGGTGGCGAGGTGCGCGGCGAGGAACCAGCGGTCCTCGACGAGCCCGCGCTCGATCTCGATCGCGACGTCCTGGCTGTTCAGGTCGATGTCGTCCAGGCCCTTGACCGCCTTGCGGACGGTCACGACCGCGGCGTCCATCTGGGCGACGACCTGCTCGATCATCGGGCCGTAGTTCTGGAAGCCGTCCTGCATCACCGGCAGCGTGGTCTTCGCGGCGACCGTCTGCGGGCGCGCGTCGACCGGCAGACCGAGGGCGACGGTGCGCTCCGCGGCGAGGTCGGCGAACTCGCGGACGTGGTCGGTGATCTTGTCGAGCAGCTTGTGCACCGCGATGAAGTTGTCGCCGCGCACGTGCCAGTGCGCCTGCTTGGTGGCGAGCTGCAGGGCCTGCAGGTCCCACACGATCGGCGCCAGGTACTGCTGCGAGCCGTTGATGTCCTCGGCGCTGGCCTGGGTCTGGTCGATCACGGGCTCGGCCGGAGCGGCAGCCTTGAGGTCGGTCATGTCGTTGAATCCCTTCCGTCGACGTCTCATCCAGTGTCGGCGGCCCGTCTGGACATCGCCCGGACGAACGCTGCACGCGCGGTCAGGCCTCGGCGCCTCCCGCGGCCTGGTGCTCCTCGGCCTCCCGCTTCGCGAGCTCGGTGATCGCGAAGGACCCGCCGACGCCCGCGAGGAGGGCGAGCAGGCCGGCACCCGCTCCCCACCGGCTGCGGCCGACGAGCGCGTCGAGCGAGGCGCGACCGGGGCCGTCGGCGGCGATCGCGACCGCCGCCGCGATCAGCACGGCGTTGAACTCGTAGCCGCCCTTGGCGTTCCAGACGCCGTTCTTCGCGTGGACGGTGCGGATGGCGGTCGTCATCGCGCCGATGACCGCGGCCGCAGCGGCCGGCGTCGCGGCGCCGAGCGCCAGCGCCGCCCCGCCCGCGGTCTCGCTCCACGCAGCGGCGAGCGCGTTCCGGCGGGCCGGGTGGAGGCCGAGCGACTGCATCATGCCGGTCGTGCCCTCGATGCCGGGCCCGTCGAAGGTGCCGCGCAGCTTCTGCAGGCCGTGGGCGGTGAGCAGGCCGCCGACGGTGAGCCGGAGTGCGAGGGTGCCGAGCGCCATGGGGGCGTCCTTCCGTTGTGGGACGAGGTCGCGAGCACGCTAGTGCGGTGCTGCTCGGGGTCGTCCGAGGGCGGCTCAGCGCAGCAGCGGCGCGATCTCCCGGCCGACCGTGCCGACGTAGGCCTCCGGGTCGGGCTCGTCGTCCATCGGCTGCAGGACGACGGTGCCCGCACCGGCCTCGATCCACGGGCGCACGCCGTCGGCGACCTCGGCGGGCGTGCCGGCGGCGCCGAGCAGCCGGTCCTCGGGGAAGCGCCAGCGGCGGGCGTTCGCCGCGAGCCGCTCCCCCGCGCCCGGCCCGAACGCGGCGGGCACGAAGACGACGACCTCCATCGGGCCGGTCACGCCGGCGGCGTCCCGCGCCTGCTGCGCGATCCCGATGGCCTCACGGGTGCGCTCCGGCGTGGTGCCGCCGGGCAGGATCAGCCCGTCGGCCCGCGCGCCGACGAGCGCCAGCGTCTTCGGCCCCTCCGCGCCGGCGAGCACGGCCGGTGGGCGCTCGGGCGGCCAGTCCAGCCGCACGCGGTCGAGGCGGACGTAGCGGCCGTCGGCCGTGACCTCCTCGCCGCGGAGCAGCGCGCGGACGGCGTCGAGGTGCTCCCCGAGCAGCGTGAGCGGGGAGGCGGCGCGGGCGCCGATCTGGCCCATCCAGTCGAGGACGCCGTGGCCGACGCCGATGATCGGCCGGCCCGGGAACAGCCGCTCGAGCGTGGCAGCCTCCATTGCGACCGTCGCCGCGTTGCGCATCGGCGTCGGCATCAGGCCGATGCCGACGCGCAGGCGCTCCGTCCACGCCAGCGCCGCGGCCATGGTCGCGACGGCGGACTCCTTGAAGCAGTCCTCCCAGAGCCACAGCTGCTCGAGGCCCGCCGCGTCGGCCGCCTCAGCGACCGGGCGGAGCCGTTCGGGCGGGAAGGAGGGCAGGAAGATCGCGCCGACGCTCGTCATGCCCCCGATCCGATCAGGAGCCGCCGGAAGAACGCTGCCCGTCGATCAGGTTCAGCAGCACGGACCCGTTCACCGCGTCGATCCGCACGTCCTGCCGGACGCCGTCCGCGTTGGTGACGTCGCCCTGCCAGACCACCCGGTCGCGGTACTGGGTCAGCTCGATCGCGGTGACCCGGCCCTTCGGCACCGCGGCGCGCATGCGGTCCGCGGCGTCGGCGAGCGAGATCGACGCGGCCGCGACCTGCGCGCGGTTCGCCGACATCGTGTCGGCACTGGTGGGCACCTCGGACGGCCCGGCGAGCAGGCGGCCCGCGCCGCCGAGGTGCAGCTCCTGCGTCGACCCGTCCTCCTCCACCACCCGCACGTCCCAGACGGTGCCGAAGGACTCGTCGTCCACGGCGGTGACGGTGCCCGTGCCGCCGACGGCGCGGAGCGCGAGGCCGGCGATCGAGGTCACGGAGCGGGTCGAGGTCGTCGGGGTGGGCGTGGGCGTCGCGGTCGCGCTCGGGGTGAGCACGGGCAGCGGCGACGGTGTCGTGCAGGCCGAGAGGGCGAGCACCGCCGCGGGGAGGACCGCGGCGAGGGCGATGCGGGCGGGTGGGCGCATGGGGTCCTCCTGGTGGGGTGCGCCCATCGAACCGCGTCCAGCCGCGGAATCGCTGCGCGCACGGCAGGATGGCGCGCGTGACCTCCGTGCTCTTCGTCTGCGTCCACAACGCCGGCCGGTCGCAGATGGCCGCCGGCTTCCTGCGCACGCTCGCCCCCGACGTCGAGGTGCTGTCCGCCGGCAGCGAGCCCGCGGACCGGGTGAACCCGGTCGCGGTGGCCGCGATGGCCGAGGTCGGCGTCGACGTCGCCGGGAACCCGCCGCGGCTGCTGGACCGCGAGGACGTCCGCGCCTCCGACGTGGTGATCACGATGGGCTGCGGCGACGCCTGCCCGATCTTCCCCGGCAAGCGCTACGAGGACTGGGAGCTGACCGACCCGGCCGGGCTTCCGCTGGAGCAGGTGCGCCCGATCCGCGACGAGATCGAGGGCCGGGTACGGGGGCTGATCGAGTCGCTCCGCTGAGCCCGGGAGGGGCGCCCGCCTACGACTTCTCGCAGGCGATGCCGTCCTTGTCCCGGTCGCTCCTCCTGTTCGCGAGGTAGAGCGCGGTGGAAAACTTGACGTGGCCCTTGAGGGCACGCTTGCCGTGGGTGGTCCTGTTCCACTTCACCCCCTCCTTCGCGATGCCGCCCGAGTAGACGCGGTGGATCGCGGTGCAGTTCGCGTAGACCTTGGCGGAGGCGTGCGCCGGCGCGGCCGTCGCGGGGAACGCGGGCGCGAGCGTCATCCCGGCCGCGAGGGCGACGGCGACGACGAGCGAGCGGGGACGGGGCACGGGCGGCTCCTTCGGTGAGGGGATCCGCTCGCATCATGGACCGATCGGGCCCGCGCCCGCGACCCCCGCGGTCGCTCGCACCGCCTCCGACCGGATCCCGCCCACCCCGTAGCGTGGCGCGGTGACCACGCTCCCCGCAGCGCCGCTCGCCCGCCGCGCCCTCGGGCTCGGCGCGTTCACGATCGCCTACAACGTCGCCGAGGGCGTCGTCGCGGTGATCGCCGGGCTGGCCGCGGGCGCCATCGCGCTCGTCGGCTTCGGTTTCGACTCCGCGATCGAGGTGGTGTCGGCGACGGTGGTCGTCGTCCGCCTGGCGGCCGAGGTCCGCGGCGCCGAGCCGGACGAGCGCCGTGAGAAGGTCGCGCTCCGCGTGGTCGCCGTCACCTTCTTCCTCCTGGCGGCCTACCTGGTGGTCGGGGGCGTCCGCGACCTGGTCGTCGCCGAGCGGCCGGACACCAGCGTCCTCGGCATCGCGCTCACCGCCGTCTCGATCGTCGTCATGCCCGTGCTCGCCGCGCTCAAGCGCCGGGTCGGGCTCGCGATGGGCTCGGCGCTGGTCGTCGCGGACGCAGCCGAGACGCGCCTGTGCGCCGTGCTGTCGGTGACCACATTCCTGTCGCTGCTGCTGTACCTGCTGCTCGGCTGGACGTGGCTCGACCCGGTCGCCGGCTTCGTGATCGCGGCGTTCGCGGTGATGGAAGGCCGGGAGGCCTGGGAGGGCGAGCTGGTCGAGGACGACTAGACGCGCTCGGGCTCGTCGCTCAGGGGATGACGCGAATCGAACCTTTCGCGACTGCTGATCCCACAGCTCGCCACGCCCGGACGGGAGCCGGTTCTCACCCGGACTTCGTCATGTGGACGGGGTCTTCAGTGCGGATCACTGCGGAGTGCCGGGCCATGGCGCGCGTGCTGGCCACGTTCACCAAGCTCGAACAGGCGCCGATCAGTGCTCGCAAAGAAGTCGCCCTGCTGCTCGCGACGCCTACGGCGAGATGAACTCGCGGGCGTCCTCCAACGCGTCGTGCTGGTCCGCGAGACAGGCGACTAGCTTCGCACCACCACCGCCGGCACGCGCACCGCTGAGCCGGTTCTGTCACCCACCGGCTTGCCGAGGTGGCAAGAGTCCACCGTGCGCCGTGCCTGCGCGGCCGCGACGCGGACCGCGGAGCGGACCTAGGAATCCTCGACGCGGTCCCGGCTCGCCTGACCGAGCGTGGCATGCGCGACATCGCCGACGAGGCGAGGCTCGCCTGGGTCGCGATGGTCGCCACGACCGCGGACGGCGGCTCCTGGCCCCGTCTACCGATCGAGGTCGCCGACCGCCCAGCGTTGACCGACGCGCTGGCGAGCGCGGTCGAGGTCCGCACCTGGGAGCGGCGGTACAGCGGTGCGCGCGTCAGTCCGTGCGTGCTTTCTCGCGGCGGTAGCGGCGGATACCGAGAACGAGCAGGGCGATGCCGATCGCGGTGGTCGCCGCCCCGAGCGCCACACCCCACGGCTCATCAAGATGAGCCAGCCCGTTCAGCACGCCGGAGACGACTTGCAACCCGCCGAGAACGGCCATCGCCGCATAGAGCGTCGGGTCCCGCTGGCTCACCACACCTGGCACCGTACCCAGGTCCCCTCAGTCGCCTCCGCGGCGCTGCTGCAACCAGGTCACCCCGACGCCGGCCAGGACTGCCACGCCACCGGCGACGAGCAGCCCGCCGCGGAAGTTGACCGTGACGGACAGCAGCACCCCGAGGACGACGAGACCGACACCGACCAGGACGAGCATGCGCATCCGCTCCCTCGTCACCGGCCCGACGGTACCGGTTCCGCAGCTACCACCCACCCACCCACGACTGAAAGGCACTACCCATGTCCGTCGACCACTTCGACTCCCGCAAGATCCTCGCCAACCCCGCCCTCACCACCGAGACCGTCCTGGTGGGCGACCTCGCTCCCGGCGACTTGATCTACGTCCTCGACGACACCTCCGGCCCGGAGCCTTGGCGCGTCCGGTACCTCGACCGCTTCCCGGGCGGCTTCGTCAACGTGCACGCGACGCCCGGCGCGCTCCTGCACCGCACGACGACGCGGTCCGTCGGCACCTGGGACGGCACGGTCCAGGCCGTGAAGCGGGTGGTGCTGTAGATGGCGCACGTCCGCGAGGTGGCCCGCAAGGGCGGCCGGGCCTACGAGGTCCGCTGGAAGGACGCGGGCCGCGACCGGCAGCGCACCTTCGCCCAGCGCAGGGCCGCCGACCGCTTCGCCCTGCGGATCGAGAACGAGCTAGCAGAGGGCGTAAGCACGGCGCCGCTCCTGCGGCGACAGCAGATCTTCCGCGAGGTGGCCGAGGCGTCGCTCGCGGCCAGCCGACCGCGGCTCAAGGCGAGCACCTACGCCGGGTACGAGCAGCTGTACGCCGCCGCGGTCTACCCCACCTTCGGCGCGCGGCGGCTGTCGGCCATCACCGGGCAGGACGTGGAGGCGTGGCTCGCGAGCCTCATTGCGGCCGGGCGGGAGGCGAACACGGTGCGGAACCACTACGTCGCGCTGCACAAGGTGTTCCGGTACGCCCTGCGCCACCGGCTCGTCGCGCACGACCCGTGCGCTGGGGTGGACGTGCCCCGCCCCGGCACGCGCGAGGACTTCGCGGCCGTCTTCCTCACCCCGACACAGGTGGAGGCGATCGCGGCCGACCTCGACGCGCATCCGCCCTACGGACTCGTGGTGCGGTTCGCTGCCGGAACCGGGCTCAGGGCCGCGGAGGTGGCTGGGCTGCGGGTGCGGGACGTGAACCTGTCCGCCGGCCACATCGAAGTGCGGCAGACCGTCCGGAAGGTGAACGGCGCCTGGACCACGGACACGCCCAAGTCCGCCCGCAGCACCCGCAACGTGCCGATCCTGTCGCGGGCGCTGACCGCCGAGCTGCGGCGCTACCTGCTGACCCACCCGGCGTCCGGCGACCCCGACGCGCTGTTCTGGCCCGGCCGCGCGAACGGGTCGCGGCGCCTCGACTGGTCGCGGCCGATGGACGTCGGCGGGCTGCGCCGGTACTACCTGCTGCCTGCCGCCGAGCGAGCGGGGCTCCCCCACCTGCGGTTCCACGACCTGCGGCACACCTTCGCGTCGCTGGCGCTCGCCGCGGGCTTCCAGCCGGTCGTCGTGAGCCGATGGATGGGGCACGCCTCCGTCACCACGACAGACACCGTCTACGGCCACTTGTACCCGACCGACTATGCGCAGCAGGTCGACCGGTTCGAGGCCTACGTCACCGCCTCCAGCTAGCTCTGCTCGAGAAACTGGACTAGTCGTCGGTCCTGCAGACCGAACCAAGCGTTGTACATAAAAGCCTCGTTGTGAGCCAGCTGATCCATTTCCCGAATCACGGCCCGCAAATCCGAGTCGTCTAGATCCGTCAATGCGTGTCGAACACCCGGATTTGTAACGACATTAACGAACGCAGGCTCTGCCTTGTCGGTCCAGTAGAAAGCAAAGTTGACATAGGAGTTCGACTGCCCACGCTTATTGACGACAATACCGCGGTAGACGTCGAATTGCACGAGGGAACTGGTAGCGGTCTCGTCGTCGGAAGGAAGACCCGTTAAGTCGAAGAGCTGCACCGCCATTCCTTTAGCACGCTCGATCAAGCCGAGCCGCTGACCTGTCTCCTGGGAATCCCCGAGGCGCGCCCGGGCAGACATGACTTCTGCCTTCCGCAGAATTGTCTTCCAGTAGGACAGATCACTCTTCTCGGGAACGAGTTGCACAAGGGCGCGGATCTCTCCCCACTTCTCGTCAAGAACGAGGGCGCCGCCGACGCCGTACAGGTAAAGGAGGACCGCATCGCTGCCTTCGATGAAGCGCACTTGTAACCGGTCGATCGCATTGTAGATTGCCTGGAAGGACGAAAGCGATGAACTCAAGATCGAGCGCATGTCGTACCGAGCGGAAAGTACCGCGATGACTCCCAGCCTAAGAAGCTGATCTGACAGCTGTACGACCGCCGTTTCTGATCTGTGGGCTCCCTCAACAGCTCGGAGAGCACTTGCGCGCACTCGACGAAGGAGTACGTCCAAGCCCACGCGGTCTTCACGGCGAATTAGCTGAAGCACAGACTGCTCCAGCGCCTCCAGAGGAATGTCTACTGACACGTTGACGTAGCCACCAGATTCGAAGATTGGCGACTGGCCGCGGATCGTAGCGAAAACGTCGGCGCGCCACTGCTCCTTTCGTTGCTCGATCACTCGCTCTACCAAATCCCGGGCCTCGTGATAATTCCAACGCTCGCTTGACGTACCACGACGAACGAATACGTCGCCTGCTCTCCATAATGTCTTTTGCTTATCCAGACGGTCCTGGTACTGACCATCTCGATCCATGATGCGAAACCCGCTTACATGGGCTCCGACACCGAGCAATAGGAACCAGTGATCATTCAATACATGGAGGCCCACAGTGAGGTCAAGCGGCTCACCTAGTACGGAGATGAGACGGCTGCGGACCTTTTGCTCATCGAAAGCGCCGGGCGCAGGCTCGTTGAATAGACCGCTCGGCGCGCCATCGTCATTGGCGCCAATCAGGATGTATCCACCTGACGGAAGAGCCTCTATAGCAGCAACATCCTTCGCCAGCTCCACGAGATCGTGCCGCTCGTCGACGCTCCACGTGGCCTTGTAGTCGAGTTCCGGAGTCTCTACGCCCTGCGCAAGCAAACTCCGCAGTCGGTTCAGGTCTACATCCACGGAAGAACCATAAGGACCCTCTCCGACACCGCGGGGTTTTGGCGGGGATCTACCCGTTGTGACGAAAGAAGCCCCGGTCGGAACTTGGTCCTGACCAGGGCTTCTATCGGAGGGGATGACGGGAATCGAACCCGCACCACCAGTTTGGAAGACTGGAGCTCTGCCATTGAGCTACATCCCCGCAGCGCCTTGAGGCGCCGGGTCGATCGTACCGGGCACGCGGGCCGCGCCCCGGACCCTCGCGCGGTAGCCGTGCCGTCGCGCGGTGGGTCGACCTACCGCGCGAGGGCGCGGCTACCGCGCGAGGTGGTGCGGGTACCGCGCGAGGTGGTGCGGGTACCGCGCGGCGCCCGCCGGCGAGCTCAGTCGAGGTCGAGGCGGGTGCGCCACGGGCGGCCCGCGGCGGTGCGGCGGGAGGCCGCCTTCGCGCGGGCCTGGCGCAGGTCCTCCGCGAGCACGAGCATCCGCGCCACGTCGAGGGCGAGCCGGTCCTGCTCGTCCGGGCCTGCCGACGGGTGGTTCATGCGCGCGACCAGCGAGGCGGTCGCCTCGCGGACGCGCTGCTGCTCCTCGGCCAGGCGGTCGAGGTCGGTGTGGATCGCGGAGCCGCCGTCTTCGTCGAGGAGGCCCGTCTCGAGCGCGAGGCCGGCGGGGCGGAAGCGGGTCTCCGCCGCGGTGATGAGGGTCATGCCCTCGACGATGCGCGGGCGGGTCGACAGCGGCGTGACGCCCGGACGAACGTCGGGTGAACGGGGCGCGCGCCTACCGGCGGTGGGTGAACCGGCCCGCCACCAGGGTCATCGCCACCGAGCCCTCCTCGAGCCGGTCGACGGGCGCGTCCAGCACGACGAGGTCCGCCGGGTCGCCGGCCCGGGGCTCGGCGCGGCCGCGGGTGGCGGCGCGGAGCGCCTCGTCGAGCCCGATCCGCTGCTCCGGATGCCACGGGTCCTCCCCCGGCTGGGCCCGGTCGACCGCGGCCCGCATCGCGAGCAGCGGGTCGAGGGGCGCGACCGGGGCGTCGGAGCCGAAGGCGAGGGTCGCGCCCGCGTCGAGCAGGCTGCGGAGCGGGTAGGCCCGCGCGGTCCGGCCGGCCCAGTGCTCCGCCGCGACCTCGCGGTCGTCGAGCAGGTGCGCCGGCTGCACGCTCGCCGTCACCCCGAGGGCCGCGAAGCGCGGGAGGTCGCCGTCTGCGACCAGCTGCGCGTGCTCCATCCGGCCGCCGATGCCCGCGGCCTCGAACCCGTCGAGCGCGGCGGTCACCGCCGCGTCCCCGATCGCGTGCACCGCGGGCACGAGGCGGGCGGCACGCGCGCGGGCGAGCAGCGCCCCGAGCTCGTCCCGCGGCACGGTGAGCAGGCCGTGCGAGCCGTCGGGGTAGGGGTCGACGCAGTAGGCGGTGCGGGTGTTCAGCGCCCCGTCGATCAGGGTCTTCAGCGGCCCGACGCGCAGCAGCCCGCCCGTGCCCTCGACGTCGTCGCCGGTCGCGAGCCCGGACGCCTCGGCGCGCGCGAGGTCGGGCGGGTACACGGCCGCCTCGATCCGCGGGCCGGCCCACTCCCCGCTCATCCGCTCGCGCCAGGCGTCGCGGCTCCAGGCCATCTCGAAGTCGACGATGCCGGTCACGCCCCGGGCGGAGGCCGCGGCCAGCAGGGCCGCGACCGCCGGCCCCACGCGCCGCTGCTCGAGCACGCTGGTCTCGCGGCTGACGGCGAAGGCGGGCCCCTCGCGCAGCAGCCCGTCCTCCCCCGGCTCCGCGCCGAAGCGGCGCGCGGCCGCCGACGACAGCCAGACGGCGTGCACGTCGTGGCTGATCAGCACCACCGTCCGCTCCCCGGCGACGGCGTCGATCGCCGCGAGGGTCGGCGCGTCCGGCCACAGGCCGTCCTGGAACCCGAGGCCCACGACCGGTTCGTCGTCCGTCGCCCCAGCGAGCGCCGGCGCCATCCGCGCGAGCGTCTCGGCCGCCGACTCCGTGCCGCCGAGCGGCACCCGCACCGCGGCGAGCGCCGCCTGCACGACGTGGACGTGCTCGTCCCAGAGGCCGCGGATCACCTCGCGCCCGTCGAGGTCCACGACCTCGGCGCCGCCGGCCTCGAGCGACGGGCCGACCGCCGCGACGACGCCGCCGCCGAGCCGCAGGTCGACGAGCGCGCCGCGGACGCGGGCGCGCCGCAGCAGCAGCGCGCTCAGCCCTGCTCCCCGGCGGGCTCGGGCCGCGTCTGCCAGCCCGGGGCCCAGTACAGATTGCGCCCGCCCATGTCCTCCATGACGACCGTCCCGCGGCCGCGGGGGCTCTTCAGCCCCGTGCGCTTGTAGACGTAGTGCCGCTCGTTGCGGTCCGCCATCGCCCGGCGGTAGTCGTCCTCGCTGGAGAGGTCGTCGCGGGTCATCATCTGCCCGGTCTCAACGCCGATGGCGAGCAGGTGCGCCCAGTCCTTCCAGAGGCGCCGCAGCGCGCGCTCCGGGATCGCCTTGCCCGGCGCGTGCGGGTTCAGCCGGGCGCGGAACAGCAGCTCGGCGCGGTAGATGTTGCCGATCCCGGCCACGACGGACTGATCCATCAGCTGCAGGCCGATCGGCGTCGCCGAGCGCATGACCCGCTGCACGAACCGGTCCTCGGCGCGCTTGCCCGCGTCGTGCATGGGATCGGGCCCGATCTTGCCGAGCAGCCGCTCGACCTGCTCGGGGGTGAACACCTCGCAGGCGGTCGGGCCGCGCAGGTCGGCGACGGCCGTGTCGGTCAGCAGCCGCAGCCGCACCTGGCCGACGGGCGGCGGCGGGAACTCGGTCAGCTCGTCGGTGCGCTCGACCTCGGACTCCGCCATCCGGACCCGGGTGCGGCGGGGCGCGCCGATGGAGGCGGTGGAGTCCTCGTTGTTCTCGACCTTGAGGTTGCGCTCCCCCGGCAGCGCGCGGGCGGCGGCGAGCTGCTCCGGCGTCGCCTCCTCGAGGGCGCCCGGCCGCAGGCCCGCGACCTGCTCGACCCGGCCGCTCGAGTCCGGCACGTCGGCGGTCGTGAAGACCGGGTCCGGCGACACCTCGCCCGCGAAGTCCCACGCGCCGTAGAGGCCGAGGTGGACGTGCAGCGTGCGGTCGCCCTCGAACCCGAGCAGCAGGTGCTTGCCGACCGCGCTGGAGGCCACGAGCTCGCGCCCGTCCAGCTCGGCGGCGCCGGCGGCGAAGCGGCCCTGCGGGCTCGAGGCGGCGACCCGGTGCCCGACGAGGTTCCGACGGAACTGCAGCGCGATCCGATGGATCGAGTGGCCCTCGGGCATCGGTCAGGCCGTCAGCTCGTCTGTGGGGTGGGCCGCGATCGTGCCCGTCGACTCGTACTCCGCCAGCTGCGCGATGCGGCGGGCGTGCCGCTCCTCGCCCGAGAACGGCTCGGCGAGGAACAGGTCGATCAGCCGCACCGCCTCCTCGAGGGTGTGCTGGCGGGCGCCGATCGCGCAGACGTTCGCGTCGTTGTGCTGGCGGGCGAGCAGGGCGGTCGCCTCGTTCCAGATCAGCGCCGCGCGCACGCCCCGCACCTTGTTCGCCGCGATCTGCTCGCCGTTGCCGCTGCCGCCGAAGACGACGCCGAGCGCGACGACGCCCGCGGCCTGGTCGTTCACGACCCCGACGGCGGCGTCGATGCAGAACGAGGGGTAGTCGTCGAGGGGCTCGTACGACGTCGGCCCGTGGTCGACGACCTCGTGCCCCCGGGACTCCAGGTGCCCCTTCAGATGCTTCGAGAAGTCGAGGCCGGCGTGGTCCGTGCCGAGGTGCACCCGCATGGCTCCGCAGTCTAGGGCGGCGCCGCCGAGGCCCCCTCGGCGGTCCCATCGAGCGGCGTTTAGGCTCGTCCGCCGACGCCTGCGAGGAGGACCCATGCCCGGAGAGAACCTGACGCGAGTCGAGGCCGAGGAGCGCGCCGCGGTCGTGCAGCCGACCTCCTACGAGGTCGAGCTCGACCTGACCCGCGGATCGGAGGTGTTCGGCTCGACGACCCGCGTGCGCTTCACCGGCACGCCCGGCGCCTCCACCTTCATCGACGCGATCACCCGCCAGGTGCACTCGGTGACCCTGAACGGCACGGCGCTCGAGCCCGCCGACGTGAACGACGGCGTGCGGATCCGCCTGCCCGAGCTGCAGGCCGAGAACGAGCTGGTCGTCGTCGCGGACGCCATGTACACGAACACGGGCGAGGGCCTGCACCGCTTCGTCGACCCCGTCGACGGCGAGGTGTACCTGTACACGCAGTTCGAGGTGCCGGACAGCCGCCGCATGTACGCGGTCTTCGAGCAGCCGGACCTGAAGGCCGAGTTCCGCTTCACCGTCACGGCGCCGTCGCGCTGGGCGGTCGTGTCCAACCAGCCGACGCCGGAGCCGCGGCAGGACGGCGAGGGCGTCGCGACGTGGGCGTTCGAGCCGACGCCGCGCATCTCCTCGTACATCACCGCGCTGATCGCGGGGCCGTACCGCAGCGTGCACGACGAGCTGACCTCCGCCGACGGCCGCACCATCGCGCTCGGCGCGTACGCCCGCGCCAGCCTGTTCGACCACCTCGACGCGGACTACGTCTTCGCGAAGACGAAGGAGGGCTTCGCGTTCTACGAGCGGATCTTCGGCGTGCCGTACCCGTTCGACAAGTACGACCAGCTGTTCGTGCCGGAGTACAACGCCGGCGCGATGGAGAACGCGGGCGCGGTCACCTTCACCGAGACCTACGTCTTCCGCTCGAAGGTCACCGAGGCGACCCGCGAGCGACGCGTCGTCACGATCCTCCACGAGCTCGCCCACATGTGGTTCGGCGACCTCGTGACGATGAAGTGGTGGAACGACCTCTGGCTGAACGAGTCGTTCGCCGAGTACATCTCCACCCTCGCCACGGCGGAGGCGACGGAGTGGGAGGGCGCCTGGACGACCTTCAACATCCTCGAGAAGAACTGGGCGTACGCGCAGGACCAGCTGCCGTCGACGCACCCGATCGTCGCCGAGATCCGCGACCTGGAGGACGTGCAGGTCAACTTCGACGGCATCACCTACGCCAAGGGCGCCTCCGTGCTGAAGCAGCTGGTCGCCTACGTCGGTCGCGAGCCCTTCCTCCAGGGGGTCGGCGCCTACTTCCGCAAGCACGCGTTCGGCAACACGACGCTGAAGGACCTGCTGGTCGAGCTGGAGGTCACGAGCGGCCGCGACCTGTCGCTGTGGAGCGCGTCGTGGCTCGAGACCGCCGGCGTGAACACGCTGACGCCGGAGATCGACACGGACGCCGACGGCTGGATCACCGGCTTCGCGATCCGGCAGACCGCGATCGAGGCGCAGCCGACGATCCGCCCGCACCGCCTCGCGGTCGGGTTCTACGAGCTCGAGGGCGAGCACCTCGTCCGGACGGAGCGCCTCGAGCTCGACGTCGCGGGCGACCGCACGGACGTGCCCGAGCTGGTCGGCAAGCGCCGGCCCGCGCTGGTGCTCGTGAACGACGACGACCTCGCGTACGCGAAGATCCGCCTGGACGAGGAGAGCCTGGAGAGCGCGATCGGGTACCTCGCCGCGATCGAGGACCCGCTGGCCCGCTCGCTGATCTGGAGCGCGGTGTGGGACGCGACGCGCGACGCCGAGGCGCGCCCGCGCGACTTCGTGCGCCTCGTGCTGAACAACATCGGCACCGAGACCGAGTCGACGACGCTGCGCCAGGTGCTCGCGCAGGCGGGGCTCGCCGCGTCCGCGTACACCGCGCCGGAGGTGCGCGAGGCGACGCTGACGGAGCTCGGCGACGGCATCCAGGCGCTCGCGGCCGCGGCCGAGGGCGGCTCCGACGCGCAGTTCCAGTTCGTCCGCGCGCTCGCCGGCATCGCCCGCACGCCCGGTCAGCTCGACTTCCTCCGCGGCCTGCTCGCCGGGTCCTCGCCCCTGCCCGGGCTCGACGTCGACACCGACCTGCGCTGGGAGCTGCTGATCGCGCTCGTCGCGGGCGGCCAGGCGGGCGACCCGGAGATCACGGCGACGCTCGCCGCGGACGACACCGCGACCGGCCGCGAGTCCGCCGCGCACGCGCGTGCCGCGATCCCGACCGAGGCGGGCAAGGCGGCCGCCTGGGCGTCCGTCGTGGATTCGGCCGCGCTGCCGAACGCGACCGTGCGCGCCACCGCTCGCGGCTTCCGCCGGGCGATCGACACCGACCTGCTGCGCCCGTACGTCGACCGGTACTTCGCGGTGATCGAGCGGCTGTGGCGCGAGCGCAGCTACGCGATCGCCGAGGCGCTGGTCGAGGGGCTGTACCCGTCGCCGCTCGCGGACCGCGACCTCGTCGCCGCGTCCCGCGCCTGGCTCGACGAGCACCCGGACGCGGCCCCCGCGCTGCGCCGCGTCGTCGTCGAGAGCACGGCCGGCGTCGAGCGTGCGCTCGCCGCGCAGGAGCGCGATGCCCGTGGGTGAGGTGCTGCACGCGCGGAACGCGCTGAACGACTTCTGGCAGGAGGTCTTCTCGCTCGGCAACGACGGCGACTGGACCACCGCCTGGTGGGGCAAGCTGATCATGATCGCGCTGATCGTCATCATCGCGCTGGTGGTCCGTGCGATCGCGCACTCCGCGATCCGGATCCTCGTCAACCGGATCGTCACGGGGGCGAAGCGCCGGCAGAAGGTCGAGGACACGCAGGCGCTGCTGCACTCCCCCGTCAGCGCCGCGCGGACGGTCCAGCGCACCCGCACGCTCGGGTCGGTGCTCAACAACATCGTGTCGTTCGTCGTCGTGGTGATCGCGCTGCTCAGCGTCGTCACGGTGATCAACCCGCAGATCACGGGCGCGTTCTCACTGATCACGGCCGCGCTGGGCGCCGGCCTCGGCTTCGGCGCGCAGAACCTCGTCAAGGACGTGCTGACCGGCCTGTTCATGGTCGCGGACGACCAGCTGGGCGTCGGCGACATCGTCGACACCGACCTCGCGACCGGCATCGTCGAGGCCGTCGGCATCCGGGTCACGCAGATCCGAGACGTGAACGGCGTGCTCTGGTACGTGCGCAACGGCGAGCTGACCCGGGTCGGGAACCGGTCGCAGGGCTGGTCCCGCGCGATCGTCGACGTGACCGTGCCGAAGAACGTCGACGTCGAGGCGGTGCAGCAGCAGCTGCTGCACGCGGCGAAGGCGGCGCTCGCCGGGCCCGAGTGGCGCCGCGTCGTCAGCGACGTGCCCGAGCTGTGGGGCATGGAGGGCGTCAGCGGCGACGGGATCGTGATCCGGGTCGTGGTGCGCACGCACGCGAACGCCCGCGACGACGTCGCCTGGTCGCTGCGCACCCACCTGCGCGAGGCGCTGGAGGACATCGGCGTGGAGCCCGCGGGCATGTCGAGCACGCGGCTGCAGGAGTTCGAGTTCGCCGGCTCGCTGCGGGGCGTCCGGCAGCCGCGCACCAGCCCCGTGCCGGTGCAGCGCCGCCGGAAGCCGAAGGCGCAGCACGCGGTCGAGCAGCCGCTGCCGCCCGCCCCGAGCGGCCCGAGGACCGGGGCTCGCGGCGCCGGCGGGGCGTCGGGTGCCTCCGGCGCGTCCGGTCCCGGTGCGACCGCGGAGCGGACCGATGGCGGCTGAGGCCGGCGCGTCGTTCTACGCCGCGGTCGGCGGCCGGCCGACGTTCGAGCGGCTCGTCGCGCGCTTCTACGAGGGCGTCGCGGCGGACCCGGAGCTGCGGGCGCTGTACCCGGAGGAGGACCTCGCGCCGGCGGCCGAGCGGCTGACGGGGTTCCTCGAGCAGTACTGGGGCGGGCCGACGACCTACAGCGAGCACCGCGGGCACCCGCGGCTGCGGATGCGGCACATGCCGTTCAAGGTGAACCCGGCGCAGCGCGACCGCTGGCTGCGGCACATGCGGGTCGCCGTCGACGACCTGCAGCTGCCGCCGCTGTACGAGGCGGAGCTCTGGGGCTACCTGGAGCGCGCCGCCCACGCGATGGTGAACACCTTCGAGGAGTAGCCGGCCGCTCAGGCGCGCAGGAACACCACGAGGCCCGTCACCGCGGACAGCGGCAGCACGACCACCGGCAGCACGAAGTGGACCGCGGCGGACGCTACCGCCTCGACCGGCCCCGCGTCGACGAGCAGCGGCGGCAGCGACCAGAGCAGGCCGGCGACCAGCAGGATCCCCTGCAGCACGGGCCAGACCGGCCCGAGCGGGCGACCGGAGCGCCGCACCGCCTGGGACACGACCGCCAGCGCGACGGCGAGCGGCAGCCAGATGGCGAGCACGACCCAGTTCCCGATCTCGTCGTCGACGAGGGCCCGGGCCGCCGCCGAGGCGTCGGCCAGCGGCAGGAGCCAGAGCGCGGCCGCGAGCAGGATCGCGGCCGGCACGCTCCACGCCAGCAGCAGCGCGCGCCGCTCCGTCGTCACGCCCTCACGGTACGACTCGGGCCCCGATCGCGCCTCAGGTGAGGACGAGGAGGCGCAGCAGCGCGACGCCGACCGTCAGCGCGCCGACGCAGGAGAGCACCACCACGAGCAGCACGCCGAGACCCGCGACGCGGGCCAGCCCCTTCGCGAGGCCCAGCCCGACGAGGACCGCGACGAGCGCGGTCAGAGGCGATCGGGCGACGGGCGGCACCTCTTCAGGCTAATCGCCGGTGTTCTGCCTGGTCGGCCCCCTGTTCAGGCGCCGTGCAGGGACCAGCCGCGGCGCTTGACGAGCACGTGCCCCCGGCGCGCGGAGAGGCGCGTCCAGGGCCCGGACTCGTAGACCGGGATCTCCTCCGCCGCGTCGCCGAGGAACCCGAGGCTGTGCGCCGCGAACGCCGCACCGGCCGGCACGTGCTCCACGGCCGGGATGGGCCGGCCCCACACCTCGGCGCGGACCCGGCGCACGATCGCCTCCCCCGCATCCGCGGGCAGCGCCTCGGCGACCTCGACGATGCCCGCGCGCGCGACCTCCGCGAGCGGGCCCGCCTCGGCGCGGTCGACCGCCTGCCAGCCGGACCTCGGCGGCGCGACGCCCGCCCACGTCACGGTCGCGACCTCGGCGGGGATCCCCACCCGGACCGACCCGTCCGCCTCGGGCGCCGCGGCCTGCAGCCGCGAGACGAGCGACGCGATCGGCACGACGGCGTCGAGCACCTGGTCGGGGTCCACCCCGACGGTCCTGAGGCCGAGCACGGTCGGCGTCTCGTCGAGCAGCCCGCCCGGGTGGAGCACCGCGGTGTACACCGCGAGCACGCCGCCGCCGGCGATCAGCCGCACGCTCGCGCGGTCGACGCGGTCGGCCCGGGACAGGTAGGTGACGAGATCGGTCAGCGCGGTCTCGTCCGGCAGCGTGAGGAAGCGGTCCATCGGGCTTCGTAAACTACCGGTTCCCGCACGACGAGGAGGCCCGCGTGGAACCTCTGCCCGCGATGCTCGCGGCGCTCGGGCTGGTCGACACCGGCGCCCGCACAATCGAGGACATCTTCACCGGCCCGTCGCAGTGGAACCCGAACGGGCGCGTCTTCGGCGGCCAGGTCCTCGCGCAGTCGGTCGTCGCCGCGAGCCGCACGGTCGCGCGCGACCGGCCGATCCACTCCACGCACGGGTACTTCCTGCGGGCCGGCGACGTCGAGGTGCCGATCACCTTCGCGGTCGACCGCATCCACGACGGCCGTTCCTTCTCCACCCGGCGCACGCAGGCGTACCAGCGGGGCGTGCCGATCTTCTCGATGATCGCGTCGTTCCAGACGGTGGACGACGGGCTCGACCACCAGGCGGCGATGCCGGAGGGCCTGCCCGATCCGGAGTCGCTGCCGGACGAGCGGGAGCTGCTCGGCGCCCTGCCGCATCCGATGGCCCGGTTCTGGAGCGCCCGCCCCTTCGACCTGCGGCACGTCGAGGCACCCGTGTACGTCGGACCGGCCGAGTCGCGATCGGCGCAGCAGGCCGTCTGGCTGCGCGCCCGCGGGCGGCTGCCGGAGGACCCGGTCGTGCACCGCGCCGCGCTCGCCTACGCGAGCGACTACACGATCCTCGAGCCCGTGCTGCGGCGGCACGGGGCCGCCTGGTCGACCCCGGGCCTGCGGGCGGCGAGCCTCGACCACGCGATGTGGTGGCACCGCCCCGCGCGGGTCGACGAGTGGCTCGTCTACGTGCAGGACTCCCCGAGCGCCACCGGCGGCCGCGGCCTCTCCCACGGCCGGATCTTCACCCGGGAGGGCGTGCTCGTGGCCTCGGTGGCGCAGGAGGGGATGCTCCGCGTGCCCGCAGAGGGCTGACGCGGGCTCAGCGCAGCGCCTCGGTCACCGCGCCCCAGCCGGGTGCGAGCTCTGCGGCGCGGACGCAGGCGAGCAGCATGCTCGCCTCGCCGGCGGCTCCGGTGCCCGCGATGTCGAAGGCCGTGCCGTGGTCGACCGACACGCGCACGGCCGGCAGGCCGACGGTGATGTTCACGCCGTCGTCGCCGTAGACCGACTTGAACGGCGCGTGGCCCTGGTCGTGGTAGCAGGCGATCAGGATCTTCCACCGCCCGCGCCGCATCGCGGCGGGGAAGAGCGCGTCGGCCGGGATCGGCCCGTCGACCGGGAGGCCCGCCGCCACCGACTCGGCGACCACCGGCTCGAGCACGTCCGCGTCCTCGTCCCCGAAGCTGCGGTGCTCGCCGGCGTGCGGGTTGAGGCCGGCGAGGCCGATCCGCTCGTCCGGCCGGCCGAGCGCCCGCGCGAACGCGTGCGCGAGGCGGATCACCTGGCGGGTGCGGTCGGGGGTCACGTCCTCGACGGCCTGCCGCAGCGAGACGTGGGTGGTCAGGTGGAAGACGTAGAGGTCGCCCGCCGACAGCACGAGGCTGTAGTCCTCCACCCCGAACTCGTGGGCGAGCAGCTCGGTGTGGCCGGCGAAGCCATGGCCGGCGGCGTGCATCGCGGCCTTGTTGAGGGGCGCGGTGACGATCGCGTCCGCCCGGCCGCGCTTGACGAGCGAGCACGCCTCCACGACGAAGCGGTAGGCGCCGTCGCCGGCGACCGGGTCGAGCCGCCCCCAGGGCAGCTCGGGCAGCGCGGGACCGGCCTGCACGAGCTCGATCGTGCGGGGGTCGTTCTCCGCGTCCCTCGGGTCGTCGAGGACGACGAGCGCGGCCGGGTCGTGGCCGACCGCGGCCATGCCGCGGCGCATGGCGCCCGCATCGCCCACGACGACGGGCACCGCGTGCTCGCGCAGCTCGGGGTGGTCGAGCAGCGTCTTGGCGGTGATCTCGGGGCCGATGCCGGCGACGTCGCCGAGGGTGAGCGCCAGGGTGGGTCGGGTCATCGGATCTCCTCGGTCAGGATGCGGATGAGGCGCCGGAGGTCGTCGGGCCCGCCGAAGCCGCCGGAGCGGCTGACGAGCAGCAGCCCGTCGGCGTCCCCGCCTCGGACGCGCCCCCAGGGCGTGCCGGGCAGCACGGACCCGCGCACCTCGACCCCGTCGGCGCCGAGCGCGCCGAGCAGCGCGTCGGTGCCGTCGCCGCCGATGACGACGACCGCGTCCGCGCCGTGCGTGGTCACGAGCGAGGCGGCGACGCGGGCGGCGGCGCGCGCCGCGGCCGTCGCGGCGGCGTGGTCGAGCCGGGTGTCCGGGGTCGCGGGCGGCCGGACGACCGGCACGAGGTAGCCGAGCGTCGCCAGCTGCGCCGTCGCGACGGGGTGGAGGGACGTCACCAGCACGACCGGCGCGGTGGCGCGCGGGCGCTCCTGCGCACGGGCGCCCCGCCGCGCACCGAGGGCGGCGGCGAGGCCGACCGCCCCGACGGGCACCGCCCGCGGTCCGCACGACTCGACGACGGCCGCGAGCCGGTCGAGGTCGGCCTCGTCGACCGCATCGACGACCAGCGCGGGGCCGGTGCCGACCAGCCCGGGCACGTCGTCCACGGCGACGAGCGGGGCGTCGAAGAGCACCGGCAGCCGGTCCTCCGTCGCGGGCGCCACCGGGTCGGCGCCGGCGGCCGAGGCGACCGCAGGCTGCCCGTGCACGAGCAGCCGTCCGCCCCGGACGGTCCGCCCAAGGGCCGGCGCGGCCGGGCACACCACCGCGGTGGCGCCGGGGTGCCAGGCGGACAGCGCGGTCCGCACGTGGGCGACGGGCCAGCCGCGCAGCGTCGAGTCGATCTTGACGAAGAGCCGCTCGACGTCGGCGGGCCGGATCGCCTCGTCCGCCGTCGCCGGCGGCGCGGCGCCGGCCCGGGACCCCGTGGACACGGCGAGCACGTCGGCGACCGCGGGGTCGCGGCCGGCGGCGTAGGCGACCGCGCCGCGGCCGGCGAACCCGACCGCGCCGTCGAGCGCGCCCGACACGTAGTCGGCGACGAGCAGCCAGTCGCGCACGGGATCAGCGGCGGCGCGAGAACGCGGTGGGCGGCTCGGCGAACGGCGCCCAGGCGGCCCGCTCGGCGTCGGTCACCCGACGCGGGCGCTGGGTCGCCGCGTCGACCAGCACGATGGTCGTCGCCGCCCGGGTGGTCAGCACCCGCGGCTCGAGCCCCTTGGGCGACCACACCTCGTAGTGCACGTCGAGGCTCGAGCCGCCGACCCGCGGCACCCAGAGCTCGCAGTCGAGCGGCTGCCGGCCGTACGGGATCGGGCGCAGGTACTCGACCTCCTGGTGCGCGACGAGGGTCAGGGTGTCCGCACCGGGCCGGCCGTCCAGCACGGCGGAGGACGACTCCCCCGCCGCGCCGGAACCCTCCGAGCCCGTCGCGGTGTCGGCGGTCGCCCAGAACGCCTGGATCCGCGCCTCCTCGAGCAGCCCGAGCATCGCCGCGTTGTTGACGTGCGCGTACGCGTCGATGTCGCTCCAGCGCAGCCGGAGCGGCACGTGCAGTCTCATGAGGCGCCGTGCCCGGCCACTAGGCGCGGGTCAGCTTGCGGTAGACGCCCCGGCCGGTGCGCAGCGCCTCCGGCCCGAGCCGCTCGGCCTTGTTCTGCTCGTACGCCTCGAAGTTGCCCTCGAACCAGTACCAGTTGCCCGGCTGCTCCGGCGTGCCCTCGTAGGCGAGGATGTGCGTCGCGATGCGGTCGAGGAACCAGCGGTCGTGGGTGATGACCACGGCGCAGCCGGGGAACTCGAGCAGCGCGTTCTCGAGGCTGCCGAGCGTCTCGGTGTCCAGGTCGTTCGTCGGCTCGTCGAGCAGCAGCAGGTTGCCGCCCTGCTTCAGCGTCAGCGCGAGGTTCAGCCGGTTCCGCTCACCGCCCGACAGCACGCCCGCGGGCTTCTGCTGGTCCGGGCCCTTGAACCCGAACGTCGAGACGTAGGCGCGGGACGGGATCTCCTGGTTGCCGACGTGGATGTAGTCGAGCCCGTCGGAGACGACCTGCCAGAGGGTCTTCTTCGGGTCGATCCCGCCGCGGTTCTGGTCGACGTAGGAGATGTCGACGGTCGAGCCGACGGTGAGGTCGCCGCCGTCGAGCGGCTCGAGGCCGACGATCGACTTGAACAGCGTCGTCTTGCCGACGCCGTTCGGGCCGATGACGCCGACGATGCCGTTGCGGGGCAGCGTGAAGGACAGCCCGTCGATCAGCACGCGGCCGTCGAAGCCCTTCTGCAGCTTCGACGCGTCGATCACCTGCGACCCGAGGCGCGGGCCGACCGGGATCTGGATCTCCTCGAAGTCGAGCTTCCGCGTGCGCTCCGCCTCCGCCACCATCTCCTCGTAGCGGGCGAGGCGCGCCTTCGACTTCGCCTGCCGGCCCTTGGTGTTCGAGCGCACCCACTCGAGCTCGTCGGAGAGCCGCTTCGCGAGCTTCTGGTCCTTCTTGCCCTGCACCGTGAGGCGCTCGCGCTTCTTCTCGAGGTAGGTCGAGTAGTTGCCCTCGTAGGGATAGAGGCGGCCGCGGTCGACCTCGGCGATCCACTGCGCGACGTTGTCGAGGAAGTACCGGTCGTGCGTGACGGCGAGCACGGCGCCGGGGTACTTCGACAGGTGCTGCTCGAGCCAGAGCACGCTCTCGGCGTCGAGGTGGTTGGTGGGCTCGTCGAGCAGCAGCAGGTCGGGCGCCTGGAGCAGCAGCTTGCAGAGCGCGACGCGGCGCTTCTCGCCGCCGGAGAGGTGCTCGACCATCGCGTCGCCCGGCGGGGTGCGCAGCGCGTCCATCGCCTGCTCCAGCTGCGCGTCGAGGTCCCAGCCGTTCGCGGCGTCGATCTCGTCCTGCAGCTTCGCCATCTCGTCGCCGAGCTTTTCGTAGTCGGCGTCGGGCTCGCCCATCTCGAGGCCGATCGCGTCGAAGCGCGCGAGCTTGGCCCGCAGCTCGGCGACGCCGTCCTGCACGTTCTCGAGCACGGTCTTCGACTCGTCGAGCTCGGGCTCCTGCATCAGGATGCCGACTGTGAAGCCCGGGGTGAGCTTCGCCTCCCCGTTGGACGGGGTGTCGAGCCCGGCCATGATCTTGAGGATCGTCGACTTCCCGGCGCCGTTCGGACCGACGACGCCGATCTTCGCGCCGGGGTAGAACGACATCGTCACGTCGTCGAGGATCAGCTTGTCGCCGTGCGCCTTGCGGGCGCGGACCATCTGGTAGATGTACTCCGCCATGCCGTGGATCCTACTTTCCGCGGCCCGGCCGGGTTCTCCGGCGGCCGCCGTCGTGGTGTTCAGAAGGGGGTGTCGGCCTCCGCCTGCGCGAGCGTCGACCACCCGGTCTCGCCGGTGCCGGCCGGGGACGGCTCCGGCACCGCTGCTCGCTGCTCCCTGATCGGCTCGGCCGGCTCCTGCGGCGGCGCCGGCCGCGAGGCCGCGGCCGGCGGGGCCTTCAGGAACGACGAGGTGCCGCTGCTGAGGTCGTGCCCGATCGCCGAGGCGCGCAGCTGCAGCACGCGGTGCGTCTCGCCGTCCTGCCCCGTCCACTCGTGGGGGCGCACGACCCCCTGCACGATCACCGGCTGACCGCGGCGCAGGGACGCCATCGCGTTGCGGCCGAGCCGGTCCCAGGCGCTCACCTCGTACCAGGTGGTGCCCCCGTCGCCCCAGCGCCCGTCCGGGCCGAGCACCCGGCTCGTGCGGGCGACGGTGAACTCGACCACCTCGCCCTTCGACGTCGACTTCGCCGCCGGGTCCCGGCCTAGCCGTCCGGTGATCGTGATCGTCTCCGCCATGTCCCGCTCCTCGTCGCTCGCCGTCATGGGAGCGGGACCCGGTCACCCGTGCCGGGGATGAAGATTCCGGGCCCCGCTGCGACGAGCGTGGACCGGCGAGGCGTCCGCGAGAGCACCGATCCGCTCGGATGCGTGGATCGGGCCGGATCGGCGCCTGGGGAGGAGCGGAGTCAGGCCGCCTTGACGTACTGGGCGTACGAGCGGCGCACCTTGTTCACCTTCGGCAGGGCGACGGCCATGCAGTAGCCCTGGTTCGGGTTCTTCGCGAAGAAGTCCTGGTGGTAGTCCTCGGCGACCCAGAAGCGGCCGAGGGGCTCGATCGTCGTCACGACGCGCCCGTCCCACACGTCGGCGGCCCGCTCGATCGCGGCCTCGAAGCGCGAGCGCTGCTCGTCGTCCGCCGGGAACATCGCGCTGCGGTACTGGGTGCCGACGTCGTTGCCCTGCCGGTTCAGCTGGCGCGGGTCGTGCAGCGTGAAGAACACGTCGAGGATCACGTCGCGCGGGATCACGTCCGGGTCGAACGTCACCTGCACGGCCTCCGCGTGCCCGGTCATCCCGGTGCAGACCGCCTCGTAGCTCGGGTGGCCGAGGCTGCCGCCGATGTAGCCGGACACCACGTCCTCGACGCCGTCGAGGGAGCGGTACACGGCGTCCAGGCACCAGAAGCAGCCGCCGGCGAGGGTGTAGGTCTCCATGCCGGGCCCAACCGCCCGCGGGCGGGTCGCATTCCGGAGCCTGTCGCCCGAGGGCGTTACTGTGCCGCGCATGTGGGCCGACATCGCGGCGTGGTTCCAGTCCCCCGGCGGCGCCCGGGTGCTGCAGACGGCGATCGTGCCGGCGCTCGCGATCCTGGTCGCGGGCGTGCTGGCGGCGCTGATCGGGCGCCGCGCGGTGGGTGCGGCGATCCGGCAGGCGGATCGCGAGCAGGCGGCGACCGCGGTCGCCGGCCTGGTCGAGGCCGCGCGGGCGACCGTTGACGGCGACGGCTCGCGCGGCGACCGCCGGCGGGCCTCGCGTCTCCGCAGCGAGGCCGACGTGCGCGTCCGGCTGCTGCCGCTGCCGGGTGGGACCCGCGCCGCGG
>NZ_JBHUEA010000022.1:0-8343 GCF_042680685.1 Amnibacterium endophyticum | reverse complement strand
CAGGGCGGCGCTCCGGCACGAGGACGACCCGCAGACGCGGTTCGCCGAGCTGCGCGACGCGCTGATCGCCTGGGTCGACTCCCCCAAGCGGGCGAAGCGCCTGTTCTCCGAGAAGGCGGCCGCGCCCGCCCCGGCCGCGCGCAGGCAGCCCGCACCGACCCCGGCGCCTGCGCCGACGCAGACGCCGAACCAGAAGCCGGACGACGCGGCCGCGGCACCCGCCGCCGTCGCGGCGACCGGTGCCGCGGCGCGGCCCGCCCCCTCGGCTTCGGAGGCGCGGGACGACGCCGAGTACGACGAGGTGCCCGCCTGGCGCCGGACCCGGTCGGCCGAGCGGCTGCAGCAGCAGCGCGACGCGCGGGACGAGCCACCCCGCGAGGACACGGCGCCCGTCCGGCTGCAGCGGGCGCACCGCGCCGATCCGGCGCCCATCGAGGAGGCGGAGCAGCTGGAGCGCGTCCACGCGCACCAGGCCTCCCCGTTCTCGCGGCCGTCGTCCGACCGGCCCCGGCCGGTCGCCGACGAGGCCCCGGTGGCAGGGCAGGAGCAGGGGTCGGAGCAGGAGCCGGAGCGCCCCGAGAAGCCGGAGTGGCTGGACGACTACGACGACGAGGCGCACGTCACGCAGACCATGAACCTGAAGACGCCGCCCCCGGTCTCCGCGTCGGCGCTCCGCGACCGGTCCTCGACCGGCGACATCGTGCCGCGCCCCTGATCAGCGCCTACACTCGCCTGCGGCCCAGCCCCGATAGCTCAATGGATAGAGCAACGGCCTTCTAATCCGTAGGTTGCAGGTTCGAGTCCTGCTCGGGGCGCGAATCACCTGATCAGAGGCGATGTGGCGGTTCTCACTCGGGGGCGACCCCGTAAGAACCCCGGAAATTGCGCTGATCCGCGCGGCGGCGTCGGCGCTGCCGACGTTGCGGCTCATGTAGACGTCCTGGGTCATCGACGGCTTCGCATGCCCGAGGTACTCGGCGATCGCGCGGGCGCTGAGGCCCGCGGTGTCGAGCAGCGTCGCGCACGTCTTGCGAAGTCCGTGGCTCTTCAGGTCCGGGTAGCCGAGACGGTCCCGCTCCCTCCGCCAAGCCCCCTCCGTATCCGACGGGTCGCGCAGGCCGCCGAGTAGGGTCGGGAACACCACTTCAGCCGAATGCGGCCGGTCGACCAGGATCTGGACGACCTGGTCAGCGACGGTGATGGTCCGCGTCGAGGCGACGGTCTTGCCGTGATCCTGCAGCAGCAGCCCCTGCCCCGGGAGCCGCACGACGGTGCTGTCAAACGTCACCTTCGCCGCCGTGAGGTCGACCCGGCTCCACCGCAGCCCGACTGCCTCGCCCATCCGACAGCCGGTGAGCACCATGAAGGCGAGAACGTCGCCGACGTCGAGGCGCATAAGTTCAGGGTCGCTCCGCACGGTCGCGATGAAGTCGCCGACGACCGACGGCGACAGTGCTGTCGAGGCTTGTGATGGCCCTTTCCTGATGCGCTCGATTCCGGCGACGGGATTCGTCCGGCAAGCGTCGGAGCGCATCGCGAGTCCGAACATCCCGGACATCACCGTGCGGCACGACTTGGCCGCGCCCGGGCCGTGCTCGCTCGCGACCGTGGTGAAGAACGCCTGCAGCCGACCGGTCGTCGCCTCATCGATCCGCAGGTCACCGAGCCGCGGCGTAATGATGCCCTCGATCGTCGACCGGTAGAGCTCGAGCGACCTCGGCGCGAGGCGCGCGTGAGTCTTGCGAGCGAGAAACTGCTCGGCAAGGACGCTGAGCCGAGAGCTGGGTCGGAGTTCGCCGGTGCTCGGCGTGACCGCAGCCGCGAGAGCCTCCTTCAGCGCGGCTACCGCGCCTGCACGAGTCGGACGGAACCGCTCGACCTGCCGGCTTCGCCCGTCGGGGAAGCGGTAGTAGGTCCGCGCCCGCCAGGCCCCGCCTGCGACGCGGGACACGGCGATGACCCCATGCGCACCGATCGGCGTTCTCGGCCGAGTCACTGCCGCCCCGCGTCCTCGTGCCACCGCCGCCGAATTAAACCGCGCTTCAAGTCCATCCCGTCAACCTCCGCTCTCAAGACCGAACGAGAACATCCGGGACCGACACTCGCTCCTTCACCTCGAAATCGCCACCACGCGTCACACAAACTGACGCTCGTCTCCCCTCCCCGTCATTCCCGTCCGCTCCCCGCTCCTCGTCCCCCTCCCTCCCGCTCTCCGCTCCGCACCCTTCGCCAACCTCTTCCTGCTTCTTCTCTTGCCCTGTCCTGGCCTGCCACCTGCACTTCCGAACCACCCATGCAGAGCAACGCTCTTCAAGCTGTGTGTGGGTGGTTCGGAAGCGGCGCCAGCCGAGGTGGCAGGCCAGGACAGGGCAAGACGCCCGAAACCCCTCGCAAGACCCCTCGCGGTCGACGAGGTACGAAGCGAGGGGTCCGGCGACGACCACGAGCAGCTTCCTGCGGCGACGAGCACGAATCTCCAACTGGGGAGCCCGCGCTGGCGAGTCGCGCGCCTCACACCCAGCTTCGTAACCCGCGATGCAGAGTGAGCGCATGGGACACGTGGTGCTGCTCGGAGCAGGCTTTTCGAAGGCCCTCAGCCCACACATGCCGCTTCTTCCGGACCTGGGCGAGCGCGTGATGGACGAGCTCGATGGCCAGGGGCGCGATGAGCTGGCCCAGTTCGCCGGCAACGTCGAGGAGTACCTGACCTACATCGGTACCGACCAGCCCTGGCTCTCGGATGAGGAGAACCTGCGTCACCGCGCTCGATTTAGCGAGACCGTGACGGCACTCCGTCAGGTGATCGTCGACGCCGAGGCACATGCCCGCGCGGCGGGCCTGCCGGACTGGCTTGACCGAGTCGCATGGCAGTGGAGCCGTGAGCAGGCTGCAGTACTCACCTTCAACTACGACCTCCTACTCGACTGGGCGCTGCGCACAGCCGGTGGAGTGGGTGCCCTCGCTGACCTGTACATGGTTCCGCTCGTTGAGCGCTTACCCGCGGGCTCCGGTCACTTTCTGAGTGCGGGGCCGCCACGCGACACGAGCGCCGAGCTTTACAAGTTGCACGGGTCGGTGAACTGGCTCCACGGTGGCGACGCGGCTCCTATCACCGAGCCACTCGTTCTCGACGGGCGCGCGAACGTGCCTGACGAATCACCCCGACACGAGCGCGTTTACGGCGGCCTACGCACCTTCATCGTTCCCCCTACGAGCGTCAAGAACCGCTACTACGACCGGGTTGGCGTGCGCGCGCAGTGGATTTCTGCCGCCCAGCGGCTAAGAAACGCGACCCGCCTCACCGTGATTGGGTACTCGCTCCCGCTGAGTGACGTCGGAAGCAGTAGTTTCATCCGCACCAACTTGAGTCCAAGCGCAACCATCAGCGTCGTCGACTTCAACGCCGCTGCGGCCGAGCGATTTGGGGCCCTGCTCCAACGCCCCGCATGCTGGCACCCTGAGATCAACAGCTGGCTCAGCTCGGACGTCCCGGCGAAGGTCGAGTGGTGGGTGACTGAACAGCGAGCGGACTTGGTGGTTCCGCGGCTTGAAGTCAACGGCGTGGACGAATCAGCACAGCTCCCATCCGTGCGCGACGCCGCAGAGCTGGATGCAGCCGTGACGACACTGTTCGCGGTGGGAGACATCGAGCGGAACGTGCTGGTCGACGGTCTGCTGATCAATCGAGGATGGGCACCCCCACCCTCCGCTGGATAGGCCAACGAGAACGGCGGCCTGCCACCCACGACGATCAATCCGCTCCGCTCGCCGTGGTGAGCGCAGATTGGGCGTCCCAGCTACCTGCTCGCGAGACCCGACCGCCATACACCGGGCTAACGCTGTCCGCGCGAAACCGAGGTGGGGCCGGTCGGCGACCGCGTCAACTTCCGGGCGAGACAGCCCGCTGTCTGACGGGCTCGAAACCTCACCAGCGGCGGTTCCTGCGCACGTGGTCGAGGAGTCCTCCCAATGCCAGGTTGAGCGCGTCCTCGCTCGCCCAACCCCACGCGGAGACATCGGCGTTCTGCCGGAAGCGTTGTTCTGTCTGTAGTTCGCCCTGGAATCCCAACTCGGTCTCTCCGGCATAGTTGCCGATGTACGTATACCCATAGCCGCCCTCGAGGTACAGGTCGGCCAGAGCGAGCCGGTATTCGATCTCGTGGGCGAGGGCCACATAGGCGGAGCCGTCGCCCACCTCGTCGGCGACGACGGGCCTCAATTCTTCGATCAACATGTGACTGATCGGCCAAGTCCACCGCTCACGGTTGGCCTTCTGAAATGCCTTGACGACTTCCTCATCCAGCACTGCGAACGGCTCAAGCGCCGCGAACGCCGGAACCAAGCCGTCCCCTCGCACTCGGTACGGGTTCTTCCAACGTGGCTCCTTCGCGAGCGCAAGGAACACGTCTTCGTGCCCGGCCAGCACCGCCCCAAATGAGCCTGCCCAGAACAGCAGGAGAGCCGGATAGTGTTGCAGGTTCGAGAACCACTCGTGGTACGAACCGTGCTCCTGCCGGCGCATGCGGAGCACGCGCTGCAGCACCCACACCCAGAGGTCCGTGTGGTCCCGATCGCGGTCGAGCAGAACGCCAGTGAAGTACATGTGCAGCAAGGTGTCGACTGCTGCCCGCAAGTCGTCGTGCGCCGCTTGCAGACCAGCCGGCTCGTGGCTTGGGGCGAGGCTCGGTCGCTCCCGCATCACAGCACCCAGCCGCTTCAGCTCGCGGTCGAATAGATCGCGTAGTTCAAGACGTCGGACCGGGTTGGGCAGCATTCGCTTGACCTGTGCGACAGCAATGTTCGTAGATGTGGGCGCCAGCGAAAGCGACTCAATCGCGTCGAGGCGGCTGACGAGCCCGCCGAACAGGTCCTCCGCGGTCACCCCGCTGATGACGTCAGCGCCCCTCCGCGCCGTCAGCGTTTCAGCGGCGTGGCCGAGCGGCCCCATTTGGCCCCAGTACCACGGGTACCGGCGGGAGGGGACTCCCTCGATCGCGGCCACAAGCGCACGATCCCAATCGGCCGACCAGCCGCTGACAATCAGTCCGTACTCGTCGAGGATTCGGGCGAGCAAATCGTTCTGTGCGGTGGGATACGTGCTGAGTTCGTCGACGGTGTTCCGCTGCTCGAGGCTCGCGTAGTCGCCGTGCAACTTGATCACGGTGCAGCGGGAGTGCACAAGCGGTTCCATGCCCGCGATTTGCGCTGGGTCGGAGATGACCTGCGGCGAGACGCCACGTGACTCGAGTGCCCGTTCAGTGAGACGGTCGAAATTCGTCGTCAGGATCACCCGAACGTATCCGCGGGCGACGAGGTCGGCGATCGCCTCGTGGGCACGGCTGGGGACCTTGATGTTCTCCTCGCGCTCCTCGTCCGACGCCTCGAAGAATCCGGCGAGGAGCGCACGGCGCGCCGCCGAGGTCGGCGCGAGTGCCTCAAGCAGACCGGAGTAGCCGAGCGGCTGCCCGTCTCCGTGGTCCGTCCACCACTGCTCGATCTCGTCGTCGCTCGCGTCCACCGCCAGCGGGTTCCCGTTTGCCGCCGAGGCGCGGATCACGAGCGTGCGGATCACGCCCCACCCGGTCGGTACCCCGGAGCCTGTCGAAACGCCCGAGCCGAGCAGCAGCGCGAAAACGCCGGGCTGCGCGTGCGTCGACGTTGCGAGCGAGATCTGAGGGTCGAAACTTGAACTGGGCGACAGCACTCCGTAACGCTATGCACAGGTGCAGACAGCCCCAGCGGACGTGCCGCTCGTACGCGCCGTGCGCGTGCGACGCCTGCTCGTGTCGGGCCGGCAAGCGCTTGAGGCATATCTGCCACACCGCTTCAGTAGCTTTGTCGCTATCCCAGAACACTCCGGGGTGCTCCTGGTCGAACTTCGCCTCGAAGCGGCCCGTGCGACGCCGGTTGCGGCCGGTCAGGTCGACGTTGACCGGGGAGCGAACTTCCTACCTGATTAGCTCGACCCGCTAAGTCATCAGACCCTGGACCGTACGAGCAGGGGCCGACGTCCGGAGGCGCATCTAGGGTCAGCGCCGTGCAAGTAGGTCACGAAGCGTTTTGGTCGACGGCGGCCCAGTTGCTCCTCGTCGTTGGCGGCGCAAGCGTGGTCGGGTTCAGCAGAGCCACGCGACAGACAGCCAAGGACAAAGTCCCGCGTGCCGAACGTCTCAGCGTCGTATCGATCGGGCTGCTGGTAATCGGCAACTACCTATGGCTCGAGTACGTCTCACTCGGCGTGCTGGCGGGCATAGTGAAAGACTCGGACAGTCGACGCTCGAACGCCGTCCTCTGGATGGTTCTGCTCATGGTGATCAGCGCCTTCGGTCCGGCCTACTTCCTCGGATATGGCGAGACCGTCCGAGATGCCCGTCGGGCCGCGTCGCGGTGGCGAAGCAGAACGCGCGTTGCCGTACGGCGAGTACGCCACCGCGTCCAACTGAGAGCGGAGCGGCGACAGCGTTCTGTCGACTGACCGGCTTTGTCAGGCGTCGCAGGTGTGAAGACTCGGACGTAGCCAACCAGCTTGGTCGAGGTCGTGGTCATGGTCATGGTCATGGAATCGACTCACTGTCTCGCAAAGCACGATGAAGACGTCGAACGCATGCGCGGGCCCAGATGACCTGTACGACCGGTTCATCGCGGCCTGCGAGCGCAGGATCTGTCCCATCAAGCATCGTCTCGAACTCCTGTTTGGAAGGCGCACCACCCAAGAACCGCCCTCCCGACCCCGGATATATCCCGTAATTGCACACGATTCCCCGCGATTTCGTACTATCGCTCGCGAAGGCCGACGCCGGCCGTTGAGCGGATCTGCGATCAAAAGAGCGTCAGTGGGTCCCCCTCGTTTGCACTCCGTAGGTTGCAGGTTCGAGTCCTGCTCGGGGCGCTCCCGAGCCCCGCGGCGCCGCCGTGCACCGCGGCTCCACGCGTTCTGGGGCTCGCCGCCGATCCGGCCGCCGAGCAGGATCGGCGAGGTGATCGCATCGAACCTCGGCCTGCTCGGCACGACGGCCGTGCTGCTCACGACCGGCGTGCTGATGCTCGGCTACGCCTTCCGGGGCACGCCGCGCTGAGCGGGCGACCTCGGCGAGGTCGTCAGCTGTCGGGATCGTCGCCGAAGACCCGCAGCTCCTGCGCGCAGCGGCACGCGTCGGCGAGCCTCGCCGCCCAGCAGACCGCCGCCTCGCGGGTCGGCACCTCGATGACCGCGTAGCCGCCCTCGATCCGCGTCGTCTGCGGGTAGGTGCCGTCGGTGACCCGGCCCTCCCGATCGACGAGGACGGGAGGCACGGACTCGTCGATACCGCCGCCGAAGACCCAGACGCCGGCGTCCTTCGCCTCCCGCACGACGGCGCGGGCCGCGTCGCCGACCGCCGCCAGCTCGTCCTCGCCGACCCGCATCGCCGCGCTCGGGAAGGAGATCAGGTACTTGGACACACGAGCACTCTCCTCCTCCGCCGTGCGCTTCAGAAGGGCCGATTCGCCGCCCCGAGCGACCCCGGGTCTAGGGTCGCCGCCATGTGCAGGAACATCCGGTGCCTCCACAACTTCGAGCCCGCGACCACCGACGCCGAGGTGCGGGAGGCGGCGCTGCAGTTCGTCCGCAAGGTCAGCGGATCGACGCGCCCGTCACGGGCCAACTCGCCCGCCTTCGAAGCGGCGATCGACGAGATCGCCGCGGCGACGCGACGGATGCTCGACGCCCTCGTCACCAGCGCACCGCCGAAGGATCGCGAGGCGGAATCCGTCAAGGGCCGGCAGCGGCACGAGCGGCGGATGGAGCGCGAGGTCCGGATCCGCACCGCGGGATGAGCGAGGACCTCGAGGGCGCGGCGGACCGGCTGTACGGCGGGGAGCCCGCCGACTTCGTCGCCGAGCGCGCGCGGCTGACCCGCGCCGCCAGGGCAGCCGGCGACCGCGACCTCGCGGCCCGGATCGGCGCCCTCGAGAAGCCCTCGGCGGCCGCAGCGCTGGTGAACGACCTCGCACGGCATCACGCCGACGACCTCGGCCGCCTCATCGAGCTCGGTGCGGCCCTGCGCGAGGCGCAGGCCGGCGGCGACCGCGCCGCGCTGTCGCGGCTGACGGCGCAGCGCCGCCGCGTGCTGAGCGAGATCGTGGACGGGCTCGCGGACCGCGCGGCCGAGAGCGGGCGTCGCCCGGGTCCCGGAGTGCTGGAGGAGGTGCGGCAGACGCTGGTGGCCGCGCTCGGCAGCGACGAGGCCGAGGCAGCGGCGCGATCGGGTCGCCTCGTCCGCGCGCTCGACCCCGATGGCTTCGGCGACGGCGCGGCCCCGGAGTCGGCGACCGCCGCGCCAGCACCGGACCGCGAGGCGGAAC